>JAHEJI010000018.1 GCA_024638965.1 Planctomycetaceae bacterium
ACGCCCCCAACTGCACGCTGATCGGATTTGACAGCAGCTCTGTCTCGTTTGGATCAGACTCGTTGGTTGAGGGCAACACCGGGTACATGAACGTCACGGTCGGCGGTTCGCGGACCCGGGTCGAGGGCAACTCCGGAGGCACAATCCGGATCAGCGGCGACGATAATCTGGTAGTTGGAAACACCGTCCAGCGGGTGCGCGTGCTATCCGGGAATAACAACGTCATCGGCGGCCCGAATCCCGCAGACCGCAATTTTCTTACCGGTTACGGGAATTGGAACACCAGCTCGGGCCTGCCTTCAGGTACCACCTTGCAGCTTGTCAACACGAATGGCACTGTGATCGAGAACAACTACATCGGAACCACGCCGGATGGACTCGCACAAGGGAACCCGGCCTCGACGATCGGGGTCAGTTTTGAGGGCACCAACCACGACGTCGTCCTCCGCGACAATTTAATCGCCGGCATCAAGGCAGTGGGCATCGGTCAGTACGCAGGTCAGCTTTTCGGATATGGTGTGATCCTTTGGGGATCTGGAGGGTCGAACATTGAGCTGACCGGCAACACGATTGGGTTGGACGCCAACGGTGACCCGCTCTTGGGAAGTGTCTGGGGTATCGATGTGGGCAATGCCAATGGCTCGGGAATCTACACCGACATTCGCATTGAAGGGAATGCCGTCGCCGACCACGTGCTGAACGGGATCACGGTCGGACGACAAAATCCCACGGTGAGGATTTCGGAGAACTCGATCCACTCGAACGGATGGCTGGGTGTCGATCTCATTCCCACCGGCCACGGCTACGGAGTCACACCAAACGACCCGTTGGACGCCGACACGGGTGCGAATGGATTGCAGAACTTCCCCGAGATTCTCGATGCGACCAATAACGGCTTGGCGATTCAGGTCGTTGGCCAGCTACACAGTGAACCGCTCAACGACTATACCCTTGAGTTCTTCGCCTCCCCAGAGTGCGACCCTTCGGGATTCGGTGAGGGACAGATGTTCCTTGGCTCGACGAGCGTCGTTACAGATTCCGCGGGTGACGCAGTGTTTGACGTTTCACTCTCGGCGGTTGTTCCGTCAGGTTGGGTGATCACGTCGACAGCCACATTGGAACCGATCGGTGCGACATCGGAGTTTTCGGCCTGTGTCGATATTATCGACACCACCCCTGACCCGACGTTGCCTGATAGTTTTGCAATCGTCACGGGCGGCCTGAACTCAGGCGGGTTGCCAGAACTGGCTGAGAGTGATGATCAATATCTTGTGATGAATCCACAATTTATATCCAGTCGCTATCAAAACGTCTTTACCGTCGACGCAACGGCATCAACGGACACACCAAGCGTTTTGGGATTTAGCCTGGAAGCCAAAGTATTCAACATTATCGGAACGGTGGATCATAAGATCGAATTGTTCAACTACGAAACGGGTCAATATGAAACTGTTGACAGCCAATTTGCAACCGCCATAGATTCTGTGGTTGCGGTGCAGCCCGGCGGTGACCCAACTCGATTCGTTCAAGCAGGAACGGGTGCAATGCGGGCTCGCATCAGCTACCAGAATGGATTGCCTTATTGGGTCTCTCGAATCGTTAATCTGTTCCTTCCGTTTCAAACGAGCGTCGATCACTTGTTTTGGACCGTGATTGAATAAACTAGGAGAACCATTAAGTTGGATCGGAGCCAGCGAGGATTCGAGTCAGAAAGCAAACCAACACGGAAACGCCGATCAGGATTCGCTGAAAACCCGGTGTTTGCGGCTCTTAAATGCATTCATTATGAACAAAAAGACCTCCTAGTGTAACGGGCGGATTCGCTCACCCCCCGAGCGCGGAGATTGTTTTGGGCGTGAGTCTAACTAAGATGAATTCCAGCTTCTCGATTTCGATGTGTTTAATTGACGTTTTCCGGGAAGAGGGCACCGGTGAAGAGTTCACAAATAGGGACAAGAGGATGATTTTTACGAATCCTAAATACGGTTTGTGCAAGATTGCGTATGCGGCCTTATGTATTTGTGTTGGCTTGAGCTTTTCACAAACGCTATTTGGACAATCAAATGATCAACGACTCCGCAGATTGTTAGAGCAATATGGGGTGGAACCGTTGGACCCGGGCGGCGGGCACACAGAACACCGTATTGCCTTGGGTCAAGCACTGTTTTTCGACCGGGAACTCAGTGGAAATCGCGACACTTCGTGTGCGACTTGCCATCATCCGAATTTGGGAACTGGCGACGGGCTGGCTCTTCCAGTTGGAACTGCACCGAAAAATCCAGGTGCTTTGGGACTTGAGCGTATCAAAGGCACCGATCGAGAATTCATTCCCAGAAATGCACCAGAGATATTCAATCGCGGTTCCAGTTTGTGGAAGAGTATGTTCTGGGATAGTCGAGTTGCGGAAGTCGCTGACGGGAACTTCACGTCACCTGCGGGAGGGCAATTGCTACCCGGGCTTTCGTCTTCTTTGTATATCCAGGCAATGTTTCCGGTGACATCTCGTCATGAAATGAGAGGTCTAGACGGCGATTTGACTTTCGAGGGTGATGTAAACGAATTAGCCGAGGTCTCCGACAAGGACTTGCCAGGTATATGGAACGCTATCATGAGCCGGCTGTTGGCCATTCCCGAATATCAGGACATGTTTTTGTCCGCTTATCCAGAAAAAACATTGCAGGAACTAACGTTTGCCGACGCGGCGAATGCGATTGGTGCGTTTGAAATCGACGCCTACACTTTTTTGGACAGTCCTTTTGATCGTTATGTGGCCGGTGACAATTCAGCGTTAACTCGCAGAGAGAAACGAGGTGCTATTCTTTTTTACGGTAGAGCAAACTGTGCGAGCTGTCACACCGGACCACTGTTGACCGATCAAAAACATTGGTCGCTCGCGGTTCCACAGTTGGGGCCGGGAAAGGGAGAGTTTGCACCGTATGATCTAGGCCGATATTTGGAAAATGAAAAACCGGAAGATTTATTCGCTTTTCGTACGCCACCACTCCGCAACGTAGCCAAAACGGCCCCTTACATGCACAACGGCGCTTTCAACGATTTGAGGTCGGTTATCCGACATCATTCATCGCCGTGGTTCAGCCTGTTGACTTATCGACCGCGACGGCATTTGGAGCAAGAGGAATTGTGGGAGACCGTTCTACAGGACTGGCAGACCCGTTTTTGGTTGGCCATCACACTTGACCGTCAAAACCTTCCACGTCATTTGAGCAACCGCGATATCAACGATATCGAAAATTTCCTTCATTCATTGACAATTCCTGAATTTGAAACCCGCCTCCAGGCAACGATTCCAGAATCGGTTCCGAGTGGTTTACCGGTCGAAAGGTAAGAGGGGATTCCCGCATGCAGAAGCATGAGTAGGTGTAGACTGATCAATTCGTGCGACAACTAGCGTTGGGGAATAACATGTTACGGAGCAGAATCACGCTCGGCTCCTGTTACATGATAAATTAATTCCGGAGCAAGTTTCCGCCGAAGTGCAATTGCCAGTCATGCACAAGTCTTTGTCTAACTGCTTTTTCCACGCCAACGAGTAGAATGGACGTTTTCGTTCAAGCGGGTTGGCAAAATGAAAATTGGATTAATTCTGCTCGTCATATTGGTGATTTCCGATTGTGCGAACGCCCAACAGTGGCCCGCATTTCGAAGCGACAATGCCCGTTCGGGTGTTGCCGCGAAGGCGATCAGGGCTGAACGGCTACAACTGGCTTGGCAATGGCAAGCGGAGTTGCCGCCCGATCCAGCATGGGACGGCCCAGCCCGGTGGGACGCGTTCGCTCGGATTCGCGATTTGCCCGCGATGCGACAATACGATGCCTGTTTTCATCCGGTCAGCGACGGAGAAGCAGTCTATTTGGGTTCGTCGAGCCAAGATACGCTCACCGCCATTAATCTGGACGACGGCGTTGAGCAATGGTCATTTGTTGCCGGCGGCCCGATACGACTCGCACCAACCCTCGAAGGCGACCGCGTGTTATTTGGATGCGATGACGGGAATGCTTATTGTCTCAATCGAATGACGGGCAACCTGGTTTGGAAATTCAACGCGTCGATTCACCAGGGAGCAGAACAACGGCGATTAATCAACAACGATCGCTTAATCAGCTACTATCCTGTGCGGACCGGCATTACCGTTCGGGACAGCGTGGCCTATTTTGGGGCTTCTTTTTTGCCTTGGCGTGAGTCTTACATTTGCGCGGTTGATCTCGAGACGGGCAAGCCAAACGAATTCAAACAGACGTTTGTCGTTAAACATGAAAACGCAACACTCGAAGGCAGTTTACTGGTTGCTGAAAACCATTTAATCGTTCCTCAAGGACGCGTCGCACCTTTGTTGTTTGATCGTACAAACGGCAAAAGCCTGGGTAGCTTGCCTGGCGGTGGTGGCGTGACGATCGTGTTGACCGAATCCGGCGACGTGGTCCGCACCGAAGGGGGCGGGGCTGCCCGTGGAGGTCAGGTTGGTGTTTTTAAGGGGAAAGAGCGCGTTGCCTCTTTTCCGCGCGGTCGTTCGCTTGTGGTCCATAATGAATTCTTTTACGTGATCGACGGCCAAAAACTTTTTGCGGCAGAGCGATCAACGAATGAATTGAAATGGACACGCGAAGTTGATGAGCCGCTTGAGATCATCATGGCGGGCACCACCGTTTTCGTCGGAGGCCGCGACCATGTCACGGCAGTTGACGCCGGCAACGGCGAAGTCGTTTGGTCCGCCGAAACAGAAGGTCGTGTTTTCGGGCTGGCCATCGCAGGCGATTGCTTGATCGCTTCCACCGACACAGGCGGCTTGTACGTTTATTCGCCGACAGCCGAAAAAGACTGGTCGGCCTCAGGTAGGCAGAGTACCGATCAAGTTTGGAATTCTCCGACGGTGGCTCGTGTGCGATCCAGGAATTTGCTTCATCGCTGGGTCTTTCACCGCTCAGCCATGAAGAACGCGGGCCAGAGCGACCTCAAAGGAACACAATTGAATAACGTGCAAGTAAAAGATCAAGCCGGAACGACGCATTTGCAATTGGCTGGCCAAGCCAAAGCAATACAAATCGGCAAATCTCAATCATTCGAAGCGATTGAACTCAACGGCAGCATGTTCACACTTTCTGAAGACGCCGCGAGCACACTGCCTGCTGATGCGATTTCGGTGGAAGCCTGGGTCCGCGTCGATCAACCGACTGCATGGGGCGGAATCGTCGGCTACATCCAGGACGACGGTGCGGTCGAACACGGCTGGCTTCTGGGTTACCGGTCGGACAAATTTTGTTTCGCGGTTGCCGGCGGCGGAAATGGACTGACTTATTTGACAGCCAATGACAGTTTCCAACCCAAATCCTGGAATCATGTTGTGGGAACCTACAATGGTCGCGAATCGCGGTTGTACATCAACGGTTCGCTCGCGGCAAGCAGCACCGCTGAAACCGGTCCGATTAGCTATGCGGGCAAACAACATTTCACCCTGGCTGCCTACAAAGATGCTAACGAGTCATTTCCGCTGATTGGCGCATTGCACGAAGTCCGCATTTATTCAACGCCGCTGGACGCATCCTCAATCGCGAGGCAGTTTGCTGCTCAAGCCAAAGAATTTGATATTCCAAAATCGGCAGAATCATCCGCGACCGATATTGTAACTTGGGGGCCAATCACGAATTTTGTTAGTCCAGGCGAGATCGAAATCAGCTACGGCACCAAAACGAAGTGTGCCTCGATCGTGGACTTGATTACCGAGGACCGAGTAAAACGGTTTGCGAGTCAGGGATTGACAACATCGCACACGTTGGTGGTCGAGGGTTTGCCGTTTCGCCGCGAACTTCAATTCCAGATTCGAGACGGCGATGCGGCAGATGCAAACGTCTCGAAAAGCTATTCATTGGACTCGCATTTTGACTGGACGCTGACAAAAACTTCACCGCCACAAAATTGGATGGTCGATCTGGTTGAGAAGAGCCCCAATCCGCGCGGGTTGGCCCTGGTTTTGGGCGCCGAGCAAGCTGAACGAGCCGAGCAACTCGCAGCAGAAAGTCAGCTGTGCGTGATTTTGATCGTTGAAAATGAATCTACCGCCGCGACGATTCGACAAAAATGGACGTCAGACAAACGGTGGCGGTACGGTCGTGAACTCTGCGTTGCCGTCGTACCCGTTCGTCAACTTCCCGCTGCCTGCGCTTCGGTCGTCGTTTCGGCAGACTCAGACGATGTCGTACGTCGGTTGGTGCGTCCCGAAGGGGGCGTCTTGCACAACGGCGACTCGGTCGTTTGGCGCCGGGATCCTGTCGAAGGCTCAGGCGTTTGGAGCCACATGTACGGCCAGGCAGACAACAGCGCTTTTGGTGGAGAGCATCTTTCAGAGGCGACGGAGAGGCAAGACTTGTTGACCCAGTGGATCGGTCGACCGGGGCCTCGCTACAAGGCGGATCGCCAGAATCGAAAACCATCTCCGCTTGCTGCTGGCGGTCGTTTGTTCCTGCAAGGTCAGCAGCGGATGATTGCGTTGGATAGCTATAGCGGCACGGTATTGTGGAGCGTTGAGACGCCGACCGTGATGCGTTGGAACGTGCCGCACGATTGTTCAAACTGGTGCGCTGATACGAACGGGATTTACGTTGCTGCGGAAGACAAAGCCTGGTTTTTGGAGGGGCGAACCGGCCGCGTTGCTCGCCAATTCGATTTACCCGTCAAAAGCAATGCGAAAGACAACAGCTGGGGCTTTATCGGTCGACACGATGATCAATTGCTGGGCTCGGTCGTTGCCACGCCCGCCATCTATACCAAGTGGTGGGGCAGTTCCCAGTGGTTTGATTCGACTGGCGGCGCCGACACGCATGTCGTCGCTGGTGACGAGCTATTTTCAATGGATCATCTCACTGGCGATGTTCAGTGGCGATACCAAGGTTTGATCCTCCATCCGACGATAACGGTAATGGACGATCATATCTTCTTTGTCGAAGACAAAACGGCGGATCACCAGGCAGACACCGTGCGGAGAATTTCATTAGACAATGGCCAACAACACCAAATTGTGTGTCTCGACGCAACAACCGGAAAAACAAAATGGCGTCAGCCGCTCGCACCCTTCGCGGGTCACGTTGCCTGCCTGTATCTGGCCGGCGGTGGAGACGAACAAAATCGCAGCCTGGTGTTGGTCGCTTCAGAGTCGACAAAAAAAGAATTCTTGGTCCAAGCGCTGAGCCCAAAAACGGGTGAACCAATCTGGAGTCGAACCGTTGCATGGGAGGCGAACCATCATGGCAAACATATTTCACGCCCGGCAATTCAGGGTGAATTACTTTATCTGAGGCCCGAAGTCATGAATTTGGCCGATGGCACGACCATTCGTCGCGGCTTTCCCGGCGGCCATGGCTGTTCCAGCTATACACTCAGCACCAACGGCATTTTTTCACGGCTTGGCGAAACGACCTGGTGGGACGTGCGGCACGACAAAGTGAATCGGTTCAAACGAATTCGAACGGATTGTTGGATCAGTGTCGTTCCGGCACAGGGAATGTTGCTTTCGGCCGAAGGGGGTGGCGGTTGTTCTTGTGGATCGTGGCTGGAAACATCACTCGGTTTCTTGCCTCGTAGCGTTGACGAGGCCTTCCCGGAAAAGTGATGCTTGACCAAACATTTGACAAGCCGTTTATCCCTGATACCGATCAAAGTTCGGCATTTAACCAGGAGCACCAACTATTCATCCTGAATCGAGTTGAGCGAGATGAAGGATCTCTCGTGTTTATTGAGGCAGATTCTTTCCGCCGCGGCGGACTAGAGCTCTTTCAGAATAACTTGAGTCCTCTTCCAATCGCCGTTGGCCGATTTGCAGTATCGATCGCTACGTTCATGTTGATTCTCGGCCTGTTCCATCCAACCCTCGCCAGCGAGTCCTATCCAAACGCGCGCTGCAAATACAGTGTTCGAGACGTCGCGTTCGTCAACGTTCACGGCAAATCGTGGCAATTGCAAATTGTCAAACCGAACGTCGTGGACGACAACCAGTTTGAGCAGTGGAACGAAACGCTTCGCGAGAAACTCGATGGATCCAACGTCGGCTATGTTTGGTTGCAAGCCGACTCCAAACAGGCGGCTCAACTTCTGGATCACATTGGCCAACAAGAATCAGCTTTGCCGGCGATGGCGCTAACCGGTCAGGCTGGACTCGTGATTCCGTTTAGCGCGCCCGCCAATGAACAAACACGCCTGGCCGACGAACTTGTCAAAATGCTGGAGTCACCTGCCCGCCACGAAATTTTGGACAATGTCGTTGACGCACTCTGTGTCGTCGTTTTGGTTGAATCTAAACAGGAGCTCAAGAATGCTGCCTGCCGCCAAACTCTGGTAACCGCGATCAATCAACTTGAACGGCAGATGTGGACGCTGGAAAAACCAACCGACAAAGGACCCGTTCTCGTCACCATTTCGAATCAACAGAAAATCGCCGAGTCGTGGTTGTTAAAGTCACTTGCAATCGAAAACGATGACTTGCCAGCCGTAGCGATTGTTTTTGGACAGGGCCGCAGATTAGGCGAAGTCTTAACCGGTGACGAGATTACGGTCGAAAAGATTGTCGGTCGAGCCAGCGTTTGCGGCCAAGACTGTGAGTGTGATTTGAATCGCGATTGGTTGTACGGGCAGCAAATGATCCACCTGTGGAGCAAACAACACGAACTCGCGGCCGAACGAAGCCTCAGCTTTGATCCTAACTCGGCATTTGTGATTGCTGAAGTCGCACAGATCATTCAAAAAAACTCGACTGGTTTGGCACAAGATCAGCGCGTCGACCTTGGCGGTGGATTGGTTGTGCATGACCTCGACCACATCGGCGAAGAGCAAAACGCAAACAGTGAACAAACGCCGGCAAAGCCGAGCGTTAACCCTAAAACAGCAGACTCGCCTTCCGATGTTGGTATTCAAAATCAAGATCAAACCGTCGCCGTCCCTTGGACGTTATTGATCATACTACTGGCATTGGTGATCATGATCGGCGTCTTTCTAAAACGAAAGCTGGGCTAGTTTCAGATTATGAACCCGATCTCTTTAACAATTCGTGAAATTCTGCACCGCTGGAAATCGGGTTTGCTCGTCGCGTTGATTGTGGCGACGATCACCGGTGCGTTGACCTATTTTTCGGTAAATAATGCGGGCTTTCAAAAAGAGATCACTCGCAATGCTCGCGATATCGGTTCGAACGTCGTGATAATTCCCGCGGAACTCGATCAGTTTCAATACCACTCCGACGGAGGTTACTCGGACGTGACAATGTCGGCCGATTTGGTGCAACAGCTGATTGAATACAAGGCCTCGTTAAACCATTTGATTCCAATGCTCGAACGTAAAGCTGAATGTGTGTTCGGAGAAAAAACGGCAACCGCCAGAATCGTGGGCCTTTCGGCGTCAATTCCGATGCCCGGTCGTCCCAAAGCACCGATGCAAAAGTCGATTCAGGATGGGAAAGTGCAATTGGGTAGCGAACTCGCAGAAAAACTCGGAATCAAGCGAGACGAGACTCCCGAAATTCAGATTAACGGAGAATACTTTTTCGTCAGTCGCGTCAATCGAGCCAATGGGACCTGGCAGGACGCAGCCGTGTTTTTGGACTTGAAGACCGTGCAGTCACTCTTCGGGGTTCGGAATCAGATCAGCCGAATCGAAGCAATTGAATGCACGAGCGAACAATGCGAGCTCACCGGGCTGAAATCAGATGTTGTGTTGGCAAACGAACTGGCTCGTATTACCGACAAGGCTCTGATTCTGCGGCGCGAAAAAATGGCAGCTGCCCGCTCAAATATACGGGTTATCAGCCGCGACAATCTGCGACTTTTGCAAAATATGTTATGGGCTCTGCTCGCAATCGCGATCATTGCGCTTTCAAGTTTGAATTCGTTCCAGCGGAAATCTGAAGTTGGCGTACTGCAAGCTTTGGGGTACGGCCAGTGGCGAGTCGTCATTTTGTTTGTCTCAAGAGCTGTATTGTTGACGATCCTGGGAGCAGCGATCGGCATCGCGTGCGGTGCGTTCGTTGCACTATTGCAGAGCCAATCCCTGTTCAAGGCGACGGGTAGCAAGCTCACGATCGACTGGCAAGCGGCGATCGTTGTTGGCGTTGTGGCTACGCTGCTGGCTGCATTGGCCAGTAGCCTTCCCTCGCTCGTAGCCGCGATGCGTCACCCGGCAGAAATTATCGGAAAAGAAAATTGATCGAAGAGCAGAAATAGAATTGGACAACGTCTTACAAGTCGAAAGCCTCGCTCACTGTTACACGGCGAACGGGAAACAGTTGCAAGTACTGCGCGATGTGAACTTTAGCATCGCCCGCTCGAAGATGGTCGCAGTGCAAGGCGAAAGCGGCAGCGGCAAGACCACGTTGTTGTTGGCCTGCGGGGCAATGCAAAAACCAACAAGCGGCAAGGTTTTAATCAACCAGCGAGATGTTTTTGATTTGACACCTGCCGTTCGCAGTCAGTTTCGCGCCAGTCAAATCGGGTACCTGTTTCAGACGCTGCAGTTGGTGCCTTACCTTAACGTGCTGGACAACGTTCGGATAGTAAAAGGCGTTACAGCTGGCACGGCAAAGCAATGGCTCGAACGGTTGGGGCTTGATGATCGGCTCAACCACAAACCAGACGCGCTTAGTCACGGTCAACGCCAACGAGTCGCGCTCGCGCGGGCCATCGCTCATCGACCTGCACTGGTGATTGCTGACGAGCCTACTGGAAACCTGGACGGAAAAAACACGCGCCTCGTTTTCGATTCCTTGCGTGAATTTGCAGACGACGGTGGTGCTGTTTTGATCGCCGCCCACGAACCGGCTATTGCAGATTTTGCTGATCGAATTCTCCACATCAAATCCGGTCATCTAACCGAATCGAAGGCCGGGGTATGATGTTTTTTGGCGGTTCAAAATACTCGCGGCGGGGAGCGATTTCCAGGGTTTTGATCCTGTTGATCGTCTCGATTCTATTGGTCGTTTTGTTGGGCTATTTTGCGCTACGGCTTCGTCCTGATGCTCACCGCACGACGTTTTCACAAACCACAGTTCGCGTCTACTGCGCATCGGGAGTCGCCCAACCAGTCGAACAAGTCATCAATTTCTACAACCAGGCCTACGGCGTCAATGTGCAAATTGTTCGTACTGGCGGGTCGGGTGAATTGGCGGGGCAGATCAAAACGGAATTCGAAACTGGCCTGTTGGGTGGTGCTGATCTCTACATCACGGCCGATGATCAGCTGTTGGCGAAAGCTCATCACGAGGGGCTCGTCGCCGAACGATTGTCGCTGGCTGAACAAAAGCCGGTGATCGCCGTTGCCACATCCAGCAACCTTACAATCCGCAATTTGCGCGATCTCGTGCAAATGAACGACATTAAGTACGGCATCGCTTCCGAACGGGCCGCGATTGGTAAATTGACTCGCCGTATCGCCAAGCGCGACGGCGTGTTGATGGAATTGGAGTCGAATAAGGCGACCGATTCAGAAAATGTAATGACGCTCGCACAGGCGCTGGTCGCCGGGAGTCTGGATGCCGCTGTCATCTGGGACACAACGGTCGCACAGATCAATGAGTCGAACGGTCAGAGTGAGCAGCCGCGGTTGAAGATTGCAGCCGTTGCCGACCCATTGAATGAATTTCAAAGCAAAATAGCGATCGGAGTCGTGTCGGCGACCGAAGCCCCAACCGAGTGTCTCAAGTTCGCTCGTTATTTGACGGCCCCTGAGACAGGAAAAGCCGCATTTGAGGCGTTCGGATTTGCTTTTGTGGAAGGTGATTCGTGGGAAGAAGTTCCCGAGATTCATTTATATTGCGGTTCGATGTTCACTCCAGTGCTTGAGGAAGCCGTTCGCCAGTTTGCATCACGCGAAGGCGTCAATATTTATCCACGTTGGGAAGGTTGCGGAAAACTGGTGTCTTCGATGAAGAGTATTGACGATGCTGACGTCTTTCCCGACGCTTACCTTGCTTGTGACGTGATTTTTCTGGAAGAAGTCATCGACCAGTTTGAATCGCCAACGACCGTCAGCAAAAATCAGATCGTGATGGCTGTCAGCAAGGATTTGGCCGGTGAAATTAGGGAGCCTGCGGATTTGTTGGACCAGGATTTGCGATTTGGAATTTGTGATCCATCTCAATCGGCGCTCGGGGAATTGACGAAAAAAATGCTCACCGGCGAGCCGTTTGTTGGGTATTATGACCGCTTGGAAATGAAAGCTGCAGTCACGGTCGACGCTGGCCCGACTTTGATGAGCCAACTTCTCGCCGGCGGATTGGATGTGGCGTTCGTTTATCGTTCGAATGTCATGGCTTCTGACCGGTCACTTGAAAAGTTACGGATCGTGGAAATTGATAAGCGTTCAAAGAACGTTGTAGCGACCCAGCCGTGGGCCGTTTCCAGAACCACTCGCAACCCTGTATTGATGAAACGATTTTTTGAATGGATTAGTCGTCCGGAAATAAAAAAACGGTTCGAGAAATTTGGATTCGAACTCGTGGATCCTTGATCACGGTTTAGTTGGTTGGTTTTGTAGTCCCGCCCTTAGGCGGAAAAAGCGAAAGGAAACCGCTTAAAGGCGGAACCACGAACGGTTTTGAAATCGGTTCTGGCTCTCTCGAATGTCGGGCAAGTAGACAAATAGTAATTTATCATTCACCATTAATTATTAGGCCGAAATCTTATTGAATGACCCGCCAATCATCCAACCCGTCAACCGACAACGAACCACCGAAGAACTGGAACTGGTTCTTTTGGTCGACCATGTCGGGATTTGGAATGGTCTATCTGTTTTTGATCGTGGCGATGTTAGCCGCCGATTTCCGCTTTGCGACTTGGGAAGACCTGCGGGTCTCGCTGGCGGATGAGCGAGTGCGGTTCTCGGTTTGGCTGAGCCTGATCACTTGCACAATTTCGGCAATCCTTTCGATGTGGGTTGCTGTGCCGACCGGTTATGTCTTGGCCCGGCTTGGTCGAGACACGATAGTGCAACGCTTCGAACGTCGACCGTTTATTCGGCGAGTTGCGTTGACGTTTCGTTATTTGATCGATACATTGTTGGACATTCCGATTGTCCTTCCGCCGCTGGTCGTTGGGATCAGTTTACTGGTTCTGTTCCAAACGCCCGCAGGTCGTTGGCTGGATCATTCGACCCGCGTTTTTTTTTCCTGGTTGGGTTTTCCGGGTATTCGCGGTATCACTTACGAAGTCCCCGCGGTAATTCTCGGCCAATTCACGGTCGCCGCCGCATTCGCAGTTCGGACGATGCGGGATACGTTTGAGGAAATCGGTGACCGGCCCGAGCGAGTCGCTTTTACACTTGGCGCGAGTCGCTTCCAGGCTTTCTCGCGCGTCGCGTTGCCACAAGCCTGGCGAGGAGGTGTCGCGGCATTTACCTTGGCCTGGGCGAGATCACTGGGTGAATTCGGACCCATCCTGATTTTCGCTGGAACGGCTCGTATGAAAACCGAGGTGCTTTCTACCACGGTCTACCTCAATTTTCAGTTCGGCAATCTGCGCGGCGCCGTGGCAGCTTCGTTGATTCTGGTGACAGTCGCGATTCTGGTTTTGATCGTGACCCGTTTGGTGACACTCGGCGGTAACTTGGAACGAGGTGCCGTCGTATGATCACACTCAACAGACTGACAATTCATCAGGGCGATTTTTCGCTGGCTAATATTTCTCTAACGGTTCCCAGTGGTGAGTACGGCATTCTTATGGGTCCGACCGGCTGTGGAAAAACGACCTTGCTCGAGGCGATTTGCGGTCTCAGAAGGATATCCAGCGGTACGATCTTGCTGGACGATCAAGATGTAACTGGGCTTGCTCCATCGGCGCGGAAGATCGGTTACGTGCCACAAGATGCCGTCCTCTTTCCGACGATGCGAGTCGATCAGCAAATTGAGTTTGGTTTGGAAGTTCGAAAAATTAACTCGCAAACTCGTTCGCAACGGGTTCAGGAACTAGCCGACTTGTTGGATATCAAAGCAATTCTCCGCCGTTATCCGCACGGTCTTTCGGGTGGCGAAAAACAGCGAGTCGCTTTGGCCCGGGCACTTTCATTTAAACCTCGTCTGTTATGTCTGGACGAACCGCTTAGTGCATTGGATGATACAACTCGCAACAAATTGGCCGAATTGCTGCGTACGGTTCATCAGAAAGAACGAGTCACCGTTTTGCACATCACGCACAACACGGCAGAAGCCCAGGAGTTGGGGACCGTCCACTGTCGGCTGGATAACGGAGAAATCGTCGAGACCTAATACCATGTTTGGCGAGAGGGTGAAGCTTCTGTGGAGCCGTGATAACTTGGGTGACCTGCTTCCCAAGAAAGCTAACTTAATCACAAAAATTCATTTTCTTTTACGTTTAAGATTCATGACAACCGACCTGCCCAAGCCCCCTGCCGACTCACTTTCCGATGAAGAACGGGCAACCTACCAGTGGCAAATGTGGACGCCAGGATTTGGCGAAGAGGGACAACGCCGACTGAAAAACAGTACGGTTCTAATCTCCAGGTGCGGTGGATTGGGTAGCGTCGTTGCCTATGAACTGGCAGCGGCCGGTGTTGGGCGAATGATCATCGCTCATGGCGGCAACGTAAAACATTCGGATCTCAACCGGCAATTGTTAATGACTCACGATTGGTTGGGCAAACCACGAATTGAGACGATTGAACGTCGGCTAAAGGACTTGAATCCGCGATTGGAAATTGTTCCGGTTGCTGCCAATCTCAACGACGAGTTAGCAGAAAGATGGGTGCCTGAGGCCGATGTTTGCGTGGGTGCCGCGCCTTTATTCCAGGAAAGATTCGCACTCAGCGATGCATGTGTTCGACACCAAAAACCGCTTGTCAATTGCGCGATGTACGATACGGAGGCTTCCATTTCCACGTTTCCTGCAGGGGGCAAGCCTTGTTTGCGTTGCTTGACTCCAGAGGTTCCCGAATATTGGAAGCGAGAGTTTCCGGTTTTCGGGGCGACCTCCGGAACAGTTGCTTGTATGGGTGCGATGGAGACCATCAAACTTCTTGCCGGATTCGGCAAGACCCTGGAACAGCGTATTTTGCACTTTGACTTGCGTAATATGTCATTTCATGAATTTTCCTTGGCTACAGTCGAGCACTGCAAATTCTGTCACGGTTAAACCATACGAAATGTAATAGCAGAAGGCTTCATGTGAAGAAATGAGAACGTTGACTCGACAATTTCTGCCGAAAATAATCACCTCACTGTGCGTTAGTCTTCTCGTTGCCACGACCGGCTGTTCTCAACAAAAAGAATTTTCGGACACCAAACCGGAAACCCAAAACAACGTTCACCATATTCGCTGTGATCTAACAACGCCCTTGATGGTCGCCGGGAAACCATCCGCCGGAAAGCGAGTCAAGGCGACGTTGCCCGGATACGAAGAATCGGACGTCTATCATTCGCTCTATCTTCCGAACGATTGGAAGCCGAATCAAAGATATCCTGTGATCGTCGAGTACCCAGGCAACGGGACTTACAGCAATAATTTGGGCGATGTGTGCAACGGAAAAGTCGAAGAATGCAATCTCGGTTACGGAATCAGCGCGGGCAAAGGTTTTATTTGGATTTGCCTGCCGTTCGTTAGCCAGGATCGCAAGCAAAACCAATTATTGTGGTGGGGTAGCGTTGCTGCCACGGTTTCGTATTGCCAGTCTGCCCTTGCGGACGTCTGTGCAAATTACGGAGGCGATGAAAAAAAGGTGTTCATCAGCGGGTTCTCTCGTGGTTCGATCGCTTGCAACTATATCGGACTTAACAACGATCAAATCGCAAGTTGGTGGTGTGGCTTTATCTGTCACAGCCATTACGACGGCACTGCTAATTGGAGTCAAGGTCCAGATCAAAAGAGGGCTAAAGCAAGGCTGATGAGACTTGCCAATCGGCCTCAATTCATTTCCCATGAGTTGTCGGTTGAAACAACCAAGAGTTACTTGGAAAAACAAACAACGAATGGAAAATTTACTTTTCAAGCCCTCCCCTACCCCAACCACACCGACGCTTGGGTCCTCCGCGACATTCCGGAACGGCGAGCACTACGGGCTTGGGTTCAGAGTGTAATCGAGCAAATCGAATAAAAACGAAGAGTTTTTTTATAGCCATGGTCGGCCGGAACAAGCTCCGCGCAGTTCCGGCAGCGCGTCTCTTCAGAACACGAGAATTTTTTTGCCGCGGCGAAATCTGGCTCTTTCAGGATGACTGGACCGTTTGCCCACGGGAAGACTTACAAACTGATCACAGGTGCGTTGAGTTGCACCTTTATTTATTTGGAGGATGGGCATTCTTGCCCGTCGTTCGGGCATACGACGGCCAGGAGTGGCCATCCTACCTACATTGCGGAAATGCTAAGCAATGAAAACACAACCTGCTCGAGCCGAGTACAGATTTCTGCCGCCCGTTTTGGTTTGGTGAGAACTTCGTTCGTCCGGTCCGGTAATGATGAGTCAAATTGTCACACTTGAAGCGTGTGGTTTCGGTGAGGCAGCTGCCTCACGATTCCTGGCCTAACAATAACGCCAAGTGTGACGTGTTCGGTCTCGCCAGGCTTGCTCGTTCGAAAAGCGTTGTTGACAGTTTTCTGGAAAGAGTTGTAAACTTCTCGGTTTCATGCGGCTTTTACGATGAAGAATTCATTCACGCTGCCGCACACCTCGCCGCGACTTCGCACCCGCTGAACTGGATATTTCCAACTAGTTGGGCAAGCTGTGTCGCATTTCGATGACTTAATTTCTTTGTTAGCCACTTTGCAAAAAGGCAAGACTTATGTCGGGAATCTTTCGACTAAACCACCGTATCATTGTTATCGGCATGTTAACCATAGGCGTCGCCGCCGGACTGGCGTTGTTGACCCAGAGTTCTCTGTTCGCTCAGGACAATACGACAGCTGAGGTTCCTGTAGCTGCACAGGCAGGAGATGAAGTTTCTACGTCCACCAGTGGGTTTCCATGGATTGGCTACTTGATTCCCGTATTTGGCATCTGCGGATTGATATTCACTTATTGGAAATCGTCCTGGGTGGCGCACCAGGAAGTCGGCACCGAGAAAATGGCTCGCATTGCCAAGAACATTAACGATGGGGCGATGTCGTTTCTGCGTGCCGAGTACAGCGTATTGATCATTTTCGTAATCGCGGTTGCGGCTTTGCTGGGTTATGCCGGAAGCACTCAAGGTGAGTCTTCGTCTCCTTTGATCGCGCTGTCGTTCGTACTTGGCGCATTTTGCTCTGCACTGGCTGGTTTTATTGGAATGAAAGTCGCGACGAAGGCCAATGTAAGAACGACAAACGCCGCCCGGACAGGATTAGGGCAAGCTCTGGAAGTTGCGTTTGCTGGTGGTTCAGTCATGGGAATGGGAGTCGTCGGGCTGGGGGTACTTGGGCTGAGTGTACTTTTCATTGTTTACGGAATCATGTTTGGCATAGGCACATCTGAGGAAATCACCAAAACGATCACGGTCCTGACTGGATTTTCATTTGGTGCTTCTTCGATCGCGTTGTTTGCCCGCGTAGGCGGTGGGATCTACACCAAAGCTGCCGATGTAGGTGCCGACCTGGTCGGTAAAGTCGAAGCCGGAATTCCGGAAGATCACCCGCTGAATCCGGCAACGATTGCAGATAATGTTGGAGACAACGTGGGCGACGTCGCGGGCATGGGTGCCGACCTGTTTGAGTCTTATGTTGGCTCGATTATCGGTACCATGGTCCTGGGGACGGCATTTTGTGGATTGGCTCCGTTCGTCGACGACGGTTTTGGAGGTTTGTCAGCCGTTCTGTTGCCGTTAGTACTCGCTGGTGTCGGAATCTTGACTTCGATCGCCGGAACGTTCTTCGTCAAAGTGAAAGAAGGAGGCAGTCCCCATCACGCCCTAAATGTCGGTGAATTTGGTTCAGCCGGCATTCTGCTGGTTTTGACCTATCTCATCATTCAGTGGATGTTGCCCGATAGTTGGGAATTTGCTGGCCAGACGATTACGGCCAATGGAGTGTTCTTTGCAATTCTGTTTGGATTGGCGGCCGGTTTGCTGATCGGCAAGATCACTGAGTTCTACACGGGCACAGGTACGGCACCCGTCAAAGCGATCGTCCGTCAATCAGTTACCGGTTCCGCGACCAATATCATCTCCGGTCTGGGTGTCGGCATGTTGTCAACTTCATTACCGATTATCGTGATTGCCGTGGCGATTGTCGCAGCTTATTCGTTTGCAGGATTGTATGGAATTGCGATTGCGGCGGTTGGCATGTTATCGAACACCGGCATTCAGCTTGCCGTCGACGCTTATGGTCCGATCTCGGATAACGCTGGCGGTATCGCGGAAATGGCAGAGTTGCCACCGGAAGTACGAGGACGTACCGATAAACTTGACGCAGTCGGCAATACGACCGCGGCAATTGGAAAGGGATTTGCCATTGGCTCGGCGGCATTGACCGCCTTGGCGCTCTTCGCGGCGTTTATGACCTCGTATAACTTATCCCATCCGGCAGCCTTGGAAATTACCGATATCAGCATTACCAACCCCTATGTGATGGCATCGCTGTTTATTGGTGCAATGTTGCCGTTCCTGTTCTCAGCTCTTTCGATGAACGCAGTTGGACGTGCCGCGATGGCCATGATTGAGGAAGTTCGACGACAGTTCAAAGACATCCCCGAGCTCAAGGCCGCTCTGAATGTGATGAACAAGAATGATGGCCTTGAACAGGATAAATGGTCAAAAGAGGATAAAGCAATTTTTGAAGCTGCAGACGGGAAAGCGGAATATGGTAAGTGCGTGGCAATTTCCACGAAGGCTTCTATTCGCGAAATGATTTTGCCCGGACTGGTCGCAGTTCTGGTTCCTGTCGCATTCGGATTCGTTCCCCGATACTTTTTCCCCGGCGAAAACACAAACGCCTTGATGTTGGGCGGGCTGCTGGCGGGCGTAACAGTGAGCGGAGTATTGATGGCACTATTCCAATCCAACGCCGGCGGTGCCTGGGACAACGCTAAGAAAATGATCGAGGAAGGCTTTGAAGTTAACGGCCAGATGTTGAAAAAAGGCTCCGATGCTCACAAGGCTGCCGTGGTGGGCGATACCGTCGGTGATCCGTTCAAGGACACTTCTGGGCCGTCGCTCAATATTTTGTTGAAGTTAATGAGCGTTGTTGCTCTTGTGATTGCAACTCTGATTTAGGCCGGCCCGGTCGGTCCGGTGGCTGAATTCACGACGCGGGTTCTAAACAAGCGTTTCGCGGAGCCAATCTCGAATCGATTTCGCGATTTTTGCGTCGTCACAAGGGGGAAGCGCAAACTGTCTTGCCTTTGCAGGAACGAATGGTTTCAAAATTCGCAAAACCGTATGTGTTTTGTCAGTTTTGGGGGCATTTTGGCGATTCTCGCAGCCATTGAAATCCAATAGAATTTAGGTCACGTAAAAATAACTTGTTAAGACCGGGAGAAATCCATGCGTTGGTTGGCTTGGATGAGTTTTTATCGAATTGCAATTTGTCTGCTCGTGCTTGGGACGGCTACCACGATTTCTTTCGCCCAAGAGCAAGAGCAAGAGCAAGAGCAAGAGCAAGAGCAAGTACAAGTACAAGAGCAAGTACAAGAGCAAGTACAAGAGCAAGACGACGGCACCGCGCAGTTGAACGAGGCATTCAGTCTGAAGATTACGGCTCAGACCACTCGCGACCTCGATAAGGTTGTCGATCTGCTTGAAGATGCCCTTGAAAAGGGGCTCGATGAGGAAGGCATTGAAAGTGCCAACCAGCTGCTTTCATCAACATTGTACGAGCATGCTGAGTTGTTATCCAAGCAGATTTTCAATTCGTCCGGTCGTGACCAGCGCTGGAGAAGATTTCGTTCCCAAGCGATAACGCGGCTGGAAAGAGCCGTCGAACTCAATCCCAAAATGGGGCAAGCCTACCAACTAATGGCTCGCATGCATGGACTTCCTGCTGGAGACCGCGAAGCCGGTATTGAAGCCATCGAAAAAGCAGTTGAGCTGGCCGGTGATGATCAAGTCTCGTTGTCCAAAGCGCTGGTGATTCGTGCGACCCTGGCCGAAGATGATGCCACGATGCTGGCAGATCTTGCTCAGGCAATCAAGATCGACCCGGAAAATATGCAAGCCATTCAAGTCCGCGGCAGCTACTATTTGCGCAAAAACGAACCCGCCAAAGCGGTTGAAGATTTCAAAACCTGGCTCGCAAGTGATCGTGAAAATATCAAGGCTTATCACGAAGTAGCTCGTTCGTTGGCCGGGCTTCAGAAGTTGAATGAAGCGATCGAGATCATGGACGAGGCCATCAAGGTTGACGAAGAGTCAACCGAGAGCCTCCTGCTTCGCGCACAGCTTGCTTTGTTGGCTGAGTCTTTCGATCGTGTGATCGAAGACGCAACCACGGCACTCAAATTGGACCGAAAACTTTTTAGCGCCCGACTTATTCGAGCGCGAGCTCTATTTGAAACTGGCGAAAACGATGAGGCACTCGAAGATGTGAATCTGGTGCTGGACGAACAGCCAGAATTTTCCACGGCGTTAATCCTGCGGTTTGAGATTTATACGGAAAAAGGAAATTATCCGGATGCAATCGAAGATCTAAAAACATTGGGCGACCTTAGTCCAACCAACATTGGGTATAAACTGCAACTGGCCCAGCTGTATAACGCCGACGATCAACCGCGGCGTGCGATTCGAATTTACAACAGCGTCCTCAACATGATTACCACGTCTTCCGAAGGCGACGAAGTTCGAATGTTGATTCTCCGCGGACGTGGCGATGCCCGGCTCTCGCTTGGCCAACACAAAGAAGCAATTGAAGATTATGAAAAAGGGCTTGAGCTTGGCCCCGACAACGATGGGATTCTGAACAACCTCGCCTGGGTACTTGCTACTTCTCCTGTAGACGAACTGCGGGATGGAGAACGTGCGATCGAACTTGCCACCAAAGCTTGCGAAGTTACCGATTACAAAATGCCCCACATCCTTAGCACGCTGGCATCCGGCTTCGCCGAAAATGGCGATTTTGTAACAGCCATTGATTGGATTGAAAAAGCAATCGAAGTTAACAAAGCCAACGCCGAGGCAGACAAGGATGCTGACCAGGCTCCGTTTGAAGAACAGCTGGATAGTCTCGAGAAAGAACTGGCCAGCTACAAAGACGAAAAACCCTGGCGAGAACTTCAAAACGTCGAAGAAGAGAAAAAGAAAAAGGCCGATGAGGACTCCGATTCCGCTGACTCGAACGACAAGGAATCAAAAGAAGACATTGAAAGCGAAAGCAAAAAAGACGACGACAAGGACAAGGATGGGGACGACAAATCAGACTAACGGGCCATAAATAGAAAACACGTTGCAGATGATCTCACAACAAATGTGGTTGTGCCCCAATTGTCGAGAAGCCATCGAGCCTCATTTTCGTCGCTGTTGGAACTGCGGTAGCGACGACCTGGGTAACCTCGATCCAACGTTCCGGACTGATGCAGCGACAGACGGCATCGGTGTAAAACCTCGCGGCTCGCGATCAATCAGCTTTGCCTGGATGTTGCTTGCCATTTGCACCTTCATTGCGATCATGGCTACCGCAATTTCCGTTGAGTTGTTGCTGCCGGAGCGGTGGAATCTCCGGCTCTCGCTGACCATCGGGTTGTTCCTGGTTTGCCTGTTAACGGGCGTTGCGATCAACGTGGCCAGCCGCCTTTATTTGTGGCTCAGGGAATACTTGTATTCCAACGAACCAAGACTTGATTCGCCAGAAACAAAACAGCTCGTCCAAATATCCGATTCAAATAAGCAAGACCCTAATTGAGTCGATCGATGATTCGGATATCATGATCTTCGCAACCGGAAACATGACTCCAAACAAATCCGAAACCACATGATTGATCGCAACAAAGCTTTTGAGTTGATGTGTGAATACACAAAACAGGATGGATTGCGTCGGCACATGCAATCGGTCGAAATCGCGATGCGAGCCTACGCTAACAAATATGGAGAAGATGTCGAAAAATGGGGGGTCGTCGGCCTGCTGCATGATTTCGATTACGAGCGGTTTCCGACGACGCCCGAGCATCCACTCGAAGGATCCAAAATACTTGCTGAACAGGGTTATCCGGACGACGTGATTTATGCGATCAAGTCACACTGTGAAGAAACCAATTGTCCGCGCGTTAACCTGATGGACAAAGCGCTCTTTGCGTGCGATGAACTTTCGGGGTTCATTACGGCCGTCGCGCTTGTTCGCCCAAATGGAATCGAAGGGATGACCTCGAAAAGCGTTCGCAAGAAAATGAAACAGAAAAGCTTTGCCGAAAAAGTCCATCGCCAGGACATTACCCAGGGTGCCGAGGAATTGAACGTTGACTTGAACGAACACATTCAATTCGTCATTGATGCGATGTCCGAACACGCCGAATTGTTAAAGTTGACGCCCGCCGGAACTTCCACACAATGAAGATACTTTAATTCCGTTCAAAACCTATCTCGAGATATTCCCATGGAAATTCAAAGTGCAAAACAATTGACCGCCAAAAAATGTGAACCTTGTGAAGGCGGCGTCGAACCGTGTCCACTTCCGTTTGTGCGCGATCAACTGGCTAACCTCGATGGCTGGTATTTGACTAATGACGGACAGAGAATCCGCAAAGACTGGACCGTGAAAAACTTTGTCGTCGGCCTGGATTTTTTCAATCGTGTCGGTGAATTAGCCGAACAAGACGGGCATCACCCCGATCTTCATTTGGAAGGCTACAAAAACGTCTGGATTGAACTTTGGACTCACGCCATCCAAGGCTTGTGTGAAAATGACTTTATCCTGGCAGCCAAGATTGACCAATTGCCGTTAAAAACCGAAGGCTAATTGGACAATGCCAGTTTTGGCAGGTTGACTGTGATAAACCCAAACAGAAAATTCGTTTAACCGCGTGGACATCACCCCGCGCGGCCCGATGGGTACGCGGTTGAGTTGAACGGAACCTGGCCGACTAACCTCACTTCGCCTGTGCTTCTCCAAAGACTGTCAATCCAGGTCGCTTGCCTAATTCGGCATCCTGAACCCGACATTCACAGCCTGGTCGCTAGCTCCGGTAAAAAGAGTCGATCTACGGCTGCGTGAAGCATTTGCAAAACCATCAAATCTTACCAAAAACCAATCTCTCGACGAGATCAGCGGAGACGGTTGAATCGATTTTGACACCCCAAAGGCCATCCCCATAGAAACCTTGCGGGCATGCTCTATCGTGCGGGTTAATCGGGTTCTGTCTTCCGTGGGACAATATCCGTTGGATTGGTTTTTACCTGTCGATACCTGCGGATAGACCCGTCCCAGTTGTAACGGCGCGGCGATTAAGTTGCATTTCACGGATGAACCAGCAATGCGATTCTCGGCACTATTAACATTGATTTTGGCAGTCATATTCACACCTTTTCTCGGTGGTTGCAACTCAGTAAACAAGCGGAGGTGTCCCGACGGATGCGACGTCTTATCGGACCCTTGTACCTACAGCGATGGATGTACTTCTTGTCGAAGTTGTCGCGCAGACCAGCCAAGTCGAATTGGATTGTTGCAAAGAATTCGCAGCAGGAAACAGACTGACTCGTATCTTGTTGCAGAAAACAAAATTGTTGCTCCAGAAAGTTCCGAATACGCTACGACCAACGAAGCATCTCGTTCATCCGTTTTTGAACCCGTCGATCATGGTCCCGCACAAGACTCTGGTCAGGAACAGGAAATATCACCTGAAGGCGAAAACAAATTTTTGATCCCGGAATTACCCAGTGACGCCAGGCGCAAATCGGCTGCCCTGGACGTGCAGGATACAAATCATCCAGACCGTTCACTCGAGCCCAAGTCGATCGTTCAAGATGCAAATCATTTTGACAAAATTGATGGAGAGTCATCCGGCACAAGTCTTCTCGAGTATGACGATTCCGAATTTCACCTTCCCCGATCGGATTCAGATAGTCAACCGACGGTAATTGTGACGAGTGAACCAAGCCACGAGACAACGTCACCTACGAAATCTGGTCGCAAGAATTCGGCGAACAACATCCCTCCGATCTTGAATCAACAACCTGAATCCGAATTGGAACCGGCTGAGAACCGGGAACCTGAACAGTTCGGCGATCCGCCCAACTTTGAAAATGAGGAACCAACTCGCGAGAATGGAGCGATCGAATCCCAGCTTGAGCCTTTTTCGATCGATTCGAATGAAATCACCGCAGTTGACCAAATACCGCAAGGGATCGCTGAACCTGCGGCACGATTAGCGCAGCACTCAGAACCGATCATTTTGAGAGCCCGCCCGACAAGCAATCACTACTTGCGGCCGAAGCAATATACTCCTCGTGAAACAACTTCGCGAAACCAGCAATCACAGCCCTCGTTTCGATATCGGCAACCGGCATCTTCGAGTGTACCAGTGCATCGCGCAGGCTTTGGGCCCGACTTATCACCTGAAACAGCTTTGCTGGACACGACGGGGAACGTCGAATTCAGAGATCTTCCCGCACTTAGTCTACCCAGCCTCGCGAACGTGGTGCCGGGGAATCAAAAGTTCAGTCATCTTCGCGCGGAATCGGATGTACAAAAAGCGAAACAACGGTTGCTGGACATTCAGGCCATCGTCAAGTACGAAATTGATCGGCGAATTCAACAAGGTGAACTTCTCGTCCCATCTTCGCCACAAGTACTTCCGCTTGAACCCTCGATGCCAGTCAGCGAAACCGTACCGGTGCCATCGTTCCAAGTCGAAACGGTCGTAGTTCCTGTACCCGTTCCCGTCTTGGAACCATTGCCTCGACCTAAGACGACGCTTCACCAGATTAGTTCAAAGAACACCGATGCTCGATCGAATCACCCGTCTCTCCCGCAAACAGACTTGATTCTCGAAAATGAGTCTTCACAAGTCGT
The DNA here is from genome assembly GCA_024638965.1 of Planctomycetaceae bacterium. Taxonomy (GTDB): domain Bacteria; phylum Planctomycetota; class Planctomycetia; order Pirellulales; family Pirellulaceae; genus Mariniblastus. The sequence goes on from JAHEJI010000018.1 coordinate 24,906, forward strand.
TCGCCCGAAACGGAAACCCGCAGTTCCAATTCAATCGTTTGAAATCACCGATCCAAATCTCCAACTGCCGTCGGCAACCTCGGACAATCATCTTTTTTTGTTACAGCCAGTGACTCCGAACGAACCAAATTTGTTCGTTCCGGTTCTGGAGTCGCCGACGGACCGAGACGTACCGGAGTCTTCCATTCTGGAACGAACCGAAAGTTCGCCCGCAACTGGTACGATCGAATTGAGAATCGATTCGGTTCCAATCGATCAAACAACCGACTTCGACGATTTTGGCGCCCGGTACCAAATGCCACAATTGGAATCAAATGAACGCATGCCATCAGTCCTTGACGATCAGCTCAAGTTATTACGGTTACGTGCTTGTCCTCAATCAGACGCTCAAAACACACGAACGATTGCAAAATTCAGAAACGTTTCCACCCAATATCGCTACCTCTCAACTACTCCTGATTCAGAACCACCGCGAGTCGAGTCCTTGCAGGAAAGCGATGCGAGTAATATCGAAATTCCCAAAATCCGCGCCGAACCAGTATACAATTACGAGAACCGCGAACGATTCGTCAAGGGATTGTCGGAGCTTCAACCGCAAGAAACGGAAGCAAAAATACGCATCCTCGATCGTTAACTTCAACCGAACACGATAATGAATTCCAAGACAAATCCATTGCATGCCCGGAACTCGGTGCAATGGATTGTTCTTTTTGATGCCGTTGGCACCGTCTTGTTTCCTCAGCCGCATGTCGTCGACGCTTATTGGGAACATGGCATCCGCTTCAATTCTCGGCTGACTCGTGAGCAGGTGGCCACTCGATTCGCCAAAGCGCGCGGCGAACTTTTTGGCGTGGGCAACCGACATTCGCAAGCTGACTCGCAAAATGGGGGTTTGCTTTCAAACGACGAAATCGAACGCGAAATGTGGTTTCAACTCGCCAAACAGATCTACGGCGACATTGGGCAAATTGACGAGCTATTTGAAGCACTATGGAAGCACTTCGCGACGCCAGAAAACTGGCAGATCTATGATGATGTAGTCGAGTGTTTTTGGCAGTTAAAAAAGCAGAATGCCATCATCGCCATCGCTTCCAATTTCGATTCAAGGCTGTTGACCATCGTAAAGAAAAAGACTGAATTAGATTTGGTCGATCATATTTTCTGCTCGTCGCAAATCGGTTTCAGAAAACCCGATCCGCGTTTTTATGATTCGATACAATCAGCCATTCGATCAGCTTGTCCGATTCAAAGGTTGCAATTTGCGATGGTAGGCGACGATCTCGAAAACGACTGCGATGCACCGGCAAGACTGGGCTGGCCAAGTTTTCACCTGAATCGCAAATCCCTGGCATCGCCGACCAATTCGATCGCATCCCTGGTCGAGTTGCCCTTCCCGTTAACGTAACGAGTTGTATCAAATCGCAAACCGTACGGTTAATCACTGAGTTTTCATTTCACCGCGACGATGGATGGGTTGCGTCAAGGTTGCCCGCAAAAAATCGGAATTCATGCGGCTGATGAAAGCGATGCTGATGCCTTTCGGGCATTGCGCCTCACACTCGCCGTAGTTTCGACAGGAACCAAAACCCTCTTTTTCCATTTGCGTAACCATGGAAATTGCACGATCAAATCGTTCGGTCTGCCCTTGAGGCAACAGACCTAAATGGGAAACCTTGGCCGATGTAAAAAGCATCGCCGAACTGTTGGGACAGGCAGCAACGCAGGCACCGCAGCCGATGCAAGTCGCTGCGTCCAGCGATTGTTCGGCAACTTCAGGTTCTATCGGTATCGTATTCGGTTCGGGTTTTGGGCCTGAGTGATTACTGATATAGCCACCGGCCTGAATGATTCGATCAAACGCTGAACGATCAACCACAAGGTCTCTGACGACCGGAAATGCTTTAGCTCGCCACGGCTCAACGTAAATCTCATCACCATCTTTGAAATGCCGCATATACAGCTGGCAAGTTGTCGTTTCGGTTTGCGCACCATGGGCCTGCCCATCGATCACCATCGAGCACATTCCGCAAACTCCTTCACGACAGTCGTGATCGAAGGCAACTGGATCTTTGCCATCGACAGTGAGTTTTTCGTTAAGGCTATCCATCATTTCGAGAAAGGACATATCGGGTTCAACCCCGTCCAGCTCGTAAGATTCCATCCGCCCGTGATCGCCCCTCGATGATTGACGCCAAACGTGTAGTTTGATTCTCATGTCTTGTAGTTCCTCGTGGCCAGTGGAAGCGCCCTGAATGCCAGCGGTTCTTGATGAAGTTCAGGTTCGACGCCGTCACCCTTGGATTCAAATACCGCTACGTGTGCGAACAATTCGTCATTTCGTTTTGCTTCGCCTTCTTCCGTTTGGTGCTCCTCGCGCAAGTGACAACCGCACGATTCGTCCCTGAGCAAAGCATCGCGACACATCAGTTCACCGAATTCGAGGAAGTCGGCGACGCGGCCAGCGTGCTCAAGAGATTGATTTAGCTCGTTTATTTTGCCAGGGAGTTTCAGGTCATTCCAAAACTCTTCTCGGAGTGCCGGAATCAGCCGCAAACCTTCTTCAAGAAGTTGTTTGTTCCGCGAAATGCCGCAATTTTCCCACATGATTTTTCCCAGTTCCCGGTGAAACGACTGCGTTGAACGCTTCCCGCCAATCGACAACAAACGATCGATCCGAGCATTCACTTCCGATTCGACTTCGGCGAAAGCCGGATGATCTATTTGAATTTCACCCGGTTCGTGACGACTCAGATAATCACCAATCGTGACCGGCAAGATGAAATAACCGTCGGCCAGGCATTGCATTAACGAACTGGCTCCGAGTCGATTCGCACCGTGGTCGGCAAAATTACATTCACCAATTGCGTACAAGCCTTCCAGGTTCGTCATCAAGTTATAGTCCACCCACAGACCACCCATCGTGTAGTGAACGGCAGGGTAGATTCTCATCGGGGTTTTCGTTGGGTCGTCATCTGTGATCCTCTCGTACATTTCGAACAGGTTATCGTACTTCGCAATCACGGCATCGCTTCCCTGCTGCTTGATGGCTGAACCAAAATCCAGGTAGACACCGTAACCGGTTGGCCCAATGCCGAGACCTTTGTCACAAACATCCTTTGCGGCACGTGCCGCGACATCTCTAGGGACGAGGTTTCCAAAACGAGGGTACCGTTCTTCCAAGTAGTAATAACGGTCCGCTTCCGGAATATCCTTCGGGGCTCGTTTTTCATTGGGATCGCGAGGCACCCAAATTCGCCCGTCATTTCGCAGCGATTCGCTCATCAACGTCAACTTCGATTGATAGTCACCCGAGGCCGGAATCGAGGTTGGGTGAATTTGCGTGAAACATGGATTCGCAAATCCGGCTCCGCGACGATAGGCCCGGAAATTTGCCGTAACGTTGCAGCCTTTCGCATTGGTCGACAGATAAAAGACGTTGCCATAACCGCCAGTCGCCAGCACAACGGCATCTGCCGCGTGTAATGTAATTTCACCTTTTTCGAGATCTCGGACAACGATGCCCCGCGCGCGACCATCGACAACGACCAGATCTAACATCTCGGCGCGAGTGTGCATTTTGACTCGCTTTTTCCCAACTTGTTCTTCAAGAGCCGAGTACGCGCCCAGAAGCAACTGTTGTCCCGTTTCTCCACGACAATAAAACGTTCGCTCCACAAGGACGCCGCCGAATGAGCGATTGGCCAGTTTTCCACCGTATTCCCGAGCGAACGGAACTCCTTGCGCGACCGCCTGGTCAATGATCGCTGTGCTTAACTCGGCCAGACGATAAACGTTTTGTTCCCGCGCCCGGTAATCACCGCCTTTTTGCGTGTCGTAAAACAATCGCCAAGTCGAATCACCATCATTGCGGTAATTCTTGGAAGCATTGATTCCACCCTGCGCAGCGATGCTGTGAGCGCGTCTTGGCGAGTCTTGAAAACAGAAGCATTCAACGCGATAACCCATCGCACCCATCGAGGCCGCGGCCGCAGCGCCGGCCAAGCCACTCCCGATCACAATGATTTTGTATTTGGGGCGATTATTGGGGCCAACCAATCGCAACCCGTTTTTGTGATTGGTCCACGCATCTTCGATCGGACCGCTGGGGATTTTTGAGTCTAGTTTCAACATAAGAACGTTGTCGTTTAACCTTCCGTCAAGAGATCGTGAGCGTATTCAACTGGAGCCAGCATCCCGCCGAACATGAATGCAAGCGGAACAACAATGAATCCAATCGTCAGTGCAACGGTCATCACCACAGCAAATGTCCGCAACGCATTGTTGCGATCAGGATTATCCAGTCCCAGAGTCTGGAAAAGGCTCCAGATTCCGTGGTACAAGTGCAAACCCAGCACAACCATTACGGAAATATACGCCAAACCAATCGGCCACTTTGAAAACGAATTAAACAGATTGCTGTAAATCATTCCATGTTCAAATTCACCAAGTTGGATGGTGCCAGTCGTAAAATGGAGAATATGAAAAACAACGAACGCCAGGATCAACAGGCCTGAATACATCATGTAACGGGCCGCCCATGAAGATGCGACTTTGTGGTTGCGAACGTATTTCATCGGTCGCGCCGCGTGGCTCAGCTTCGCCAACTGGGCAACCACCCACACGTGCAAGACTAACGATCCCAACAAAACAGCTCGGGCGATCCACAACGCAAACATGGGGGGCAGAATTGGTTCTCCAACGACTTTCAGGAATTGGCCATATTCATCAATATGTGGAACTCCATCGGCAGACGAACCGGTAAAGACCTTCAAATTCCCTGCGACATGGCCGATCAAAAATCCAAACAACACGAGACCGGTTATCGCGGCAATCGCTTTTTTGCCAATTGTGCTTAAATAAAGCGTATTTATTCGTTTCATAACTCTTTAGAATTCTCAATTCCCAGTATAAAATCCGCAAGATTATGACGTTTTTTTGCTAACTGCGAAACCACATTTAGGGAACCGTTCATTAAACTGCAAACAGCTGGTGTTGGACAACGATCAAGTTGACAATTATTGTCAGGTAATCCTATCGGATTTGAGAACATGACGACAAACAATAACAGATTCCCCAGATGGAAAACTGCTCTTCTAGTCAGCTGGTTTTTCGTGATCGTTGGTGCCGTCGTATTTTCTGACGAGAGAATTCTCTCGTATTTTGTTCCGCCTGAGACCCCATTGCCGCAGCATGACGCGGAACTTCTGATCTACGATCCGCAGGAATTGTATAACGAACCTCTGCCGCCCATCACAGAATTCCCGATCGTTTCCATTGAAAAGGCAAACGAATCGCTTCGAGGGGATCAACTGGTTCTCGGCGTCGTCGTTAATGACGAAGCCCGCGCTTACCCAGTCAAGATGCTGTGCGGAGTCCAACGTGAAGTGGTCAACGATCACTTGGGAGACGAAGCGATCGCCGCGACATGGTGTAATCTCGGTTATAATGGCATTGTTTATTCCCGCCACCTCGACGATCAGGAGCTGATCTTTCAGGCTTCCGATAAGTTCTGGAAGAATAGCTTGTTGATGCAGGATCAGACCGAAAGCGTTTGGAGCCTGCTGATGGGCAGATGCATGGAGGGCGAGAATGAGGGTCGGGAGCTAAAGCAGCTCCCCAGTCAACTCACAGATTACGAAACCTGGAGAAAAACTTATCCGCAGTCGACTGTCATGTTGTGGCCTCAGGAGTTTCAGGAGAACTTTCTTTACGATCGGCAATATTATCAACGAGTCGAAAAAATGCAGATCAATTTTTCGGTTGGAATCGTGATTCGCCGAGTCGCAAAGCACTATCCGTTTGCAGCGTTAAGAAAGCAGCCGCTCATCAACGATACGCATGAAGGGAAGCCGCTGGTCATTCGATTCGACGAAAACACAGGCACTTTCTGGTGTTTTCTGCGCGAGGTAAATGATGAGGTATTGGAATTTGAAAGATCCAATGACTCCTTTGTTGATAAACAGACCGGTTCCAGCTGGGACCTTAATCGGGGCGTGGCGATCGACGGAAATCTTAAGGGCGAAACGCTCGAAGCGATACCGGCCATTACGTCGTTTTCGGCGACTTGGTCTAGATTTCACCCGAGATCTGAAGAATGGACGCCTCGCGTGGCAAGGCTCGAAAACGCAAACTCCTTGTCGAAAAACAAATCGTCGATTTTGTCTGCGGATTAAGGCGGACAACGCACCCCACAAATCGAGTTTCGCAGCTATTCCTTGCAGAGCTGGTCATTGAAAACCGCCATCGTAATTCCGGCCCGCCTCAAGTCGACGCGACTTCCTCGTAAGCTGTTGCTCAATGAAACCGGCAAGACGCTTATCCAGCACACCTACGAAGCCGCCTGCCAAAGCAAACTTGCGTCCACCGTCATTGTTGCGGCAGATGACGACGAAATTGTCGCTTGCGTTCGTGGATTCGGCGGAAACGTCCGCTTGACCGACCCCGCCCACAAGAGTGGTACTTGTCGAGTCGCCGAAGTAGCAAAGGATTTGGACGGATTTGACGTGATCGTTAATGTTCAGGGTGACGAGCCGGAACTTTCCGGTCAAACGATCGACCACGCGATCAACACGCTGTTGAGAACGCCAAAAACTCTGGTTTCCACGTTGGCCACGCCTGTGCGTGAAAAAGCCGCAGTTTTTGATCCTTCGGTCGTTAAAGTCGTCTTCGATCAAGCGCATCGGGCACTTTATTTCAGTCGTAGTCCGATACCGTTTGCTCGCGAATGGAACGACGATTTGCTTCAATCTGATCCGCCCACCTTTTTCCAACATATCGGGCTTTACGTTTTTCGACCGAAATATCTGCAACGTTTAGTATCCCTTCCGATGGCGAAAATCGAAATGGTCGAGTCCCTGGAGCAATTGCGAATTCTTAATGAAGGCACCACAATTCTAGTTGGAATTGTGGAACATCGATCCGCCGGAATTGATACTCCGGAAGACTATGCTGCGTTTGTCAGGAGACAGTTGAATTGATATTATTGGACCAATGCAACGTCAGACCTGAATTGACCAGTTCGTAGTACCGGCTTGAGCCGGAAAATTCCGCCTGAAGCGGGACTACAAACGATCAATTCAAAATTGACAGACCACTAGCTTGGTTTCGGGAGAATGTCAAAATGCTGCATCGGCTTTTGACCGAGCCGGCCGGGCAGAGTGGTGGACGCCCTAAACACTCGATTCACGAGCGCAAATTCTGTGACGAATTTGTGCTAATTTTTTTGTGGCCCTTTTGATTGCAATCGCACCGCCATGATCCGATCAGTGGCTTGAGAAGGAGACTCAAAGATGACAAAACACATTTTCGTAACCGGCGGTGTTGTAAGCTCTCTCGGCAAGGGACTGACGAGTGCTTCGATTGGAATGTTGCTTGAACGACGCGGGCTGCGAGTTCGCATGCAAAAGCTGGATCCTTACATTAACGTCGATCCGGGAACCATGAGTCCCTACCAGCATGGCGAAGTCTATGTCCTCGATGACGGCAGTGAAACAGATCTCGATCTGGGGCACTATGAGCGATTTACAAACAGTCCTTTGACTCGTCGCTGCAACTACACCACCGGCCAAATTTATCTCCGTGTCATTGAAAAAGAACGTCGGGGCGAATTTCTTGGCAAAACCGTTCAAGTCATTCCGCACATTACCAACGAAATCAAAAACTGCATCCGACAACTTGGCAGTGAAGACGTTGACGTAGTCATCACCGAAATCGGTGGAACGGTCGGCGACATTGAAAGCCAGCCGTTCCTCGAGGCGATCCGGCAATTCTCGCTTGATGCCGGAAAAGAAAATTGCCTTTATATTCATCTCACGTTGGTCCCGTTTCTCAAAGTTGCCGGCGAGCTCAAGACCAAGCCGACTCAACACTCCGTTGGTCAGCTGCGCCAGATTGGTATTCAACCGGACATTTTGATTTGCCGCACCGAACGAGAGCTTCCGACTGCCGAAAAAGAAAAGATCGCCCTCTTTTGTAACGTCCCTGTCGACTCGGTCATTGAAGAACGTGACAAAGATTTTTCGATCTACGAAGTCCCGCTCAGCCTGGTTGAGCATGGACTCGATAGCTTGATCGTCAAAAAACTGGGCCTGAACACCAATACCCTTGAGCTGGATGACTGGCGAGACTTGATCCACCGGCTCAGAAACCCGGAAACCGAAATCAGCATCGCGGTCGTCGGCAAATATGCCGAACATAAAGACGCTTACAAATCCATTTATGAAGCCATCGATCACGCGGGAATGGAGCATCATTCTCAAATTCGAATCGGGCGAATTCAAAGTGAGGAAATCGAACGCGAAGGACCCGAGCGATTGCTTGCAGGCTTCGATGGAATCCTCGTCCCGGGAGGATTCGGAGAGCGCGGTACCGAAGGAAAGGTCGACGCCATTCGCTGGGCACGAAAAAGGAATATTCCGTTTCTGGGAATCTGCCTGGGCATGCAATGCGCAGTCATCGAGTTTGCTCGGAATGTCGTCGGACTTGAAGCCGCCAACTCGACTGAGTTTGACAAGGACACACCCCATCCCGTTATTTGTTTGCTTGATGAACAGCAAAACATTACCGACAAAGGGGGCACGATGCGCCTCGGGTCTCAGCAGTCCCACGTCAGACTCGGCACGCGGGCGTTGGAGTGTTACGGGCAGCAGGAGATTTCCGAACGTCACCGTCACCGTTACGAATTCAATAATGTTTATCAACAGCAGTTTGACGCCCACGGTTTGGTGGTCGCCGCAACCAGCGAAAACGACTCGCTCGTCGAAATAATCGAAGTTGCCAACCATCCGTTTTTTGTAGCCGTACAATTCCATCCAGAATTCAAGTCAAAACCAACAGCCGCGCATCCGTTGTTTTCCGGTTTTGTTCAAGCGGCGGTGCGTCGTTCCAGCCGGGAAAGTTATTCAGCTGAATCGACAACTGATATTTCGAATCGATAACCTTAACCCACTCGAGGAAGAACATGTCTGATGACGAACCAAAAATTATCGTTGACGATGATTGGAAAAGTCAGGTTGAACAGGAAAAAGCACAGCTTGCCAAAGAGGAAGCTGAAAAAACGACAGAACCGGAATCATCCGATCCGACGCATCAGCTGCCGCCGGCATCGTTCGTTATTCTGGTCAGCACGATTTCCACTCAAGCCCTGTCTGCTCTTGGTTTTTTGAACGATCCGATGTCGGGCAAGCCCAACGTAAATCGCGACATGGCCAAGCATTTCATCGACACACTGGGAGTGCTTGAAGAAAAAACCAAGGGTAACCTCACGGACGATGAACAATCCCTATTAACGGAAACATTGCACCAGTTGAGAATGGCATTTGTCGCTTCCAAAAACAGCGAACCCGAAGCTGACTTAGAGGTGCCCGAGAAAAGCTCTTCTATTGAATTGCCCTGATCTGCGACTAGCATGAAAGGTATAGCAGGCAACTTGATTTGACGCGAATCGGGGCGCTTTGAATATCTCAAATCAAAGATCAAAGTTATGGGCAAACGCCGAAATTCAAAAAAAACACACAAACTGTTGAAGAAAAAGTCGATTCAGTCTTCTGATACCGTTAACTTTTTTTCCTTCGTCGCGGGAATCGTCTCATCCTTGTTCCTGATCGGCATCGCCTACGCCGGATTTCGCCCGAATGATGTCGAGGAGCAGGCCAACATTCCGGTTTTGGCAGAAAGCAAACGTCTCCCGGGAATCTCCGATTTTGAACAAGTTATTACCGACGGAACCGCTGATGACGCCGTCAAATTACTCAAAGTGCTGGACAGCTGGCCCAGGCAAGCCAGTCTGCCAACCAAATTTGACTATTTGCGAAAACGGATCGCTGTTGCTAATCGGTTGTTGGAACTGGACTGCGATCTTTCTCAACGCGAACTGGCGATTGAGTCAAGACTTAATGCTGCCTCCGTTTTTTATGGCCTCGACTTTTTCCAGGAAACGAACCTTCCAATTGCCGCCGAGCAATTTCAAGAGGCTGCGGCGGCGTTCGTCGACGATAAAAATGCCAGGATTCGACGAGCGGCACAGCTTGGGATGGCAAAACTCCAGGTTTTCGAATACGCCAAACAACAGAGCGCCGAACAACTTGAATTGCTACGCGATTCCATTTTCTCGGTTATTGAAAATTTCAAGGATGATCCCTACGTGATGGACAACGTTCGGATCCTGATCAAACGCCTGACGTTCGATGATATGGACGCCGGTCGCCAGTTGATACGCGAAATGTATGGCAGATACCAGGAATTCGATTCCGCAGTTGTCCAAGCATTCGCCAGTGAACTCCACGATTCTCTGTTGATCGTTGACGCGAACTACGACGATCTGTGGGCAAATCGTTGGGCCAATGGACTCGCTGGTCGACAGGATCTGGCGGATGTGGCGATCCAGTTGTCCGCCCACCCGGAAGGCGGTATCAGCCTGATCAACAAGGTCGCCACGACGTTATCCTGGTTGGAACAGATCCATGACTTTGACAGGGCCACCGAAATTTGTAATGCCTTGATTGAGAATGCCGGCATTCACAAAGAAACAGACGTGGTCGAACTGTCCAAGCAGCATGGCGAATTCGGTCTGAGACGAATCAGCATGGTTGGGCAAAGGGTTGAAATCGAAGGTGACACCGTGCATGGCAAGCTCGATCCGGCCAAATATGAAGATCACATTGCCATCGTCGTTTTCCTTGCCTCGGACGCGAGATCCGTCAAAACGATGCGTCGCCTTCTGGCTAACGTCACGACTGACCAAAGCATGAGCGGGGTTAGAGTCCTGGTCGTTTCCCTTGACGGAGGTGAATTTGGCGAAAAAGCCGGCATCATATCCCAATTGGCGGCTAAATGGGATTTTGTGGTTGTCGACGGCTCAGATCCGCCCAACAATCCAATTTTGAATCAATATCCTGTGATACAGGCCCCTCACGCGTTGCTCCTGGATCATCGAGGTAAGGTTGCCAGAATAAATGTGCCGGCGGCGGACATTCGCACCTATATTGACGAACTCGTTGATGCACGTCGACAACAAGCCGGGCGATCCCCGGATTGAATTCCAGCACCGATGCGCGGGCACCGAAAACCCCACCATTGATCAACGAAGAATCGATACAATCGTCAGATCGGATGCTCTGATCGTGCAAGTGGTGAGACAGATGTTAGATTCCAGGCATTGGATTTGACTGCCGAAATGGCGAATCTAGGATAACTTGTCTTGTGTTCATATGAGTTAAGACGGCCTAATGCCCGCGCAATTTGACACCATTCCATCCCAAAAAATCGCGTACCTGGTCATGCGCAAATGTGGATGCAGTTCGATCAAGCATGCGATCTCCAATATTCGCGACCTCCAACCGGTGCCGCAGGATGGCGTCAGAATCCACGGCAATCGAGATTTCCAATTATTGCCGAAAGAATTTGAAGATCACAATGAATGGTTCACATTCACGATTGTCCGTGACCCAATCATTCGATTCATATCTTTCTACGCAAACAAGATTTTGGATCAAAACCTTGACGGAAATCACACGTTCTTGAATCGGCACCGATTCGGTCTTCTCCCGAATATGTCCGTCGATCAAGTGATCGACATTCTGGTGCGGCGAGAATTTCAAACCGAACCGCATATCGAACCGCAAACTGAACTTCTGAATCAAGTTGGATTCAAACTCGATTATATCGGACGCCTTGAAAAAATTCCGAAATGTCTTGACGACATCGAAGCGAAAACAGGTGTGAGACTGCCGATCCAACATCTGAATCGTGCCAAACAAAAACCAATCATTCCTCGAAAAGACCAATTCGAAAAACTGGCCGACTTTTATCGTAACGACCTGATCGAATTCGATTACCCGCGCAGCTACGACGACTGGTGTCGGATCAATATCGAAGGTAAAGAATCAAAATTTCGATCGGAAGCAGGTTACACTTTCGAAAACGAAGCCAAGCTTTTGTACCATTCCATTACTCGCCGGGCGGATCGTTTTGTGATTGAGCTGAAATGGCGGGTGCACGACAAACAGTTTCGGAAACGTGTGATTCGAGTCATCAGAAAAGTAGCAGCGGGCTTCGAAGCCATCTGGCATCTGCCGCCTCGATACGGATTGATCGACGGCTGCGATGAAGACATGATCGTGCGCGAAACAATTGACATCCCTTGCTCAAGAATGCCCGCAGATGTCGATCTTGATGATGTTTACCACGAACTGTTTTTTACCGACCAAGCGCAAAAACGAGCGAAGCTTACCGATTACTTCGCGCATGAAAACATGCTGGTTTTCCCGTTTGGGCATTTGCAGCGCGATCAACGGGATGGATCAGAATAGCCAGCTGTACCACGTTACGACTGGCCGTTTGTCTGTGATCAAAAATTCGTCAAACCGCATGGGCATCGCCTCGCGCGACTCCTGGTTGATCCGATTCGACAGCCTTGACCTAAACGATCAGGCTTTCACTTTTTTCGATGGCTTGGGCACAGGAATCTTCTTACTGGATAAGACCGGATCAGCCAACTCCCGCAGACCCTTGAGGAAGTTGTTCAGGAGCTGGCTTTGGTATCGGTAAGGGTTCCAGCAAATCGCGACAGTGCGAGTCGGCCGGTTTCCGGTCAATGACCGGAAAACCAGCTGGCTGTGCGAGTCCTGGCAACAGGCCATCTTTGGAACAAAAGTAATTCCATGCCCGGCCGCAACCAGATTCTTGGCGGTTTCAAGTTGCTGAATGTTCGACGTCGAAACAGGCTGAAATCTCTGGCTGTTGCAAAAGGATTCGATCGACTCCACGAGACAATGAGCTTCGCCCAGCAATACAAACGGCTCGTCGGCGATGTCTTGTGACGTAATTTTTTCTTGCTTAGCCAATGGATGATTCGTCGGCAACGCCAACATCAGTTCTTCTTCGAACAAAGGTTCGACCGTCAAATACTTTGCTTGCGCAGGTAATGCCAGGACGCCCACATCGACATCGCCGTTGGAACATCGTTTCAGCAAATCATCAGTCACGTGTTCGTTAACCACAAAACTCGCGTATTGAAACTGGCCGCCAACCGATTTCAATGCTGCCGGCAGAAAGTACGGCCCAATCGTTGGTATGGCCGCGATACTGATTCGCCCCGTTTGGCCATCGTCCGTAATCTGACCTTTGACGTCATCCACCAACTGTAAAATCTTTTCCGCTTCCGCCTGAAGTATCTGCCCGGCGGAGGTCAATCGAATGGTCCGGCCTTGACGTTCGAAAAGAGGTTGCCCTAATTCTTTTTCCAACTTGGCGATCTGTTGGCTAAGGGCAGGTTGAGAGACGGAACAATCGCGAGCAGCACGGGTAAAACTTCGGTGTTCGACGATTTTTATGAAATAACGTAACTGGCCAAGATCCATTTGCCACACACACAGAATAAAAACAGGTGTTTGGAAAACAAGCATTATGGGTCGGTTCCGCACAAGATGCAAATTGTTTGTCAAATGTCGGCTTTTTCAGCCCCCGCACCCGGCGAAGCTTCCTAAATTAAGAATGCCCTCCGCTTTTGATAGATTAGCAACATTCGAAGTCGGGAATTTCTTGTTAGAATCGGATGTAAATCGCAAAAACCCACGAGTCAAATATGAACGATCGATCTACTTTCCCAAATTTTGTGCTCCACTGGCTTCGAATTTCCAAGTCGGTTGTCTTGTTAACTTCATTCGCGGCGCTCGTAGCCTTGCTCGGATGTGATAGCAGTTCATCGGTTGAAGAGCCGAAGAAAACATACGAAATCGATGACAGCCCTTCCGCAGCTCATTCCCATTCCCATTCCCATTCCGATGGCGATGCTGAAATTGAGGCGTCGAGCGTCACTCTCTTGGACTCCGATGGTTGGAAGAAAAGCCTCGATCGTCCTGATGCAGTGAATCAAATGATCGCCTATGCGAGTACGCTTCGCGCCAGGCGACCGCAAGTAAGTCCGGAACAGCAAATGGCCGATCGAGTCGCCCTAGTCGAAATTGGGTTCGAACTCGAAAAACGCGAGTTGGCGGATCTGGAAAAAACGGCTTCGTTTCAAATGCAGTCTCAGTCCATGCTTGAACTCATCAGTGCGGGCAATGAAGAATATCGTGCCAAGCTGATGAATCTGATTGAGAAGTATCGCAAGGATTCAAACCCGGATTTTGTACGGTCAGCTGGATTCCTCGAACTGACTCTCGCGATCCAGGATTATTTTCGTGACGGAGCCAACGATTTTTCCAACGCCGAGGAAAGCTTTTTGAAGCTTGCTAAAGCCCACACCAATGACATGATCGTTGTCCAAGCGATGTCGGGGATGCTGTCTGAACTGATGACCCAGGGCCAACGTGAACCCGTCATTTCGGCGATGCGCAAACTGGCCGATTTCTATAGTCAATCTGCAGATGAGAACATCAAGCGAATTGCAGAAGTTTTTGAAGATCGTATTTATCTGGTCGAATCAAAATTTGATCAAATCTCAGCCGATGCGGCCAAGGGCGTTCCTGGAGCACTCGAAAAATACCAGGAGACGATTCGCACGCTTGCCAGACGGCAAGGCCAGGGTGAATATTATCGCCAGACAATGGCAGGAGTGCGGATCCTTGAGCAGCAGAGTTTGTTTGACGATGTCCGCGAATTAAACGAAATCTTGACCAAAACCTACGCTTCGCATCCTGATGCAAGTGTTGTCGCGCAGGTCGAGCGAGACATTGAGAAAGGAAATCAAAGGCTCAACCTGATTGGCAATCCAATCAAACTTGTCGGCAAAATGCAGGACGGCGCCCCGTTCGACCAATCTGTTTTGGACAACAAAGTTGTTGTCGTCTTTTTCTGGTCAGCGAAGGACCCTAAATCAGCTCGCGTGATGCAGCTCATGCTACCCATGCACCAGGTTTTTAAGGATTCTGGCTTCGAACTGGTAGGAGTTTGTATCGACAAAGATGTCGACGCCGCGCTCCAGGTGTTCGGTGGAAAGTATCCGCCGTGGCCAATGCTGTTTCAAGATGGAGAGCAGCCTTTTCAAAAGATGTTCGACGATTTGGGAATCCAAATGGTTCCCTACATGCTGTTGCTCGACCAAGACGGGAATGTGGCCGACATCCATGTGCCTTCTCAGGATCTGACTGCCCAAATTGGCAAGATGTTGAATCAGGAGGACGAATAGCTTCGTTTCAAAACCTGGCTCAAGATCTGAGGTGTTAACAATTTGCGCCTGCAAAAAAACCCTCGACAAATGAATCGAGGGTGAACTAAACGTCAGCAATATTATATCGACTTAAAGTACGGTAAAACCGTCAAAGTTGACTGTTTGCCTGGGGAAGATTCCGTACAGTGATCGAGTAAAGTAGAGGTCGACTGCTTCCGCAAAACGCAGGATCGGTTTCTTGGGAATTAAGACGATGTCCGAATCCCGTAACCAAAGGTCGTCAGAAGGATGGGGACTTCTGCCGAAGAGTGCACCCGACAAATCCAAACGAGTGGCGACCAACTGCCAGTTTTGATCCCTGCGAAATACGATCGCCTGGCGCACGTTCCCACCGGGAAAAGTCCCCTGGGCGAGGGCTAACGATTGCATGACGGTGGTTGGGCCCGTGAGTTCGTAACGGCCGGGTATTTGAACCTCACCCACCACGTACACAAATCGTGGGGCTCTTTGCGTCAGAATCGGGGTGACTTGAATTCCTTGCACTTTTGCATGATAGCGAGCGTTCACTTCTCGACGAATCTCGTCCAATGTAAGGCCAATCGCAGGAATGCTTCCGATTAGCGGCAGTTGGATGGTACCGTCAGGAGAAACGAGTGCCTGTTGATTTTGACCACCTTGTCCTGCTCTTGCGTCCACGGCATCACGGAGGTCTTCCAGGGGCGTGTCCCCCCGCAGAACAGAAAGGACGATTGCGGGATTCTTTACATATGCCGAGTACTTTTCATTCAACTCGTTTTGTAAATCCTCAACCGTTTTGCCAAAAGCATTTACTTGCCCAATCAAATTCAATGAGATCGTTCCGTCCGACAAGATTGTAATGTTGGTCTGATTCAGACTCGCGTCGATCGCTGACGAAATCTGAATGACATCGCCAACAAACATGCGATACGGCTCAACCGATTTCGCGCGGGTCAGCATGTAAACGAATTCCAATTGATCATTAATGCGAATTCGATACTCGCCAACATGTGGAGTGCGGTATGGGCCGATGTATTCTCCGTAAGCGAACGATTCCCAGGGAATGGGTCGTTGGTCTCTCCAAGCTGGCTCGCGACCATTCCGGCAGCAATTGCCATCCACACCTTCCAGCATTTTTGCGCCCTGGCAGATTTGGCAATTTCCACACCCGCCATTACCGCCACCATCGCAAGGCACCTGGTAGGCTGCCGGAACAACAAACCTGTCAACCACTGTTGCATGTCCATCATCAAATGCGCGGTCAAGTTGGAATTCGCTCGGGTCTTCAATCGCCACAAATTGTGGAAAGGCGGGCAAGATGGCGTCGTTCGCAGCAGCTCGATCAGATTGACTGACGGGTGCGGATACGACACCTTCGGTTGGCGTCATTACCTCGTGGTTGCTCTGAACTGCGTTCTCGTCATTGGTGAAGCAAAACGCTGCTGCGGACAATGTCATCAATCCAGCCAGAATCGTTACGGTTCCAAATAATTTCATTGCTACATTTGCCTCGTATCTATCTACGTCAGTATATGTCTAGTGTTTTTTGAACGCCGAATGGATGGTTCCGTCAAAACCAACTCTTGATTTTGTTCATCAACTTTTGCGGACCGGACTGGTCATCCTTTTCCACAGGTTGGACGGTATTCGGTTGACGCGACTTGGGAAGACGCGCCGTTGATTCATGATATTCCAATGGCGCGCCTTCATTGAACTGCTCTGGCACCACCCACTGAATCGAGTTTGGAACTGAAGCCGGAGTCGGCTGTTGAACGCTGATCTCATATTCCGTCCGGGCCAATTCAGCTAGATGAAGCTCGCCAAGTCGTTTATGGACGACCGCCAGATTTCCCCAGGCTTGAGGAGTTTGCTGGATGATCAGACTTTTCTTCAGCATCGATTTGGAGTCTGCCAACTGACCGTTGCGAGCGAACAGCGCGCCTAGCTCATTTGCACTGCGGTAATTGTTTGCATCGCATGCCAAGGCGGCTCGATGGAACATAATCGCCTTGGCAATGTCCAGGCGATCTGGATTCGGATCACGTTTGGACATTACGGTATGCAGCTTCCCAAGACAGTAGAGGGCTTCGGCCGAGACTACGTTGAAACCGCCGGCGATCGCAAACTGTTTTTCGGCATAGGTAAAATATCGCTGAATTGCGTTGACAGGTGTCAACATGCGAGCTTCCTCGATACTGATAATACGACTGCTATGCGTCTCCACCACGCCAACTAAATTGAGACCAATCTGCGAGTCTCTGCCGCCCGCAGAAAAGTCCTCTGCCTCTCGAATCGCGATAACTGCGTTGTTGAGTGCTCCCGAGTAATAGTTGTCAGCACTTTGCGAATCAATGGCTTGCGCGATCAGACTCAGTGCATGAAAAAATTCCTGTCGGGCGGTAAATGAAGCGGCGCGACGCGACAAAGATTTGCCGTATTCGATATGATGAACTGCCTTGTGAGCCACCGCTTCCGCAATCGCGAAACGAGTCGGAGGGATGGATGTTTTTACATAGGGGGTCCTTGAAGCAACACGAAAAACAGAGAGCTGTGTTGGAAGAACAGCCTCTTCAAGTTGAGCTTCAGTCTCTTCCGCTCGAGAGGAAGATGAGTCCGCCGGATTAATTTGAAAGTCATTGTCGAAGTCGACTTCCAGGTTGCTCGTGTCGTCAGCAAGTCCGTCAACCGGTTGATGCGACTGCAAAATTGATATTTGGTCGTCGAGTTCCTGTTTCTGAAAGTCTTCTAATCGTCCATGTCCTTCATCCGTAAGGAACGATGAGTCGTCAATGGACTGAGCAGTGACATTGTCTTTCACCGGTTGTTGGCTCAGCTCAATGCAGTTTGCGGTCGTTGTCTCCGACCCACTTTCATCGACTTGTTCAAACATCACGGTAGCGATATCGGAGTCTAAATTGGAGTTCAGGTCCAACTCCGTCGCGCGTTGAAGTCTTTTTGCAACTATCGTTGACGAGTCAACTTGAATCGTTGAGTCGTTTTCGCCGTTCAGGCCATAAATGATCCCAGCCAACAGAATGACTGCTCCAGCGAAAATCAGAAGTTTACTACGTGTCCACAGCATGGCTTTCCCCAGTTATTCCCGTCATAGTCGACACCGCCTGCGGTTCGATCGACTGACAATCAATCCGCCTTTTCTGATCCGCTCAATCATGCCTCAACGCACGATGATACGGACTTCAATGGTGCCCGCAGTTGTATCGTCTACTCGGGAATCTGATCCACAGATTGTCGTAGCAAATATTCCGATTTATTTAGTTGGTAACCGTCCTGATCACTACAACCGGACCAGAAGGATTCCGATTTTCCGAATCAGATTTGCCAAGCCAAACTTGTTGGCTAATCGGTAAACTTGACCAAAACACGATTGTCGAAGCATTGGAATGGTTCTTCCGCCGTCGCAGAGCTTTGATAACGAGCGATCAGCGCTATACCAATCTTCTCACGCGACAACAGCCAAGAAAGGAGCGCTCTTAGAATCAAATCAGCTTGGTACTGCAGCGATCTAAAACAGCGCTCGTTGGCGACTTTAAATCGACACTCCGCATTCCGCCTTCCCCATTTGAAAAAAAACCCCGATTTCTCGGGGCTTTGGGGTGTTTGAAATAGGCAGCGGACAAATCAGTTTCGAGTTGCTGCGGCCACAGGTTCTGCGACTTCCTCAGAGGCGATTTCTTCGCCTTCAGATTCCGCTTCAATGGCTTCATCTTCGGAATCGTCTTTCAAACTCTCACGAGCGATCAAGCGATCCAAGCGACAACTCAATCGTGACACCACGCCATCACGAGCAGCTCCGGCAAACATCCCGATGTCGGAAGCAACGGAAAACGGGCCCTCGTAACCAGCGTCTAGCAGGTAATTGATCATTTTTTGGGAAACCGAATCAGTACCGTCTCCAGGCATTACACGATCCGATATTTTGATCGCAGCTGGATTCACATCATCAGACAAATCGGCCATTCGGAACTCGGTAATTAGCTTGGGATCAAATTCGGCAAGCTGATCCATGGCACCTCCGCCAACGATCCATTCCCATGAATTGAGGCAAAGCCCAACGTTTTTATGGCCAACTGTTCTAACGAGCGTCAGCAGTTCTTCAGCCGATTGGATGAATTTGTACTCGCCCTTCGCGGATTGAGCCTTCGCGGCCTGAAGCGCCAAGCCAATTCGGATGTTATGTTTTTCGAATTTTTCGGCCAATTCGAAAAGACGCGAGCGGTGCTTTTCGAAGTTTTCTTGAAATGCGAATAAATCGCTGGTTGGCTGAATCATGACGTAACATCGGACAGCACCTAAGGTTTCAGCGAGATCGACGATTGTATTGAGCTTGGGTTCGAATCCGGCAAAATCAGCATCCGAAACACTCAAGTCGATCGGCAATTCAAACGTTCCCACATCAATATTTGCACTTTGCAAAAATTGGCAGGCAAATTCCTTTCCCAGCGTGTCGTGTCGACCAACCAAGTCATCCATGTCGACTTCCACGCCGTTGAACTTGTGAGTCAGCGCCAATTCGATCAGTTCGTTTTGACGTCCTGAAACACCAAGTCCTTGACTATTTAATATTTTGTACACCGAGCAGTTCTCCTCTATTAGATAATGACGCAAACCGTCGCGTTCGGAACGGATGGCCATTGGCATGAGTTATCAGCAGAATATCGATCGCGAAAGGGCCGCCCTCGATGAGGGGGAGATTATGTCACAAATCTCCCATTTCTCCAAGGGGCAACTTTTGGCAGATCACGGTAAAACCTCGACAAAAACCGAGCTAATACAGATCATTGACCAAAGTCAAAAAATTCATAACGTGAGGATTTTGTCCAAACGTCATTTTTGATCGCACCACGATTAATCTTAGAAGGGAGGCTGGCGGAGTCCAGCGTGGACATGGTCTTGATCGGTTTCGGGCGAACACACATGAATCTGAAACGAAATTTCGTCGACAATACGCTTTGCAGATACTTTTCCAGATAGTAGAGATAGACCAACGTCGAGCTGCGAATTCCCGATCGGGATCGAGTCGAGTGACGAGCGAAATCCCGACAAAAACGGCTATTGCCGAGGGGGAAAAAGCAATTCGGCAAAAATAGTCTTTCCAAGACGACAAGTTGGCGAATAATGGACAATGAGACGAAGGTCGAGCTAAGCCTTTTCGTTCGGTTGAGCGAGTTGGATAACTGCCGACTGAAAGCTGGCGACTGCCAACTGAAAAAAACCGTGGGAAGTCACATCGAGGCTGGTAACTTGGGCGTGCGTCCAAACTGCCTCCTACCGACTGCCGACTGAAAAAGGCAACTGCCAAATGTTCACCGTCGGAAGTCACATCGAGGCTGGTATCTTGGGCGTGCGTCCAAACTGCCTCCTACCGACTGCCGACTGCCAACTGAAAAGGGGGCGAATTGGATTCGACCGGATAGTTAGAAGCGCTGGTGGCGTGTCGTGGTTGGTCAGCGGGCCACGTAAAAAGCTGACTAAAAACTTTAATTGCAGAAGATAACTCTTTCGCATTGGCTGCGTAGAAATACAAAGCCCCGGCTGATAGGTTTCGCTGGAGAGCCTTGAAAGCTGGTCACCAATTCCAGCTCGCATCGAGTCATGTCGGGCACGTTCGATGTTAACTCAAGTTCCTGGCTAGATTAATTTTCAGGGTGTCTCTGCCCGGTGATTGATCGAAATTCAAATCAGTGACTACACACGTAGAGGCCATCGTGGAAATATCGCGGGACGCGGGTTCGATCCCCGCCGCCTCCACTCTAGAATTGCTAGCGACTGGCAATGACAAGTTGTAACCAACAACGCCAGAACCTCGGTTTTTACCGGGGTTTTTCTTTTGGTCACCCGTGTCCGAAAATTGCCTATCGTTGTCAGTCGATGACGCCATTTGACCTTCGTTGCACCGAGTTCCGCTGTCATACCGCTGCCAGTTTTCGGATTCGTCTTGAGGCAAGTCGCTGCCCGAAAGACTCGAATCGTATCTC
>JAHEJI010000150.1 GCA_024638965.1 Planctomycetaceae bacterium
AAGTGGTGCGATTTGGTTTTGGTCATCATCCAGAATTCAGCTTACAAATCCGCTCATGGCTCAACAAAAGGTTACCAACTTACAAGCGACTGACGTGACACATTCCCTGATGCATAATCTCTACCATTCCTTCGACCGCCGAGACGAGAGCGTGATCTACGATCAGCTTGCGACGTGTGTGTCGGGTGATTTACTGAGAGAAATCTACATTCAGATTATGGAGCGAGTTACGCTGGAAGATCAGGGCGGAGCGCAGGTTAAGATCGACGAGATCGATGTGCTCTCTACGGAAACGGCTTTTCGTGAAGACTCGCCCGGTTTCAAATCGAGCGTGAAGTGGAACGTCATCGGAAGCGTCGGACATTGGGGACACGTCCATACACGTGCCAATCAATACGATGCTGACTTTGGCGTGGAACCAATCGAAGGGGCTTGGAAAATCGTTTCGCTCCGGATCACGGATGAAACTAGCCTGGGATCGAGCAACTAGAACGACATCGAGCGGATTAGATGAGCCGACGTGGAATCGTCGGATGTTACGGCTTCAGGTCGTTCGTGACCTGAGGATACCGGATACCAATGGCTGTTACCGGTTGGTAGATTGGCGGCGAATCCAGAACCACACCAGTCATAGGAGCGCAACCGTGGAACCAACGCCTGCTGATTCGTCGACCGAGACGGCCGCGGATGAGTACCACCTGGCCACCTGGATGCGAGTCTACCTGCACGGCGTTCTCGCGTTCGTCGTTCTGTGAGCCGTTGCGTACGTGGTAACACGTCTGGCGAGCCCGATATTCGACTTGACTGGCAGTATGCCCGTGGCAATCACGTTGTCCATCCTGGGCATTCTGCTAGTTCCACCATTGGTCGGCAGTCTGATTCTATATGGGCTCTTTCCGCTGATCGGGATGAAGGAAGGTTTGCGCGGAATAATCGGGTGGGACCAGCGGCTCTTTGCACGTGTTTCCAGCGCGCGGAAACAAGTGCAGATCGTGATCATCAACTGGCCCAGCAAGGAAGTGCGAACGATGGGACTATTGACTTCCACGTTCACGGCCCATGATTCCGGCAGACAACTGGCAGCCGTGTATGTGCCGACGGCACCGCAAACCCGGTACGGTTATGTCCGCGTCGTTTCGCTCGATGAAGTGGAGTTTACCAACCTGACCCTCAAAGAGTGGCAGCTCTACCAGCTGACCTTTGGCGCGGGCATTCCCGATCGGCGATCCGGCGACCTGAAGAGTGAAGAGTGAAGAGTGAAGAAAGCGATGCTTCAAGCGAACGCTTTGACTTGTTAAGATATTTCATTCGTCGCGGTCCGGAACAGTGCGGCGCAGTTTCTTCACCTGAGGCATCGGTCAATGAAATCAATCCCAAAGGCGCACCGAACGTGGTCATCTTTTTGTTGGACGATACTGGATTCGGACAAATCGGATCCTTCGGAGGCTTGGTCAGTACGCCCGACATCGACAAACTGGCCGCAGGCGGACTGCGATATAACAACTTTCACACCACGGCCCTATGCTCACCGTCACGAGCGACGTTGATGGCTGGTCGCAACCCGCACACGAACGGACTGGGAAGCCACGCGCTCACTGCGATGGAGGATGAACGTTGAAATTCAAGGCCCTGTTTGTGGCTTACGCCAATTCGTTCTCGTTTGTTGGACTCGCCGTCGCGACGCTTTTTTTCGCTGCGTCGGTCTCGCCGTCCCTGTTGCCTCGCAACTTCATCGTCCAAGGTGTGCTATCCGGTCTTGCATTGGCAGCCGGATATGGAGTAGGCGTTGCGATTGAAGCCTTTTATTACTTCTTCGAATTCCGCGAAGCACCAGAACGTGTTAAAAGAATCGGTAAATGGATCACGACGATTGTTGTTGCAGTCATTCTTGTTGCGTGCCTGCGACAAATGACGTTTTGGCAAAACTCAATCCGTGAATTGATGGAGATGCCGACGCTTCATTCGGCTTATCCTTATCGAACCGCCGGAATTGCCGTCGCGTCGGCTGCGCTGTTGATTCTCGTGACGCGCTTGGTAATCGGTAGTTGCTCCGCTTTGGCAAAACGAATGAACCGATTTGTGCCCCGTCGTGTGTCGTTGACGATTAGTGTTGTCGTTGTTGGCCTGCTTCTTCTGTATGTCGGCAACGGCGTCGTTGCACGAGGCTTGCTTTCAACGGCCGATGATTTCTTTTTGAAGACCGATGGTTTGATCGATGATGGGGTAGAGCAACCGACAAGCGGACTGGCGTCCGGTAACTCAAATTCATTGATCGAGTGGGAAACAATCGGTCGCCGCGGAAAGAATTTCATCGTCGGTGGACCGACTCAGGATGAAATCTCAAAATTCCTAGATCGTGACGCGAAAGAGCCAATTCGCGTCTACGTTGGAATGCGTTGTCGTGATACTCAACGAGAGCGCGCGGAACTCGCCTTGGAGGAACTAAAACGCGTCGGCGGATTTGATCGCTCATTGCTAATTGTCGCAACGCCAACCGGAACGGGTTGGCTGGATCCTGGAGCTGTGGATACCATTGAATACCTGCACGGCGGCGATACAGCGATTGTATCAACGCAGTATTCGTATCTTCCCAGTTGGATGACGATCATCGTGGACCCAAAACGGTCGATTGAATCGGCAGACGTCTTGTTCGAAGTCGTCTATGACTATTGGAAAACGCTGCCCGAGAACGATCGTCCCAGACTATATTTGCAAGGTCTGAGTCTCGGGTCACTCGGTAGCGAAGTTTCGGCCGACCTGTTCAAAATATTCGAAGCCCCGATCCATGGTGCTCTCTGGAGCGGCCCGCCCTTTCCGAGCACGCAATGGTCAGAGATCACTGCGGCAAGAAATGCTGATTCGCCACAGTGGTTGCCCACATTCAAAGATGGCCGTTTGGTTCGTTTTACAAATCAATTCAGCTCGCTTGATCCACAGCAACCCTGGAGTCCGATTCGCATTGTTTACCTTCAATACGCGAGCGACCCCATGATATTCTTCTCGCCAAACCTCGTCTTTAGAAAACCGAATTGGATCTACGGTGAGCGTGGTCCAGATGTTTCACCACATCTGAAATGGTACCCGATTGTGACATTTTTGCAGATCGGTTTTGACTTGCCCATGGCGACCAGTGTCCCAGATGGCTACGGTCACAATTATGCACCTGCCGATTATATTGACGCGTGGATTGCGGTAACGGATCCACCAAACTGGTCCGACGAGGCGACCGAACGATTGAAAGTACTGTTCGAACCGAAAGATTGAGCGCTCCTGCACTACGAGACAGCTGTTTTTGAAAATCTCTTGTTTGGTGTTCGGCATTCCCGTACCTGGAACCGCAGAATGTCGAACAAGGAATCTCGAACAAGGAATCTCGAACACCGAAAGTTAATGATCGCAAACCAGGCGGGGAAGGTCTCGGCGGTTAATGAAGTTAATACTTAATAAATCGAAGCCATCAAAAATGGCGGAAGGAGATTCTATATGAAAGTGCGTTTCGCCTGCTGTCTGGCAGTTGTGTTTTTTGTTTTCGGAAATCCACTTGGGGCGCAGGATACGAACAAGACCAGCGACGCTGAAAAGTCGATTCAAAGCGCGATCGATTCGTTCGTCGCGTCTTTCAATCGCGGTGATTCTGCTGCATTAGCTAATCATTGGAATAGCGAAGGCGAACTAACGACCGTCGCGAACGAAACCGTTCAGGGACAGGCTGCCATCGAAGCTTCCTTCAAAGAGTTTTTCACCACCAATCAGGGTGTTCGAATCGAAGTTTTGGAACCCAGTATCCGGTTGCTCTCGCCCAATGTCGCCATCGAAGAGGGAGCAGCACGAACGATCCGGCCGGACCAGGAACCGGTCGAAACAGCGTACACGGCAATTCACGTTAAACAGGGCGACACTTGGAAGCTGGATAGCCTTCACGAAACCGATGTGATTAAGACGAGTTCCAACTATGAACAACTCAAAGAACTGGAATGGTTGATCGGCTCATGGGTCGACCAAGACGAAGAAGCAACCATCGAAACGACCTGTCAGTGGACTAAAAACCAGAATTTCATTTCTCGGACGTTCAAAGTCGCTACTTCCGATGGTGAGGAACTCGAAGGCACACAGGTGATTGGCTGGGATCCAAGCCGCAATACAATTCGTTCGTGGATGTTTGACTCGGCGGGCGCATTCGGCGTGGGAATTTGGACTCGAAACGGCAATCAATGGACCGTTCGCGTGCTGCAGACGTTACGGGACGGGGAGACGGCATCGGCGATCAACGTCGTTACTTATGTCGATGAAAACAGTTTCAAATTCAAATCAACGAATCGAGAAATCGATGGGGAACTGTTGCCCAACGTTCCAGAAACTGTCATACATCGAAAATAGACTTTCCCCAACTTTGCTCATTTGAGAATAAAATCTGTCGGAGATGAGAGATGAGATATACGTTCCTGGCCCTGGTTGTTTTGTCATTGATTTTGTTTATGTGTAGCGATGCGCTTGCCCAACGAGGTGGGGGACGTGGTTATGGTGGTGGCGGTCGTGCCCGCTCGTCCCCCAGTCGAGGTCCATCGATGAGCCGACCGTCGCGCTCGACGGCCAGTATTGGCAATGAACTTAACGTTGGAAATCGGCCCAACATTGGAAATCGACCTTACGTTGGAAATCGACCAGGCGTAGGTAATCGAACGAACGTTGGAAATGAACTTAACGTTGGTAATGAACTCAACGCTGGCCTGGGGAGAATTCGGCCCAACACAAGTAGTCGCCGTGACGCGGGTACGCGACAATTTGTTGGAACTGGTTCGGGATCACGTCGCCAGACGCAGTCGTCTCGAGTCGAATTGAACGCTTTTCTCGATCTACCCAGGTCGCCAAGCTTTGGCTCGAGCGGTGGCAACCGCTCTGGAACGAGAACTCGTCCCGTCACATCCAATCGAGTTGGTACTCGTGCCGGCGTCAACGTTCGGCCCGGTCGAGGGCCCGGCAAGCGGACTGTATCGCTTGCAAGCCGAAAACAAGTCGCCAACACAGTTCGCGGAAATAGGCGAGGTCGCGCTGGCGACCAGTTCACGAATAATTGGTTCAGCTCACGACCTGGCTGGAATTCGCGTAATTGGCGTTATCAACGCAGTTGGAACCGATATCCGGGACGCAATTGGTGGAAGCCCGCGACTGCTGCAGCGCTCACGAGTTGGTTCACAAACACCTGGAGCCAACCTGTTTATTTCAACTATGGTGACAACGTCTACTATCAAAACGACTCCGTCTACCAGAACGGACAAGTCGTCGCGACCGCGGACGAGTACTTCGAAAAGGCCTACCGGATTGCTGCAAGTGTTCCGGATGAAGTCGACGAAGACAAAACAGAGTGGATGCCATTGGGCGTTTTTGCTCTGACACAGCCGGACACCGACGAGTCTAACATGCTGTTGCAGTTAGCGATCAGCAAGGAAGGCATTATCGCCGGTACTTTCTACAACGAGGCTACCGACGTGGCGCGCCCGATCGAAGGGATGGTTGACAAGAAGACACAACGCGCTGCTTGGCGCGCCACCGACGGAAAAAATCCCAGTTTGGTTATCGAAACCGGGATCTACAATCTGGCGGAGGATCAAACCACCGCTTTGGTTCATTTTGGCACCGAGCAAACTCAAGAGTGGTTGATGGTTCGGTTGGAGGAACCGAAAGCCGATTCATTAGAATAAACACAAACGGGGAACAGGCCGAACTTGAGACCCGGCAATACCAGGACGAGGATATCCAGCCTCTTGGTAGCCGATGCACAAGTTTTGGAGTTAATCAAGCGCGAGCTATCCCGCCAGGCACACCCAGAATGTCGCGTCGAAACACTATCCTAATTGCAGTTGTAGCGATTCTTTTCGTCGGTCTGATCGCATTCGCAAATTTGAATTCGATTCAGATTTTGTATCACCAATGGCGAATGAATTCTGCTTACAACACACTGTTTGGTGACCCACAGCCTGCGGGGAAGGGACTTGCATCACATGATGTAACGGGAATCGACGTCGACTCTGTGATGAATACCTACGAAATTCATCGACAGTCTCTCGTTGAGCTCAATGTACTTCATCACGTGAAAGCTGATTTCCCAAAACTTGCATCTCACGGCACCCCAGAAATATCGGAGCTTCGCTCGGAGTTCGTTAATCGAATGTGGCGGAACTTCCCCGGCCAAAAGCATTACTATTTGGCTGGCGATGGTTCGTTCGAAACGTGGATTCCGATTGACTCGAAAAACGAATGGGATAAATTCATTGACGCGGAACGGGTCGATTCCCCAACTGTTTCCGAAGATGAAAACAATCCTTGAATCAACACTGGATTGCTGGGTAACAAACCGATGGACGGGCGTCGTTAACGCATTTGCGTGGGGCCTTCAAATCACCCCGCTAATATGTTTGCTCGTTGACTTCATCCTTCGCGATAGGAAGCCATGAAAATTGATACGATTCCAAATCTTGTGCGAGATAGTAAGCGATTTCAACAGATTGTTTCGACGTTGGCCAAATATGGATTGGCCCCGTGGCTTAGTACGGTCAAAGCAGATTGGATTCAAAAGTATTTTCAATCAGCAGACGGTCAGCAAATCAGTCACCTGACCACGGGCGCCCAAATCCGCGAGGCGTTTACCGAATTGGGAACAACGTTTATCAAACTAGGCCAAATCCTCAGTACGCGCCCTGATTTGGTCGGCCCGGAAATTACCGGCGAACTCGCAAAGCTCCAATCTGGGACACCCGCTGATCCTCCCAACGTCGTACGTGAGATCTTCGCAAACGAACTTGGTTCGCCTCCAGAAGATCTATTTCTCGAATTCGATGATCAGGCCGCTGCGTCTGCCTCGATTGGACAAATCCATTTTGCTCGTTTGAAGGATGGAACTTCCGTCGTGGTCAAGGTGCAACATCCGGGTATCGAAGGTAAGGTGCGAAGTGATCTCGAAATCCTGAAAAACCTGGCTGCGTTAGCCGAACGCCACTCAGAACAGGCTCGGCAATATCGACCGATCGATACGATTGACGAGTTTTCGCGCACCCTGCTTGCGGAATTGGATTTCACGCGAGAGCGGAATAACCTGGAGAGATTTGCAAAAAGCTTTGCCGACGACCCCAATGTCTTCATTCCCAAGCCTTATGCCGATTTGTCGACCAGTCGCGTGCTGACCATGGATCGGCTCGATGGAATCTGCATCGCGAACGACGAAGAGCTTGTTGCAAACGGTTTTGACCTTGGCGAATTGGCCCAACGCGGCGCCAACATTTTCCTGGAAATGATTTTCCGAGATGGTTTTTATCATGCAGATCCTCATCCGGGAAATATCTTTGCCATGGAAAACTCATCGATCGGCCTGTTAGATTGCGGGATGGTTGGACGGATTGATGACAAACTTCGTGAACGATTCGAAGATTTGCTGTTGAGTTTTGCCGACAAGGACTCCGAAGCAATCTGCGATTCAATTTGCGAGTTGGGGGCCGTTCCGCAAGAACTGAGCCCGGATGATTTGCGCAGCGAAATTGAAGAGTTCCTGGCAGAATATGGTTCGCAACAACTCAATGAACTCGATCTTGGCGGCGCACTCAACCGCATGATGGAAATCATCCGCAGGTTCAAAATCGTGTTGCCGTCTCGTGTTTCGTTGTTGATCAAAGTCCTGGTCATGCTGGAGGGAACAGCCCGCGGACTCAGCCCCAAATTCAGTCTGGCAGAGATTATTAAACCTTTTCAAGCCAAAATTGTCAGTCGTCGCATGGCACCCGATCGGCTATTCAAAAAAGCGAAACGCAATGTTCTGGAATGGAACCGTCTCATCGAGATTGCTCCGCGGGACATTGCCGATATCCTGACGCAAGTTAAACGCGGCAAATTCGATGTCCACCTGGAACACCGCAAACTGGATTCCGTTGTCAATCGCCTCGTCCTGGGAGTGCTGACAGCGGCACTTTTTGTTGGCTCCTCACTAGTACTCAGCAACAACGTACCTCCGCTCATCCAAGGCGTATCGATCTTTGGAGCGTTAGGGTGTTTGATCTCCTTCTCAATGGGCATTCGACTCGTACGTGCGATCCAAAGGTCGGGTAATATTGAATCGAAGTAGCAACTGCAGGTAGCTAGTTTGCTAATGAATGTCTTAACCGACATGTTTGAAGTCGCGCCTTCAGGCGGAATTTCCGGCTAAAGCCGGTACTACGAACGACTCAATGTAGGTTTGGAGTTCCACTAGATTCAAGAGAATTAAGAGGATCCCGCGAACGGTCTGACGTCTCGCGATTCCAGTACATTTGTCATATACATACGAATGACAAAGATTCCAATCGGGTTATTGCCTACAATCGAATCATGACCGATTTTAAAGCTAACGACGAGTTCAAAACGACTCATTGGAGCCTGGTCGTTTCGTCGCGAGAAAAAGACTCGGTAACTCGACGAGATTCTTTGGGTGAACTTTGCGAAGCGTATTGGTATCCTTTGTTTGCCTATCTGCGGCGAAAAGGACACGGACCTGAAGAAGCTGCCGACTATGTTCAAAGCTTTTTTGTCGAATTAATCGACAAAGACTTCCTCGAAGCCGTCTCACCTGAAAAAGGACGCTTTCGCTGGTTTCTGATGTCCGCCATCAAGCGTTTTGTCGGCAAGGACAAAGAAAAACAGTCGGCTCAAAAACGGGGCGGCGGTCTCAAGCTGTTTTCGCTCAACATCGACGATGCCGAACAGCGTTACCAAACAGAACCGGTCGATGGCTGGACGGCCGAAAAACTGTTCGACCGCCGCTGGGCACTAGCCGTTCTCCAACAAGCATTAGCTCAGTTACGTCGTGAGCAAGAAGAAAAAGGGAAACTTGATCTCTATCTGGCACTTCAATCCACGCTGACCGGGATTCAAATCACTCAGCAGCAATACGAAGAAATCGCCAGCAAGTTCGAGATGACACCCGCGGCCGTTAAAGTCGCAGCGCTGCGACTCCGCGACAAATACCGAAAAACACTTCAAAACATCGTCGCTCAAACCGTCGTCGAATCAGATCGAGTGGACGATGAGCTGGACGAATTGTTGGCGGCCTTGCGAGGCTAGCCTTGGTCATGCTTCGAGACTAGTACTAGTGGACTGTCAAAGCTGAAACGACATGTTTGTAGTCCCGCCTTCAGGCGGAATTCCGGCTATAGCCGGTACTACGAACCACTCAATTCAGGTCTGACAATCCACTAGTCTTGGTCATGCCTACTTCGTAGAGGTGAGGCAAGAATAACTACTCGGACTTGGTAGCGGCGTCGCAAATGTGTCGATTCGTTTTCTTCCCGAGCAATCGACCAAAAAAAATGCGTTCGCAGGAATACGAACGCATTTGAAATTTTAGATCGAAGGTCAAAGGTTATTGACTGCCCTTATCTTCTTCACTGGTGCTGACGGCTTCAGTTTTTGATTCAGACTCGCCTTCTTTCTTGGCAAGTTGGCAACATTTGCTGCCGTCGCCTTCCTGACAGTCGCCATCGCATTCTTTGGTTTCGCTGCTCGTGGAAACTGTTTCAGTTTCTGCGCAGCCACCACAACAGCCAGCTTTTGCAGCAACTTCGGTAGAACTTCCCGCACAACAAGGCGACTTGGCTGCTTCCGCGGAAACTAAAGCCGATTTTTCGCTGCTGCTGCAACCTCCACAACAACCTTCCGCCTGAACAGTCGTTACGGGCGTTTCCGCTTTATCTGGCGAGGCGGCCTGTTGAATCTCGTTGGATTGAAGGGCGAACACACCAATACCTAACAATGCGACAACTGCGACTGCGCCAAAAACAAACTTATTCACGATGAACTCTCCTAAATGTGATGGATTTCCAAGACGTATGTAGCAACGACGAGACAACTCGGTCACCTCGACGAATACTCATTGTGATTTAAATGCGCGGCGATCACCGCTATTTTTATACGTTGTCGGCCCATTATAGTGCAGAAGTCGCGTCTTTGTCGATATTTTCGTGAGGCGAATGACGATTTTGTCGCAGCAATGGATTCAATCGCACACTCGCGTTTTCGAGGAAGAAATGCAATACCAACTCAAAATTCCAATTTTTAATGTAACCGGGACCAGTTTTTCCGGATTGGTTGGTAGAAGATGATAAAAACAGAAACATTCAGCAACCAAAGTAACGATGAATCACCCAAATTGTCCTCAGTGCGGAACAATCGTCACCGACGATTTGCCAGGCGGATTGTGCCCAGGCTGCTTAATGGAAGCGGCTCGCAGGTCGCAGGGAGAGACCGACGAAACGGCTGCGATGCAGCGAGGTTTTAGGACGCCCAGGATTGGCGAAATGTCCCGGTTATTCCCGGAACTGGAGATTCTCCGACTGGTTGGACGCGGCGGTATGGGAGCTGTTTTTGAGGTTCGTCAAAAAAACTTGGATCGAATCGTTGCCCTCAAGGTGTTTCTCTACAAGCCTGGCGATCCAGAATTCGCGGCCCGTTTCCAACGTGAGGCCCGGGCATTGGCGAAACTAAATCACCCCAACATCATCACCGTTCACGATTTTGGCGAGCGCGAACACCTTCATTATCTGGTCATGGAATTCGTCGATGGCTTGAACCTTCGACAAGTCACTTCCGAAGAAAAACTTTCTCCCGAAATGGCGTTGCAAATGGTCCCGCAGCTATGTGACGCTCTCCAATATGCACACGACCGCGGCGTGATCCACCGAGACATCAAGCCCGAAAATCTTTTGCTGGACACAAGTGGCCGCATCAAGATCGCAGATTTCGGGCTAGCCAAATTGACGGGTAGCGGCAACCAAGGCACGTTGACACACACGCGTCAAGTCATGGGCACGCTCAACTACATGGCTCCCGAACAGCGCGAACGACCGACCGAAGTCGACCATCGCGCGGACATCTATTCACTGGGTGTCGTGATCTATGAAATGTTAACCGGCGAACTTCCGATTGGCCGCTTCCAAGCTCCTTCAAAAAAATCTCATGTCGATACGCGATTAGATGAAGTTGTGATGCGGGCTCTCGAAAAGGAACCAGAGCTTCGTTATCAACAGGCCAGCGAACTCAAAACCGGTTTCGAATCGGTCGGAAATTTCACGGAAGGATATATCCCTGCCCGCGCGCCGATCCAACCTGTTAAATCGTTCGATGGCTCACCAGTCTATAGTGAAAACACATCACGGGTCATGGTCTCACTCTTGAGTGGTCGCGAAAAGAAAGGCAACTGGCGGCCCGGAAATCCACAGATCGCATTGACCTTTATGGGCGGAACTCATCTCGATCTAACCGACGTCGACGCCACCGATGTCAATTTAACGTTGCTTACCTTAATGGGCGGCGTGGAAGTCACGGTGCCCCACGGAGCAATCGTCGATTTGGACGGGTTTATGCTAATGGGTGCAACGGTCGACAACGTGGCGCGTAGCAAGGTCCCCTCGAACATGCGGGTCCGAATCCGATCGTGGGGAGCGATGGGCGGATGCGAAGTGAGTACACCCGACGAACTGCCTGCCCAGTACAAAGAACCACCCTCTCCAGCTCCCGCGTATGCCGAAACTCAGCAATATCGCCATCCGCCCGAACACGATGTTTCGCTCAGCGCCTCGCTGGTCATGCTGTACAAGACAATTGCAACGCTGGCTTGTATTGCGATCCCGATCATCTTTTTGTTAGCCCCTTTTGACATTTTAGACGAGGATGAGAGTATAATGATCGGTATCATTACAGCGATCGGCTCAGGATTTCTGTGGGCATCGCTTGGATACTTTCGCAGAATCGTGGGCGCAGGCCCCGAGAAAAACGATCAAAAGTCGATTCGGGAATATTACTCGTCGACTGTGATTGGCACCTTGATACGCAGCTTCGGTCTAATGCTTGGATTCGCCTGTCCCATTCTGTTTATCGTGGCCACTTTTCAAAAGGGACACGATGATGAAACACTCCAGTTCGCAGCCATCATATGCGCGATTTTGTGCGGGCTGACGTATGCCTTTGCCGGATATGTTGAAGAGTTTTTCCATGGCAAGAAAAAGGTGTAGATCTGCTCATTAAGGTAAATCCTCGTCTCTCGCCTCTAGTTTCTCGTCACTCGCTTCTAGCTTCTCGCCACTCGCTTCTCCCGCAAACCACCCTCCGATCGTGTTGATCGTGCGACCGAGCATTTTTCCAGACAAAATGTCTTCAGTCAGCGTCTCTTTTTCACTGGAAAAATTGAGCCACATCGCTTCGACGTAAGGCACGCTTGCTTCTGCCAAGACACCGTAGAAACCTCTATCGGCAATCTCGTTCAACCCCTGCCAATAGTGCTCGACGATGTGACGATCGAACATGTTTCCCGCGACTTTGATTGTCGACAAGGCACCCTTGCCAAGCGTGCCAATTTTGTTCATCGCGAACATCGACATTGCGCTGGAAATCTCAAACACGCTACGCCCTTCTTTCGTGGCCAGTTCATGCATCTCATTCCACAGCCGATCAACTTCGCCTTTTGGGATAACGTTGGTGACATCATGCTTGGCGGCAGCCGTGACTTCTTCGATCGTTTTAGTTAGCCCTTCAATCGAAAGCGGCGGTGCGCACATCGCATCCGTGGCTTTTGTAGAAGTGTCTTTGATGGCAGCCAGCAAGTCTGCGGCATGATCGATCGTAGAATTTTCATCGATCATTCCATGCTCTTTAAGCTCGGCAGTAAGTTCGTTTAAGTACGTTTGCGAACCGTAAGCAATATCGCTAACGAGGGCTAAAACCGTCATGGGTGAAACATGCAACAACGGGCGGGCGGCCAAATCAACAAATCCACCCACGGTCTGCCGGGCCACGTAGACTTCAACGGTTGACTCCGGATCAACATCAGTTGAGCCACGCTCGACACCGCCCACATCATGCGCGAGGAAGTCCAACATTTGTTTGACCAGAACGTCATAAGACTTGGAACTGCGAAACGCTTGGGGAACCAACAGCTCAGCCGACTCATGCACCGCGCCACTGACGACAGCTGAAGTCGATCGAATCGTACGTTCAGGTAATGACAGCCCGTACATCAGAAATTTCGAGACGCTTTCGATGCTGGGAGTAAGTTTCGATTCAGTTTTTTTTGTTCCGTCTTCCATTTTTCCGACTTTGATTTGACAGTGTCGCCGCCATTATACCAATTGCTGACGGACACCACGTGGTGAGCGACAACAATCGAGGCAATTGTTGCTCCACTTAATCCCGAGGGACAATGTGAACGACGTGCTGGTTCTTTGGAGACACCGTCTTGTTGACGAGCGTGACAAGATTTTCCTTCTTTGTTTCCTTGATCGCCTTGATCATCTGGTCTGGGTCTTTCCCGAGCAAACGATGAGCGGAACAACGTGCCAATGCATCTTGTAACAAAACCAACTGCAACGACCTTGCTTCCGAGCGTCCCATCTTTTGAACCATTTTGGCCTGTTGTTGCATTCTGGGCCAAGTCGACTGTTTGCGCTGGAAATCGTATTGGAACCCTAAACTCTTGATCATTTGCACGCTCGAAGACGCGCTGGCTTTGAGTTCTCTCTCAAAAGTCTCACTGATCAATTTCTCTATTTCGTCGAGATCCTGGTCTGGTTTTGCCATCGCGTAGACAAATAAGGGGAGGTCGCCCACCATCCACATATTGTTGCTACACATGACCATTTCGGTTTTCTTTTTCAACGCCGGATCGTTCGCCAGTTTTTGCATTACCACTGCACTCAACAATGACAAACGTACAGAATCCCGTTTGTCTTTTGGAGGATTCCAGGCGACACAAACGGCCCGATGTTGTGAATCCCATCCGATCGTGTGGTTGGCAGGAACTTTCGACCAATCCAGCGGTTTTGACTGCGGAGCATACGACGACAAGCCTCCAAAGTGTTTTTCAATCAAAGGCTTGACTTCATCAAACGTTGTTTTTCCGGTGATTGCGATCGTCAGATTTCTGGGTTGGTAGTTCGTTTGATAGAAATTCAGTAGTTTGCCGGGATCCATATTGTCGAGCCCGCCGCGGACCAGGGCTGTTTTTGATTTGTATTTCCAGGCGTGAGATAGCGCCATAAAAGCGTGCTTGAGCATCCCGGCCCGGGGATTGTTTTCAACGAAATCCGTTTCT
>JAHEJI010000151.1 GCA_024638965.1 Planctomycetaceae bacterium
CAGACTTTGAAGCGACATAATGCTGTGCTTGCGATCCTAGGGGATCGTCTGCTAATTATTTCCCTTGATGTGGCCTCCGACCCAGAGTACTTTTCGACGGTTTCGTACGATGTGACGTCTCTTGCGGCCGAAGTAGACAGTTTGATTGACAACATCAAGTCTTCGATCACTCCTGATGGATGGGCCGACACCAACGGAGACGCCTCAATTCTGTCGACTGTCATCAACGATCGAAAAGTCTTAACTCTCGCAGCACCTTATCAAACGCACGTCCAAGTCCGCAGTCTATTGAGAGAACTTTATCGACTGACGGGCGGCACCCGTCACAGCGGTTACGGTCTTGCCAACGCAACACCTGGGATGGGCTCGCGAGTTATTGCATTGCCATCCGCTTTGGACTCGTATTCGCGCCGCCAAAATCAAGGACGTGGAATGGCGGGTCGCAGACGAGGACGAGGTGTTGGCGTCGGTGGATTCGGCGGTGGCGGAGGAGTCTTCTAATTGGAAGCGGCGACGGTTGGAATGATCGCGGCGGCCATCACGGCGGCTTGCACAGCCACGATCGCGTCCTTGGTCGCGCGGGCTGCGAACAAGTCTCCGTTAGCAACTTTCTTAATTCGATCCTTGTTGCGCTTCAGTCGCCCTTTGTCAAAGTTGCAGGGGAGCAGGCCCGCGTGACTGGCAAGCGAAACCAATAACGTCGTGCGATCGTCATGTTGAGTCGTTTGGCCGAACATCAGTTTGGCCATCCGATCTTTGATGCCGCGCTCGTACTTCGGGGCAATCTCGGGATAAATCTTGCGGGGAAATACCCACAGGACCTTGTCTTCATCCGCTTTGAGAATCTTCAAATCGCAAAGCTCCTGGGCAACTCGATGCTTAAGATTCTTGATCATCGCGACCTTCATGACCCAATCACGGATCGGCCGTTTCCGTTTCGCGGCCGCGATCATTTGAATCACTTCGTTGAGCAGGGCATTGCGAACGGAGTCAGAATCAACGATCGAAACCAGTCGTTTCTTGTCATCGGTCGTTTCAATTTTCTGTTGTAGCAATAGCTCCGACAAAACGGCTCCAGCAATTGCGTGATTGTACATCGCTCCAATCGATGTACCCTCTTCATCCCGAAGAGCTAAAAGCATAATCTCTTGGTGTAATAGCAGTTTGTTCATCGCCAAATCCTGTAGTTGTGTTTCTGGCTGTCATTCGTTCAAACGAACTTATTCTTGTCCAAAAACCACGGCTTGCATGTGGCAAGAAGTCAAACCGGGCAAAAAACGCTAAATTGAACCGTTA
The DNA here is from genome assembly GCA_024638965.1 of Planctomycetaceae bacterium. Taxonomy (GTDB): domain Bacteria; phylum Planctomycetota; class Planctomycetia; order Pirellulales; family Pirellulaceae; genus Mariniblastus. Next base: position 1,297 of record JAHEJI010000151.1, read on the forward strand.
CGTCGTTTTCATTCACGCAGGTAATTGATTCCTCGATGGCGAAAAAAAAATCCAAGACGCCCGGTTCGACGAAAGATCTCTTCTCTGTCAATGAGCCGAAAAAGCTTTTTTTGTTGGATGCAATGGCGCTAATTTATCGCGCCCATTTTGGGCTCATTCGCAGTCCCCGGTTCACCTCTGGCGGCACGCCAACTTCGGCTGTATTTGGCATTGCCAACACGGTTCTCGACATTATCAACAGGCAAAAGCCAACCCATATCGCAATGGCTTTTGACACGCGGGAACCTACATTTCGGCATCTTGAATTTCCTGAATACAAAGCTCAACGAGATGCATTGCCCGAAGACATCGCCACTCAGATTCCGCTTGTCGATCGTTTGATGCAGGCGATGAACATTAGCGTGATTCGCACGCCAGGATTTGAAGCAGACGACATTATTGGCACACTTGCCCAGGAAGCAGCCGCACAGGGATTTCAGGTTTGGATGGTAACGCCCGACAAGGACTATCACCAACTCGTGACCGACAACATTTTTATTTACAAGCCTGGCCGCCAAGGCAATCAGTTCGAAATCATGGGTGTCAAGGAAATCATGGAACAATGGCAAGTCGAACGGATCGAACAGGTCATCGACATTCTCGGGCTGATGGGAGACAAAAGCGATAACATTCCAGGAATTCCGGGAGTGGGTGAGAAAACGGCGCAAAAACTGATCGCCAAGTTTGGATCCATTGAATCGCTTATCGAACACACCGACCAACTCAAGGGAAAACAAAAAGAACGCGTGGAAGAAAATAAAGACCTGGCGTTGCTTTCGAAAAAGCTGGTAACCATCAAAACCGATGTGCCTCATAACTTTTCATTCAGTGACTTTGAAAGTCGCAACCACGAAACGGACGAGCTGCAACAGCTTTGTATGGAGTTGGAATTCGACACGATTGGTCGCAGAATGTTCGGCAAATCATTTACTTCCGCCCCGACACGAGCAGCCGTCATTCGCGAAAAACGCGAACAGGAAATTCAGGCAACACTGTTTGACGAACCTGTCACCGAAGAAAATACCATCCGTAATGTCGATCACGACTATACAATTGTCGAGACCCGGAAAGATCGCAAAGCCCTCTTGAAAAAACTGCTTAAACAGAAGGCCGTTTGTTTTGATACCGAGACAACTGGACTGGATCCGCGAACTGCCCTGCCCCTCGGAATCGCGTTCGCCTATGAACCGCACCGCGCATACTACGTTGTCTGCCCGGCGGATTCCGATGAAGCGCAGCAAGTCCTCGAAGAGTTTCAGCCGCTGTTCGCTAGCCTCGACATTGAAAAGATCGGCCACAATCTAAAATACGATGTGTCGCTGTTGAAGTGGCATGGGATCCAAGTGGAGGGAAAGTTAATGGATACCATGCTGGCTCATTCCATGAAGGAGCCAGAAATGAACCACGGTCTTGATTACCTCGCCAAACTGTATCTTGGCTATCGACCCATACCCACTAGCGATCTGATTGGGCCCCGAGGGGCGGACCAAAAAAGCATGCGCGACATCCCCCTTGAGCAGGTGGCAGAATACGCTGCGGAAGATGCCGACATTACACTCCAAGTCGCCAATGTTCTCAGACCGGACATCGAAAAACGGGGCGTGAGTCAGGTCTGTTATGAAATCGAGTGCCCCTTGATACCGGTCCTTGTGGACATGGAATACGAAGGGATCAAGCTGAACGTCGATGCGATCGCCGATTTTTCGGTCCGGCTTGAGCAGGAAATCGACGAGCTCCAAGCCGGAATTTTTCACGCCGCCGGTCATGAATTCAACATCGATTCTCCGAAGCAATTGGGGGTCGTGATTTACGAGGAGCTCGAGCTCGAAAAGAATCCTCGAAAAACGGCGACCGGCCAATACTCGACTCGCGAGGCGGAACTTCTTCGACTCGCTCCGAAGCACAAGATCATTCAAGACGTCCTGGATTATCGTAACGCGGTGAAACTTAAATCGGTTTATGTCGATCAGCTGCCTCACAGCATTAACGAAAAAACGGGACGCCTGCATACCCATTACAGCCAAACCTGGACGGCAACGGGCCGACTGCAATCGAACAACCCAAACTTGCAGACGATTCCAATTCGAAAAGAACGAGGCAAAGAAATCCGTGCTGCGTTCGTACCACGCAATGACGATTTTTTGATTCTGGCCGCTGACTACTCGCAAATCGAGTTACGAATCATGGCCGAACTTAGCCAGGATCCAAGTATGTTGGAAGCTTTTGAAACGGGAACCGACATTCATAGCGTGACGGCATCCAAGGTTTTCAAAGTTGATCTGCAGGATGTGACGCGCGAATTGCGCGACAAATCAAAGGCCGTCAACTTTGGGATCATTTACGGGATTTCCGCGTTCGGCTTGCAGCAGAGACTGAATATTACTCGTGGCGAGGCGAGTGACTTGATCAAAAACTACTTTGAAAAGTATCCCGGTGTTCGAGCTTACATCGATCGCACAATCGAGTTTGGAAAAGAACACGGATATGTCGCCACGCAAGCTGGTCGGCGACGTTACATTCGCGACATCAATTCCCGCAATCATTCACTGCGAAATGCCGCCGAACGATTGGCGATGAACAGCCCCATTCAAGGCACAGCAGCCGACATGCTTAAACTCGCCATGATTCGAGTCCACCGTGCACTCAAAGACGGCAACTTTGAGACGAAGATGTTGTTAACCGTTCACGACGAACTTGTGTTTGATATGCACAAGTCCGAGACGGAAACCGTAATTCCTGTCATCGTGGAGGCCATGAAAAACGCTCTGCCAATGAAGGTCCCAATTGTTGTAGAAACCGGTTATGGCAATAACTGGCTGGAGGCTCATTGACTGAGTCGCGGACTTGTTTCGGGGACAACCCTATTCCACTAACTGTGCACAAGAAAATAAACCACGTGGAAATTGAACCAAAGCCCAAACCGTCTGTTGTCAGCCCGTTGGCGTTGATGGAGGCAGGAATTTATCTGGTCGCGATTGCTTCATTGGTGGCTTACCTGGCAAGATATTCCTGGCTGGCAGATTTGCTTTGCCAGTTCCGTGTCCAATACATGTTGATTTTGCTTCCGGCAAGCATCGTCTACTTTCTGATCAAAAGACGCAGGACCGCATTTATTTTCGCCATTTGTTTGATCGCAAACTCGTGGATCATCGCGCCGCATATTTGGTCTGGCAATCGAGTTGACGAACCAAAAGGCAACACTAAACGGATCCTCATTTTCAATGTTCGCTCGTCGAACGAAAAATGCGATGAAGTTTTGACGTTTGTAAAAGAAAACGAGCCCGATATTTTTGTCGCTATGGAAATCAATCAACGCTGGCTTGACCGTATTCAACAGCGGCTTGCTGAGCAACTTCCTCACCAGCACCGTGTTCCTCGGGAAGACAATTTTGGGATTGCCGTTTTCTCTCGGCTGCCATTTGACGAAATCGAAATCCAGCGATACGGATTCGAACAATTGCCGTCCTTTAATGGAGTGTTGTCGATCAACAAAAAGAAAATCAATCTGATCGCAACTCACCCGGTGCCGCCGATTCGCGTTCATCGAGCCGAATCTCGAAATCAGCATTTAGTGCAGGCAGCGACCGACTTAGACCCGACTCTGTCAAGAATGATGGTAGGCGATTTCAATTTGACTCCCTGGTCACCTCATTTTACAGATGTCTTGAAACGTGGTGGGCTGACCCCATCCGCCACGGGGATTCAGCCGACCTGGTATGTGTTCCCCACCTGGTTGGGCGGATTAAAAATTGACCACGTATTGATCAGCCCGGATATCCGAGTGCTGGACTATCGAGTTGGGCCCAATCTTGGCTCTGACCATCGCCCCTTGATCGTGGATTTCAACGTCGGTGAAGATTGAGAGCAAAATTGAATACGCATCGGTTAACTGCGTGGGGAACGCCTCGCGAGTTGGAAGGCAAAACGCGGCCCGTTGGGCAACAGTTAAACGAAGGAACCGTCCAATAGAATCAACGAAGTATTTGGCCATCCACAAAAAAAGCCTGAACATCAAATGTGCAGGCTTGTTGTTTTTCGATCAACACTTTATGCGTCAATTGTCTTTGTCTTCATCGCCGGACTTTTCGGATGCTTCTTCGCCTTCGTCTTCACCGCCCTCGTTTGAGTCGTCATCCTTGTCCTCGTCCTCATCCGCTTCGTCGCCACCACCCCCCGCGACTCCGATTTCTACATTTTGACCTTTAAACTTGGCAGGATCCTGTGGTCTGATCCCCATCGAATTATCAACATCCTTTGGATCAAATTCTTTGTTTTGAATGATCTTAACCAGTGATCCATTTTGATAGATCACATTCAAATATTCACCTTGCAGAAATGGCAACGCTCGTTGGAACTCGTATTTTTCGATGTCGTAACCGTCCTGGTTCACTGCGCTTTGTGGAGCAAATCCGATCGCTTTTGCAACTTCTTCCTTGGTGATCCCGTCTCCTTCCTCGTCAGGAGCAATCATGAGTTGATAGGCTGCTTCAATCAATGCCTTGTTTTTCTCGGGTAAAACGAAACGATCGTAGTAATAAACTCCGGCAGCCACCGCCAATATTCCCAGGAGTACGACCAACCGCAACGCAAAGCCCTTTCCATGCTTGGATTCTGTCATTTCTTTTTCCTTTGCCAACTGATTATCAGGAAGGATTAATTTGGTCCGAACCAAGATGATAAGTGGTTTACGATCGAAAATCGACTTGACCAGCGTCAATTGCAAAAAAAAGGCCCGAGATTGAGAAAACAATCTTGAGCTATTAAATCTGGATGACAACATTCGTCAGATAATCACCGATTTTCCGCCTAGCGGAAAAAACACAAGCGTACCAGCATCTGTGACTGCCCCTGAAAACACCAGGATTCACCTGAGCAGCTGTGCTTTTTGCCGTACAAAACCGAAGCCCATCAGCGTCGCCACCGCCGCGCTCGTCTTACGCAAGTCGTTTCACACGAGTTACATGAACACGTATTGGCGGACGGATAACTCGCGAAAGTACCGGTAGAGCAAATTGAATCGCAAGGACTCGAAATCGCCACAGTCGAATACGAGGTCGTCGAACAGCTTGGTGAACTGTAAGCCGTTGTCGCAAAATTGGACTGCGGGTAAGTAGGCGTGCAACCGTTGTCGTAATTCGCAGTGTAGGTCGAAACCGCGGGTGGCGAATACACCTGTTGCGAACTCACCGGTTGGGAGTACACCACTGGGGAGTTCTGCGGTTGACTGGAAGTCGGCGGCGAACAAGTTTGTTGCGAACAATCAGGTTGTGAACAAACATGCTGCGAAACAGTTGGTGGCGAGTATGTCGGCTGCGAATAGATTTGTTGTGTAACGGCAATTTGTGAATATTTCGGTTGAGAGTAAATCTGCTTTGAGCAAGTTTGCTGCGAACAAACCGGTTGAGAGCAGGCTTGCTGTGAATAAACGGGTTGCACAAAGGTCGATGAATACCCCGAATTAACAACTATAGTTCCTTGCTGGTATTGGGCCGTGGACGAAACGGACGTTGCCGAATAACATTTCCCCGACGAGCATATTTGTTGCGGAGCATCACCATGCGGTCCCACTCCGACCGAACATGACATCGCCATCAATAAGAATAATCGTTTCATAAGTTGTGCCTCAACTATGGGTCCAAAACTAAGATCTTCCATTGACTCGAGAACCGACGAACCTCGTTCTCATTTTTTTTGGAAAGAAGCGGCATACGATGATCTGATAATTTCGACTCGCCGTGTCGACGTCAAAAAACATGGAGCATAATTTGCCTTTTCCATTCCAAGCAGTGTTGCGAATTATCCACTGACCCAAGCTCACATCAATCAGGGGATACCCCATCCGAGCTAGTCAACATCCATGGCCCACAAATCGATACACAAAAAACGGACAAAACGTGATGCTTGCTGATCGTATTAGTTTTCTTTATGCAGGCCGTATTTTGTAATCCTATGCGAATGCGTTCGCGAAATCTGATTCTTGCGCCAATGCGCATTGGTACTGAAGGGTCGGTAGATAGTCTAGAATAGTGGGGCTCGTCCCAATTGCCTTCGAATCACAGCCCATTGACCCGCGTGCATCGTCCAGTGAATTCCTAACGAACTAAAGGCCGCAGCGACTGTAGGCGCGTATGAACGCATTGCTTCTGGGGCCGGTTTCTCCAGTTCTTCTGGTGTCAATGTTGCCAACGTTTTCAAGATCGCGGATCGTTGCTGATCATAAAGCTTCATCAACTCAGATTTGCTGTGAAACGCGTCAGGGTCGTCGATGGAAGCCGTTTGCTTGTTGTATTTTTTGGCAAAGCCTTCCGGTAATGTCGGCATCGACCCCTTGCAACAACTGTCGATCGTGCGGAAGTCCGACTCAATCAGATGGCCGATTTGCCACTTGATGTGATTACAGCCTGCGGCCGGTCGTTGCATCATTTCTTCGTTGGTCAAATCTCCCAGGTAAGATCGTGCGACCAGGTCAGCGGTGTCAATTGAAAGTTTGATCGCGTCGTTAGGTTTCATTGGCTTTCCTAACAATTTGGGTTGAACTGACACATGATACCATTCCGATCCTGGTGGACGATCATCAGATGCCAGACCGGGTTACAGTTCAGTTGCGAAGTAGCATCGCTTTGCTATTCCGAAATAGCCCACACTGCCTGGTCGGCTTCGAGCGTTCAAGAGATCGTGTCCTCGAGAAATAAGCCGTTTTTACAAGTCATGCTTGCCTTTATTTCACGCGCGGGCGACTTGATCTCCTCAGGATCGCAGCAGGATCGGTGTCTGATTTGACGATTTTGGTGAAACCAACGCCCTAATTTCCCGGTAATATCTCCGCGGCTTCGTATCCTTTGAATCCAATCGTGGGATGGACTAAATTGGATAGACATCCGATTTCACAGCCCAGTTCTCTTGTTCGATAGTTTAATGGCCGATTCGGCTCAAAAAATCCTTCACGAAATCACCCAAGCCGGATTGCTGTCTTCGGACCAGGCAACCAAATTCGATCAGGAAGTCGAAACTGGCGTCGATGCGCTTTTGAACCGGCTCATTTCCGAAGGCAATATTACAACGTATCAGGCCGATAAGTTCAGATTGGGCTTAGCCGCCGACATTAGTTTTGGCGACTACCTGGTGATGGACAAACTGGGCCAAGGCGGAATGGGAACGGTTTTGCTGGCCACCCATCGCCGCATGGATCGCAAAGTCGCGATTAAGATCCTGCCGATTACGGCGCTCGAATCCGAAGCTGCTGTGGCGCGTTTTTATCAGGAAACCAAAGTCGCGGCTCAGTTGACTCACCCGAACATTGTTCTCGCCTACGACGCCGGCGAGCACCATGGTTTTCACTACCTTGTCATGGAATATGTGCCTGGTCACGATTTGGCTCAGGTGTTACAGCGACTCGGACCGATTCCAGTCAATCTCGCGGTCGACTACATTTTGCAGGCCTCCTTGGGACTTGAGTACGCACATCGCAAAGGCGTGGTCCATCGCGACATCAAACCCTCCAATTTACTCCTGGATGACGAAGGTACGATCAAGATTCTCGATATGGGACTCGCCAGGATCGGTGGTCAGACGATCGGGGATTCAAACGTTTCAATGCACTTGACCACAACCGGCCAAGTCATGGGAACGGTCGAGTACATGTCGCCCGAACAAGCCGAAGATACGCGCGCTGCGGACGCTCGTTCCGACATTTATTCGCTTGGCTGTACTTTGTATCGTCTGTTGACGGGCAAGAGTCCTTATTCTCGAGACACGGTTGTAAAAACAATCCTGGCGCATCGCGAGGCGCCACTTCCGCCGCTTGCGGTCGATCTGCGTGGAATGCTCGATCCGACCGCTGCCGCAGAACTCGATCGAATCTTCAAAAAGATGGTCGCCAAGCGACCAGAAGATCGTTACCAAACGACGGTAGCAATGGTCGAAGACCTTCGCCGTTTTGCGAACCGTGAGGAAGTTGGATTAGCTTCGAGTTCGAACATTCCGCCTGTGGTTGGCTCTGATAGCGAAGTTGAAATCCTTAGTCATTCCGGTGAAGCGCCAACTCTGGCGCCAGACTCTGGACCGTTAAGCGGAAGATTTTCCGATTCTGCAAGCCCGCCATCGAACTACTCTGGTCCATCGTATACAGCTCCGGGATACAATCCTGCTTCCTCCGCCTCCAACGCTGAGAATACGCCGGCAGGAAGTACATCGGCTGAAACCTACCCTTCCATCGATGTTCCGCCTGCCGAGCCGAATGTTATACCGCGATATGGTTCGGCGATCCCGAAAGGATTCGTGACTCCGGTAACTCAAGGCTACGCGCTTGGCAAACCGCATCGGGGCCAAACAATCTTAATTATGGGAATCCTGTCATTTGTCTTTTCCAGTTGCCTCGTCGGCGGGATCGCAGGGATTGTGACCTGGGTCTGTGCCAATGCCGATCTAAATGAGATGGACGAAGGAATTCGAAACCCGGCAGGCCGCAATTTGACCAAGGCAGGAAAGATCATGGCAATCATTTCCGTCGTCATCTCAGCATTTGTTGTCGTGGGCAACATGATTGGCGGAGTCATCGCGGTTTTTTCTTAATTAGCAGTTATGATTGATCGTAGCCCAATCTGCCAAGGTCCACGTCAAGCATCTGCGCAAGTCTCCGATTTGACCGGCAAATTTCTTCTTGAACGGATCCGCAAACAAATTGTTTCATCGCTGGATTGAAAATCGGATTGAGCCGTTTGCTGGAAAAAATCCTCTTTTCGAACCAGCGTCGATAGGCCAAATAAAACGAGTACGGCAACAGTCCTGTGTTTCGTTTGCTCGTGGCCGACTTGTTCAGCACGCGAAATGCATTGGCGACGAAGTAATTGGGGCGTCGCCATACTAACTGGTTTGGTGGGACAAACTCTCGGTCCGCGCCGATGCTGCCGTATAAATCAGCCATAAACAATTCAAAATGATTCACAAAGTCCTCAAAGAAAAAGACGTGTACATTCTCACGTCCAAATATTTGCCTCAGGCAATCCAGATATTGGTCATATCGCACACGAAGAAAAATACTATCGCTTTTGCTTTCCGGATTGGCCGGTGAATGGGGAGACGTCAAGAATTGTTTGAGAGAAAGTCGACCGCCAAACCGACACTCTGCAAATACGTGCTTCCGCATTTGGGCATCCCGACATGGATTGCATCGCATTGGAGTAGTGGATCGCATCCCGGTCGAAAGGCCGGTCGTTCAATAAGCTTTGCCATGTTTTCGTCCATGAATTTCTTTGCCCCGCATTTCATTCGATAATCCAAAACAATGCAACAGCATTTGGACTACAAAAAGTTTCGTGACAAGCATCCAAACGGAGTCCTACCTGGCCAGGCGAAAGCCACTAAATTGCCATCTTGCCTCCGGTGGGAAGAAGTTTCGATACGTTGGTCGAATATGGTTGCTGCTGGTGGCAACGCTACCGCCGCGGAGTACATACTGGTTGCACATGAACTTGCCGTTGTACTCGCCAAGAGCCCCGGGGGGCGCAACATAGCCTGGATAAGGGGCGTAGCTACTGCTGGTCCATTCCCAGACTCCACCAAACATCTGCGCCGGTTGGTCTTTTTCTGTTTCGCCTCCCGTAGGGTGAATCGCCATTCCACAATTCATCAACAATTCGGCAAACTGGTCGCCACCAGACTCGATCGAAGCATGCTCCCATTCAAACTCGGTTGGCAAACGAACCCCTGCCCAACGCGCGAATGCATCCGCCTCGAAGTAACTGACATGGCAGACCGGCCAATCGCGATTTACGGGATGCAATCCAGACAAAGTAAATTGCATCCAATTGCCATCCCGGTTCACCCAGTACAAGGGTGCGTTCCAACCTTTGTCCTGAACCGTTGTCCAACCCAGAGAAAGCCAATGATCAGGGCGGTTATATCCGCCATCGTTGATGAATTCAATAAATTGGCCGCAGGAAACCGGGTGGCCCGCCATTGAGAAATCTTGAACGAATACGGGATGACGTGGCGACTCATTGTCGAAGGCAAACCCCTTACCCTCATGGCCAACTTCGTAAATCCCTTCGGAGAATTCAAACCACTCTTGATTTGGCGATTCAAAAGGAGCTGCTGGGGACTCTTCATAGACGGGCAGAGTTGGGTTGCACGACAGCGCGTGTTTGACGTCCGTCAACATCAGTTCCTGATGTTGTTGCTCGTGATTGAGCCCGACTTCGATCGCGTACTCCATTTCGCCGGACAATTCCCCGGATATCAGCAACTTGCATACGTGCTTGTCAACGTAATCCCGATATTCTTTGATCCGTTCCAATCCAGGTCTTGAAATTAATCCTCTTTGGGGCCTGGGAAACTGATCGCCGACTTTGTTGTAATAGGAATTAAACAGGTAGCTAAACTGCTCGTCAAAGACGGTGTATTCGGGCCGGGGCCGCAAAATAAATGTCTCAAAGAACCAAGTCGTATGGGCCATGTGCCAACGCATCGGACTGGTGTCTGGCATCGATTGAACCATGCAATCTTCGGGGGAAAGTGGTTCTACAATCTGCTCAGTGAATTTGCGAATGGCCTGGTATCGCTGAGCGACGGAGAGTCCGGGAGAAGAGACAATTGACATTTGAACACCTTGAAAAAAGTCTTGTTGAGAGGGCTGGCCAATAATCGACGAAGACGCCAACCACGAATCTCGAAATGAATGCCTTAGGCTTCGACTCGCACGCCTTTCCAGAACGCGATCTTGCCTTTAATGTTGGCAGCATCCGGCTTTGGATCGGCGTAGTACCATGCCGCCCCGGGATTGACTTGTCCGCCGACGACAACGTCATAATAGTTTGCGGTTCCCTTCCAGCCGCAAACAGTTGTGGTATCAGATGCCTGAAAGCATTCTTGCTTGATCGACTCAGGGGGAAAGTAGTGATTTCCCTCGACGATTTCCGTTGCGTCACTTTCTGCAATAACCGTTTCATTCCAAATTGCTTTAGGCATTTCGATTGTCTTTCAATTTTTGATGGGCTGATGAACCAGATGTAAGACCGCAAACATCTGGTTTTCATCCGTCCAGTGTTTACGAAGTACAAATCCTGAGTCCGCTGCCAGTTTGGCGAATCCTTCGATGGTATATTTGTGAGAGTACTCCGTGAATATTCTCTCATTCGTTTTGAACGTAAACGTATGTTCACCTAAGGTAACGACTTGATTACATTTGCTGACCACATAGATTTCAATCCGCCCGAGTTGCTCATTGTAATTAGCCAGGTGCTCAAATTGTTTGATATCAAAATCGGCGCCCAATTCGTTGTTCACCCGATGAAGCAGATTTAAATTGAACTGTTCGGTTACGCCACTGGCATCATTGTAGGCAGCGTGAATAATCGAGGGATCTTTTTGCAAATCGATTCCAATTAGCAGACCACCATCTTGCCCCAGCAGTTCGGCGATCAAGGTTAACGTTGATTTTGCCGCATCTGGCTCAAAGTTTCCGATCGTCGAGCCTGGAAAGAAAACGGCTGCATGCGAAGGTCGCTTTTTCGAGACGGGCAACGTGAACCCTTTTGTAAAATCCGCAACGACAGGCAGGATTTCAATATCGGGAAACTGGATTCGCAAACCTTCCGCCGTTTTCAAAAGATGTTCTTCAGAAATATCCAAGGGAACGTAAGCAACCGGCTGATTAAGATGCCTTAGGAGCACCTGTGTTTTGGTACTGCTACCACTTCCAAATTCGACCAGCATTACGCCGATGCCCAGCTGATCTGCGATTTCACCTGCGAACTGATCCATAATGGATTGTTCGGTGCGAGTCAGATAATACTCATCTAATTGGCAAATTTGATCAAACAGCTGCGATCCGCGTTCATCATAAAAGTATTTGCATTGAAGCTTCTTGATCGGTTGACTCAGGCCTTGAACGACATCGGCCAGGAAAACCTGTTTTTGAGCTGCACTTTCATTTGTTACTTGAGTCAAATCAATTCGTCCGGGAGCCTTTGGCCAAAAGCCCAAAGTAGTTCGAGAAGTCAAGATTGGGGAAAAACGCGCTGAATTCTGCCTGCCATTAAAAAGGAATGTGATGAAATGTCAAATCGATGACGATTATCCTGATCAGATCTTACGGATCTAACTAATCCGTGTTAGCAGAATAACCGATCGCTTTTCGTCTCGATGACACCGCGTATTTGCTCGGTAAGGCTGGTTCGATGTGGTTTACGACCTAGATTTTCGTAGCTCGAATCACGCCTTTTGTCCGGCTTTTACGGATCACAAACGGCTTGCATTCGTCGTTCGCCTAATTTTCCACTTTCGATTTCAGAGCTTGGTCAGCGGCGCCAGGCAAAATCAACTTCGCAGCTAGTATAACGAGGTCTATTATGTTGGTCGGCAATCAACTTTTCGTCAGTCCAGAAATCGATCGTCTGATCAAGGACATTATTAATGACGATGCACGTTATATAACCGAATTGAGGAGTGTTCATCGGGAACGTCTGGTCTGCCCTGTAACCCTGAAGGTGGACGGCAGTGAAGAAGAAATACACGCGTTTAGTCGAAATATCTCTTCGGCCGGAATCTGTTTGATTTCACAAAAACCCATCGCCCAACGAGCTTCGGCAACACTGGCAATCTATCGATTGAAGGACACGGCGAGCGAGATCATTGCCGAATGTCGATGGTGCAAACCGTTTGGCGAAAACTATTTCATGAG
>JAHEJI010000152.1 GCA_024638965.1 Planctomycetaceae bacterium
GAAACGACGTGCAAGAAGGCACTCTGGAAGTCGTCGCGCGAGGTCTTGCCCGAGGTGTTGCTGAGCGGGACCAATAATCTCGAAAAGAAAATCTGCTCTCAGTTTGAGACGTTTCTGATGAGTTCGTTCATCTGGCGAAGACAAAAAACCACCGTTTCACAATAATTCGCCATAAGGGTTGATTTGGCACATTGGTTGCGATAGGTGGATAATGTGAACGAGCGCTAATGCCCTCAATCTCATCTCCGCCGTCTCACGGGCAGCTCGTTCATCCCGCCACTATAATCAAACGCGATTGCAGCTGACCCGCCTACTGTTCTTATCTTGGATTTTCTGGCTCAATCGCGTTTGTTTTTCTTATTGGCGGCTTTATTTGTGGGAGTTGAAACGGCGACTCACGAATCAAATCGCATCCCTTAACTTCATGGCCGGCGGCTGAAAATCAGCCATGTCCATGACGAGTTGTCGCCAATTTGAAGGTCGACCTGGCGTTAATTGTCCCAGCGTTCGCAAGCAGTTTGCTCCGGTCAGCCAAGGAATATTGGAGGCCATTTGATCGACATGCATTAATCCCATTATTGCCGCGGCGACTGCAGAGAGTTTTGAATTGGTGAGCCCCAACTGAGTTGTCGTTTGAATCTCTGATGTTTTAAACGTCTGTTGAGCTTGATTAATGATGACCGCTTGTGTTTCTTCTTCAGCCGAGATCCAGATTCGGTCAAGGTGTTTTCGATCTGTTGCGGCAACACCAGCTTGATGTTTGATTTCCGTTCGTATCAACTCGACCACAAATGCGATCGCCGACCGTACAATTGCTGAAACCGAGTAGGAGTTGGATTTCAAAAACAGGGCGGTTTTCGCAACCAGTTCTTCCTCATTCCAAACCATTTCGTTCGGCGAACAAAATGGATGGCTGGACTGCTGTTTCGAATGATCAAATTGCGACGACCAAAAGTCGATTAGTTCCGGGATTCTTTGCCCACCGACATAGTGTGCCGCCAGATCGAGAATAATTTCATCCGTTTGGGTTCCAAGTGTGGCGAGCAGTTTTCGGATGAAGCCGATACCGGGTGAGTGAATACATCTGATGTCGGGAACTTCGGCGTCCAATCCATCTGACGGGGGAAGCAGAAATACTGTGGTGTCCGAATCAAATCGAATCACGGCGACGTAACTTTTTGCCACGCGTGGACTGCGATCGGCAAATAGCAACCACAAAGGCATCGCCTCCAGCAACTTTCCCTTGCCGCCTACCGCTAAATCTCGAGCTGGAAAAGCGTCAATTACGTTGAGTCCGCACATTTCAGACAGACGATTGGTGTCACAAAGACTTGAATAAAAGACTTGGCCATCAAAGTCGGTTGACCAACATCCGGGGTCATTGACCGCGACCGTGAGTAGACGGTCAACATACTTGCCCGCCTTCATTTTGATTTGTTCGGCGACTTGAGCCTGAAACTCGGCGAGATCTGATTTGGCCTGCGCCAGCGGAGCGATGTTCGAACCCGATTCCGAGAGGAGCTGCCGAAACGAATTCGAAATTGATACTGGGATCTGCAGCTCGGCGTTCGCGACATGATTTACGCGAAGATACTTGCCGCGGCCACTCGTGATTAACAATCCACCGTGGACCGTTGCAAAATCGGATGACACCGAAATGCCTGCGGACAATCGCTGTGTTCGATCTGCCAAATGGCGATCAATCCTCGCGACGGCATCATCATGCTCGGGGTCTGACCAGAGCTTTGGAAAGGGAAACATCATGGGCTGACTGCACGGTTAAATTCGGCCGCTAGCAACGAAAAAGCGGCGGCACCGATTATTCATCGGCACCAACCGCTTCGTTTCAAAACTTAGTTTGAATTCGTTTCAAAAAGCAGCGAATCGCAAGCCTCTTCACGCGAAGCTGCTATCAGGGGTTATGCCACCACTCGCAACATTGGAGCAGCGTTCTGGCGAATGCCATCGAGAAACTCTTCAAATACACGAACGTCAAGTGCTGAAGCCGCTTCGTTTTCGGGATGAAATTGGGTGCCGATCGCGAACCAGTCGGCCATATCGCTTTCAATCGCCTCAACGACGCCGTCGGGACATCGAGCTGTCACGTTGAAGCCATCTGCAACTTCATCAAGCGCCATATGATGTCGACTGCTGACGCGGATTTCACCATCACCATAAACACGTTCCATTAACGAGCCTGGAACGACGTCCAGACTATGCCGGTGACCCGGATCCTGTGGGTCTTTGTGCGGAATGGCGTTGGGAAGGTCTTCGGGAATGTGCAGGAAGAGGTTGCCCCCCATGCTCACATTCAACAATTGCATTCCCACGCCAATTCCAAAAACGGGCGTTCGGGTATCGACGATTCCTTGCATGAGTCGGCGATCAAAGCTTTCGCGTCGAGCGTCCATTGGGCGAATGGAGGGGTGGAGCATAAATCCATCACGACGAGGATCAAGGTCGGCTCCGCCGATCATCACAAAACCATCGAGTTTATTCAGCAAGTTGACAATATCGCTATCATCCTGCAGCGGCGGGACAATGATGGGAACACCCCCAGCCCGACTGATACTGTCGAAATATCCCGCTGTTACGACGGAAAATGAAGGCTGATTTCCCTGTGCACTACGAAAATCCGCATTGATTCCAACCAATGGCTTTCCAATCATCCTTAACTCCTTCGTTTGATCTGGGACTCGTCATGAGTCGTTTTAGTTTAGAAGCAAACGACAAGGCGAAGGAACCTGAGTTTTGGCTGCTTGAGAATAGGCTGATAAAGCGAATTCCCGTTTCCTTTCCCGATTCTCAAGTAGATTCCGGGATCAGCGTTGACTCTTGTTTGGGTTGGGATATCGTGGGCGATGTCAGATTTCGACTTTCGAGGCTCTGACATCAACAAGCAGTAAGATATTTGGGAAGAAGTGGTTCACAAATAACTTGCTCGACGAAATAGCCCATCCTAAGCTTTCGTCGTTAACTCCTCAGTACGGGGCTGGTTGATTACGTTTCATGCGTAACCGTTGAGAACCATGTTGACGTGATCTTTTCAAAGGTCAAGCTTTTGATGTATTTTGGATTGGCGGTTCCGAGAGAACCCATATGTTGTGCTAGCAAAGCTAGCATTGCTGGCAGAATTGATGTTGTGGTCATTTGCTTAGATCACCAATAACCATAAAAAAACCGTGAAATGAAGGATTCGTCATTTTAATGCGTTACGAAAGTGTCTGCATCGAATCGTTGGGGTATACCCTACCTGGCGAAATCTGGACCTCCGACGACGTTGAATCCCGATTGAGTCCCCTTTACGAGCGTCTCAGGCTTCCGGCGGGACGGCTGGAATTGATGACGGGTATCTGCGAGCGTCGGTTTTGGCCTGCCGCGACTCGTCCAAGTCAGTTGAGTGTATCGAGTTGTAAGTCGGCGATTGATGCGGTGCAATTTGACGTCACTCAAATTGGGTGTTTGATTCATGGCTCGGTGTGCCGCGATTTTCTCGAGCCCGCGACCGCCTGCACCGTTCACCATCAAATTGGTCTTCCGCGGGAATGCGTGATTTATGACGTGTCGAATGCGTGCCTTGGTGTGCTCAACGGCATGATTCAGATCGCCAACATGATCGAACTGGGGCAAATCAAAGCCGGTCTCGTGGTTGGATCCGAGGGCGGGCGACAGCTTGTCGAAGCAACGATTGACGAGCTTAACTCCAACGAGCAATTAACTCGCAAGAGCGTCAAGCCAGCCTTTGCATCATTGACGATCGGATCCGCGAGTTGCGCGGTGTTGCTGACCCACAAATCCCTCTCCAGATCCAATACGCGGCTGATCGGGGGAACGGCAAACGCAAATACGCAATTCAACGATCTTTGCCAGAGTCAGCAGGATCAGGCTGGCAGCCAGATGTCGCCGCTGATGAATACGGACTCTGAAGAGTTAATGCGCCGCGGTATCGAAACGGGGCAGGTAAATTTCAAAGATCTGCTCGCGGCCACGAATTGGTCAACTCAAGATATCGATCGAACAATTTGCCACCAGGTAGGTGCAACTCATCGAAAGCTGATGCTTGAATCGCTAAACCTGGATCCCCGCAACGATTTCGCGACTTTTGATCGACTTGGAAACACCGGGGCTGCGGCGTTACCTGTCACACTTGCCTTGGCAGCCGAAGCGGGTTTTGTGGGTCCAGATCAGAACGTCGCGTTTCTTGGCATTGGATCGGGGATTAATTGTCTGATGCTGGGTGCGAATTGGCAAAAGACCAAAGTCCAAGGAACTGTTTGGCACGAACAGGCCCAACCCAAAGGGATGTTGGGCAGGGCAAAAAATGCCACCGCTCGCGTCTCGAGCTAGTATTCCATCACAACTCAAGGTTCGGGCAGTGGACGAGGTTACGAGTCCGACTTAGTAAAGTAATCTGTGGGACTCGTTGCCTCGTACATTTATCCGAAAATCATTCCGTCACGGAATACAGTCGGGTGCGAACAATTGCAGCGCGGTTCTGGGAACGAGAGATTTTGAGATTGGCGGATCTTCGTAGCGATTTCTTGTCACAGGCTTAGTGAGTGAAGCTGATCAGAAAACTGTCGATGACAGATTCACGCCGGTTCCGTGTTTTGTTTAGTGCTCCATAGGTGCGACGACAAAAAGCTCGTCCAGGAAAGCGACTTCGTCGCCCGCGCGAAGCTGTCGTCGTCGCCGCGTTTCAACTTCTCCATTCACGATAACTTCCCCACCTTGGATCATGAGCTTGGCTTGTCCACCCGTCGCGACGCCGCAACGTTTGAGAAACTGATCGAGATGAATGGTTGGCTGGTGGTCGTTGGTCATAGGAAAAAAGTCGTCTAGAAACGCCTCCAAACAATTCTATACAGGCTGCGCCCAATTGATACAGCCGGATTGCGACAACTTTAAATTCGAATCGCGGTTAGGTATTCGGATCGCCCACTGGTGGTATACTTTTTGGTTATGGAGTCTTGTCAATCAATCGTCGAAACGTTTTCACGGAATCGGGATAATGCAAGTAGATCTAACAACTGAGTATTTGGGCCTAATGCTTCGCAATCCGGTGATCGTGGCTGCCTGTCCTTTGACCAGGGAGACTCATCGGCTGGAACAACTGGAACAAGCCGGAGCGGCGGCCGCGGTTATGTATTCGCTGTTTGCGGAGCAGGTTGAAAGCGATCGACTCAGGCAGGTTGGTCAGCAGAATTTGCGTTCAACGAACCGGGAATTTCCGCTCCCTTCTGATTACGTCGTTGGGCTTGATGAATACTTGAAAAACATTGAACTTGCCAAGAAATCAGTCGGTATTCCAATCATCGGGAGTCTCAACGGCGGCGAGATGGGCGATTGGATGCGTTTCGCTAGTCTGATTGAACAGGCCGGCGCCGACGCGCTCGAGTTGAACGTCTATTTCGTTCCTACCGACGCCTCCATGACCGGTGCCCAAGTCGAGGAAAGGTACCTTGAAATCGTCTCTGCTGTCAGGGCTCAGGTCAAGATCCCGTTGACGGTCAAGCTTGGACCTTTTTTCAGCTCGCTCCCGAACATGGCAGCTCGTCTGAGCGCCGAAGGCATTAATGGTCTCGTGCTTTTTAATCGTTTCTTGCAACCGGACGTTGATATCGACACGCTTGAAGTTTCACCTCGATTGACATTAAGTACGCGTGACGCGTTGAGACTTCCGCTTCGCTGGATTGCAATTTTGAGATCGCAAGTCAGGCTTTCCCTCGCAGCATCGAGCGGCGCGCATTGTGCCGAAGACGTCGCAAAACTTGTTTTGGCTGGCGCGGATGTGGTTAGTTTGGCATCGGTACTTTTACGACATGGTCCTGGGACTGTGACAGCCATCATCGACGATTTGGTAGCATATATGAGAGGTAAAGAGTTCGCTTCAATTGCCGATATGCGGGGATTGATTCAGCGGCAACCTGGCCATGACTCTACCGCTTTTGAACGAGCAAATTACGTGAAGACAATCATCACTTACGACGAACAAGCTCCGCAGTAGCGGTGGCGGTGAATGGCTTTGTTGAATCCGTCAGCGCGATAAAAAAGCTCCACGCATAAGTGGAGCTATTTTTTTTTGAAAGACTTGACGTTACGCTTGTTTGGCAATGGTCATTACTTCGTCTACGCCAGCCGCAACTTTCTTAATTGCGTCTTGCACGTTGTCGATACCAAGTCGGAGCACCTTCACGGTTTCCCAGCCTTTACCCTCTTTCCCATTAAGCTCGCTGCGAAACTCATCCATGATTCGGTTGATTTCACTATGCTGTTCTTCGTTCAGCCCCGGAATCTTGGGTTTCCACCGCCAGTTCAACTGGCATATCCCTTTGTAGACCTGAATAATGTCGATTCGACCCGCAACTGATCCAGTAAAGGTACAGTAATCGGATTGTCCTCGAGGCACGCAAAAATACGTGCAGTCCAAATCGGTTTCTTCAGCAACAGATCTCTCGAGTTGCTCGTACGCAGTAAATGCCTGGGTGCTTGGACACAAACGTTCGGTTTCAATTGCCCATTGTTCCCGGGTTATTTCGGTTGCCATAAAAGCGATCCTCCTTTGTTATTAACATCTGGATTGACGTGTATTATAGGCGAAAATGACTTTCATTCTTAGCCCCAACTTGGCGACTCTTACTGTGTTTATGTGAAAATACGCTGTCTACATCGGGGAAACTGGTCATCGATGCAAAAACCAGTGTCCAAATTCGGACCGCGTTCGCTTGACCGGGGCTTGTTTCCGTGGACCAAGGTCAGATTCATTTGGGGATAACGCTCATTTCAAGTCTTGTTTAAGATAAGAAGTGGCGATCATCAAAAAATACCTGTATAAGTTTCTTTCGTCTCTTTCAAATAAGGGCAAGCCACCGATGACGATTCGTGCGAACGCGGAACTCAAGTTCCTGAGAAAATACCTTTTTATCGCATTTGCTTGCATCGCGTTTGGTCTTTACTGTTTGTTGGATGGAATTGTCCTGGCCCCCAAAAAGATGCCTCGTTCAGAAGCATATGCCGAGCTCGAACAAGACGTTGCGGATAAGACAGAGAAGTCCAAGCGTTGGCAGGAGATCGTCAAGGAGCGCGGATGGAAAAACGGAATCCCGGAAAAGACTCCCAAACAACTCCGAGAATATATTGTCTGGCAATACGTGATGGCGTCGGGATGCGCGTTAGTCGCTGTCCCGTTGATCATCTGGTATGTGCGGACAAAGGGTAGTTGGATCGAAGGTGACGAAGAATCAGTTCGAGGGAGCTGGGGGCCGGTGGTGCGATTCGATTCGATCGAGAAAATTGATAAGAAAAAGTGGGAAAAAAAGGGTATCGCAAAAATCTCTTATCAAACAGAGGGTACATCCAGACAATTCGTGTTGGACGACTTCAAGTACCAGCGAAAACCGATGGCTGAAATCATGAAGTTGATCGAGGCTGCCCTGACGGCGGACCAAATTGTGAACGACTCGGCGGTCGCCGCAACCACCGAAGCGGGTGGGGACGTCGAGAAAAACAGCTAATTTGGGTGGTGTTGGTGCGTCCTGTTTCGCGTCTTTTTACAAAAGGATGCGCCCACAATCGCTAGCCGGATTATTTGAGACGTGGTATCTTGATCCTGTCAAATAAGGTCACCTTTCAGAGTTAGTCCAACCATTGGTCAATCATGCCCACCAAAAAAGTTGCACCAGGAATTACGCGATTCGAAATCGAGGAACGTAAGACTTACGGTTTTATGGTCCGGATTTGCCGCAAAGGCAAAAAATACAACCAGTTTTTTTCGGATTCTGCCTATGGTGGAAAACGAAAAGCACTAGACGCTGCGAAGGCAAAATACGAGGCATGGGTCGAAGAACTGCCAGAACCTGAAACGACCAAAAACGTCAAATCGGTGCGCAACACGACTGGAAAAGTCGGAGTTCATGTTGCCCAGGCAGAAGCAGAAGGCGCCGAATATTTTTCCTATTGCGCTTCCTGGGTCAGCGAAGAAGGAAAAAGAAAGAAAATCAGTTTTTCGTGGTCCAAGTACGGAAAACGAGATGCTTGGGAGCTCGCTTGCCTGGCTCGCGACAAAGAAACGACCGACCGAAAACGGATCGAACAACTGTTCAAGTCGCGGAAAAAACTGCGCAAGAAGAAGTAGTCATCTGCTGTTGCATCCGTCTCGAATACACCGTCGCCATCTCGAACTGACCGGTGGCTTGGATAAACTGAAGTCATCCTGAACCGAGTGCAGCGAGTTGAAGGATCTCTCGTTTTTTGCGTGAGATTCTTTTGCTGAGACAAATTAAGGCCGTCTCAAAATGACTTTTTCAAAGTATTCCTAATAGACGGTTTAATTTGGACTGGTTCGCCCACCGCCGAGATGCCCCCGACCTCTCTCCTGACTCATCGGTAGCGGGGCGGCTCCGTTTCTCTAACGCTTGTAACGATTGCTTCGTTTAGGCAAACAAATCTGAAGGACTTTGAGTTTGCCGGATGCGTATGAATTGACTTTGGGTTGCTGTGACCTAACTTTCTTCGTTAACTCATCGCCGAGTTGATCTGCGGGCGCAGCACCCGGGATCAGATGACCGACCCGACCAACCCAGTTCGCGACCAGCTGAATACCGCTGGTTAGCCGGCGATTCACAAGTATTCGGGACCAAGTCATGCCAACATTTTTCGACGATTCTGCTTCGGCAGACAATGCTCATTTGATTCATCTCGCGGTTCAATCGAGTTCGCAACCACCTGCGATTCCTTCCGATAATCAGGGGCCGAACACTTCTGAGCAGTCTGTCACTTCTGGTCAGGTTATCCAAAAAATAGACGAGGTAGATCAGCTTGTTGACTTTGCTCTGGGGGGCGAGAAACAGATTGAACTGTCGATTGTGATGCCCTGCTTGAACGAAGCGGACACGTTGGCAATCTGTATCCAAAAATGCAATCAAGTTATCAAAGAGCACAACCTGGTCGCCGAAGTCATCGTCGCCGACAATGGCAGCAGCGATGGGTCGATCGAAATCGCAAAAAAACACGGAGCCCGCGTCGTTCACGTTCGTGAAAAAGGCTACGGAAATGCCCTCATGGGCGGCATCAACGCAGCTCGCGGCAAGTTCGTGATCATGGGAGACGCCGACGATAGTTACAACTTTCTCGAAGTCCCTAAGTTTGTTGAAAAACTGCGGCAAGGCAAACAGCTCGTTCAAGGATGTCGCCTTCCAGCGGGTGGCGGAAACGTGCTCCCTGGAGCAATGCCTTTTTTGCATCGCTGGTGGGGCAATCCAATGTTTTCCGCAATGGTCCGTCGAATGTTCAGGGCGCCCATTAATGACGTTTATTGTGGCCTCAGAGGGTTTTCACGCGAGTTTTATCAAGAGCTGAATCTTCGCTGTACAGGGATGGAATTCGCAACGGAAATGATTATCAAATCCAGCGTTTTCGAAAAAGACATCGCTGAAGTTCCAATTACTTTACATCCGGATGGACGTAAAACTCACGCGCCGCATCTGAGAACGTTCCGTGATGGCTGGCGAACGCTTCGTTTCTTTTTGATGTACAGCCCCAAGTGGCTGTTTCAAATCCCTGGGACACTGTTTTTGTTAGTTGGCACTTTGTGTTACCTGTTAGCATTGCCGGGAATCACAATTATGGGAGCAACGCTGGACGCTCATACGATGTTGTTTGGTACATTAGCCGTATTGGTCGGTTATCAGCTCATTCAGTTTGCCGTTTTCAGCAAGACTTTTGCCATATCAGAAGGTCTGTTGCCCGAAGACCAGCAGCTCAACCAGTTCTTCAGGCTGATCAGCCTCGAAAAAGGTGTCGCGATAGGATCTGTCATGTTCCTGGGCGGGCTTGGATTGCTGGGAATTGCCGTCAATCAGTGGCGGTTAGCCGAATTTGGATCGTTGAACTACGCGCACACGATGCGAATCGTGATCCCCGGAATGACCTTGGCGGCGATCGGATTTCAAACCGTTTTCTCAAGCTTTTTTCTGGGCGTTCTTCGTATGAAACGCAAGTAAATTTGCGTTCTCAAGGTTCGCGAAATCATCTGAATTGAGTTGAGTAGTGATGAATCATTCCGACTGCGCTGGCAAGGGCTCACCTTCAAAGGCGAGCATTCTGGCCTGGTTTTCCAATCGAATGGAAGACACGCAGTTTTGTGTTATTTTCACATTCGGATTGAGTGCATTTATTGCGTTCGCCTTGTCTGCCGCCGTCCTGCCCATTCCTCGAGTTCACGATGAGTACTCGTATTTGCTTGCGGCCGACGCATTGTCTCAATTCAAAACTTCAGCTCCCACGCATCCACATTGGCATCATTTTGAGTCGTTTCACGTGATTCACGAGCCATGTTACGCATCAAAATATCCGCCGGGACAAGCCTTAACCCTTGCCGTCGGTCAATGGCTCGGACATCCAATTATCGGAGCCTGTTTTGCCACAGCAGCCGCGCTGGCGGGCGTGATGTGGATGCTGATTGGGTGGATGCCAAAACGAGCGAATATGTTTGTTAGCCTGTTGTTGTCCACACACCCCGGAATCCAGCTGATTTGGGGTCAATCTTATATGGGCGGTGCGGTTGCGATGTTGGGCGGAGCCATGTTACTGGGTGCATTGATTCGGTTGACCCCCAAATTTGAGTTGCGGTACTCTTTGATCGGGGCGAGCGGTGTTTCATTGCTGGTGATTACTCGACCCATGGAAGGAAGCGTCCTCACCGTGTGTGTCGCAATCGCGTTGCTTGCGAAACTAATTGTAGACTCTTCCTGGGAACTGCGTCTCTTTCTGACTCGCGTCGTTTTGCCGGTTAGCGCTGTCGGCACTCTCGCAGCGCTCGGGTTTTTCAGCTACAACGCCAGCATCACCGGGAAGATGTTCAAAATGCCCTATCAGATCCATGAAGAGACTTATGGATGGAATCCATTATTTCTTTGGCAGGATCCTGGGGAAATGCCGCAATACCGCCACCGGATCATCGAGCGGTTTTACGAAACCGATGTCAAGCGAACGGAGCTTGAATACGGCTCTCTGCTGGCTTTCGCGAAACGCAAAGGTGAATTGTTCTTAAATCAAGAAGGTTTCTTCTTTGGTTGTTCCCTGTTTTTTGGGATTTTCGGAATCCCGCTCGCCTTGCGACAGAGACGTTTTTGGCTTGCAATTGGGATCCTCGTACCTGTATTGGCTGCCGGATTTGTGACGCCTTGGGGAGACTCGCAATACCTGGCTCCCATCGCGCCCATTATTTTGTTGCTGGCCTTTGGAGGGCTGCTGGAAATCTGGGATCAGCGATTTCACTACCCCGTTATCAAAAAACTGGTTTGGCTGCTTGCCGTCATGCATTGTTTCTGGATGGTGATTGACACATCGGAAATAGTGAGTCGACAGAACGAAACATGGCAAGCTCATAGAAAAACGATTGAATCGCGTTTGCAAGCGCTTCCGAAAAAAGACCTCGTGTTTGTTCGTTACAACGACGAGACGCATTGTTTCCATGAGGAATGGGTCTACAACAGGCTGGATATTGATCAGGCAAATGTCGTTTGGGCGCGAGAGATATCCCCCGCTGAGGACATGGAGTTGATCGAATACTTTGGCGATCGTCGTGTCTGGATCGTACAGCCGGACGAGGATCCAAACAAGTTGATTGCGTATCAGAAGAATGAGTCAACCTCGACGGGTCAGGCAACGCCGTAGTAAGAGTGTAGGACGGGGACGCTCTAGATTGACCGCTAGTTCGGCTTTTGCACCAAAACGAGATACTGGGCTCCCAACGGAAGTCGGTGAACGAGGTTTTCAAATGGTCGCAGCCAGCTTAGGAAGCGCGGGAAAAGAAACCACGCATCGAGCCGGGTAATTTCAAATCCAGCCTTCTTCAACAACGACTGGGCTTGGCTTGGAGAAATAACAATGGCGTCACGATCAAAGGGGATCTTGCTCATGACGTAGCGTGTTCCTGGATTCCAGGGATTGTTTTCCCAGAACGCGAACCAGCCGCCAGGCTTTAATGAACGATAAACCGTTTCAAATGCCGCATCACGATTGGAGGGCAAAATGTGATGGAAGACTCCATTGCAATAAACCAAATCGAAATGGTTACTGTGAATATCTTGAGTCGTGGCAATAAACCGGGTTGAACTTCCGGGAAAATCTCGTTTGGCTCGTTCGATCGCAGCCGTTGACGGATCAAAACCCACTACCATGCCTGGCCTGATAAAACCTTGAAGCAAAGGCGTCGCAATGCCGACTCCGCAGCCAAAATCCAATATCGAATCGATATTATCCAAGTTGGGCAAAACCTTGGCTGTCCATTCAATTCGACGCTGAGCGAAGTACTCGGGGCCTTCACCTGAGACACTCAAACCTTCATTCAATGCCTCTTCGTATTGAGCCGCGTACGCATCGAACTCTTTTTCGATCAATTCGTTCGATCGCTGGATCGGTTGGCTGACAATCAAGATAGGCTCCGATGGCGATACCGGATCGGTTGGCGTGCTGTTAGCGTTCATGAGTGCATCCTTTAACTTTGAACTGCTCAAAAGATTTCGTCGACCGCATAATGGCGCAGATTTCTTCCGAAGAGTAAACCACAGCGGGCGTCAGTCAACTTCTAACTGTCCGCATCAGCCGAACTTACTCTAGGAGATTCGACAAACCGTACTAATCCATTGAAACGGACCGTGCGATTTTTTTTAAAGTCATGCTGCGCGATTGGAAAAGTTATCTTGAACAAGCCGGCTTGAATTGAATCGGTGCTCGGGCGATCAACGCATGAACGATATTTGCGTGGAATGCTGGGGAGTTCTGGAAACCGGCAGAGGCGAATCAAAAATTCAAGCTCAGCGAAAACTAATAATCGACGCAGCGAAGCGGCACGACGACAACGTTGCGAAACCAAACCGGGTTGCCGTGGTCTTGAAGAAAAATTCGGCCTTCCCGGTTTTGACCGAAAAACGGTTTGTCCTTGAATTTGCTGGACGCAACTCTTTCAAGCCAATCGTCACTCCCCACACACGTCGACACAACGATTTGGCCATTCAGCCAGTGTTCGATTTGCTTCCCACATATCACGATTTTCGATGTGTTCCATTCATCGACGGGAGCCGCTTTCTTTGTGCCATTGGGTTCGTAAACGGCATAAAGCCCAGCGGTGGCATGCTTATTAAAGGGTTTACCTTTGTCATCCTGGATCTGGTATTCGCAACCCAAACTCTGGTTTCCGTATTTCCGGACGCGGTATTTAACTCCACTGTTGCCGTTTTTGGCGATCTTCCATTCGAACGTTAATTCAAAATCCTGATACCAGTGCTCATGGTATAAATCTCCGCCAGCCTTGCTTCGAAATAACGTGCCATCTTGAACAATCCAATTGGTCGAAGGTTCGCCGCTGCGCTTTGTCCATCCGCGCGTCGATTCACCATCAAACAATTGAATCGGTTCACCGCGAATCACGCCTGAGTGTGAATCGCATGAGATCATTCCAATGGTGTTCGCTCGCGATGTGTTGGTACAATCTGGCTCCTGCGCGTTTAAATTGCAGACGACGAGAGCGATGGCTAAGGTTGTGGTCAAGGAAGACATGATATAACTTTCGGACGGGTCTCAAATGAATGGCTCTCTGTATCTTAGTCGCTCGTTTCGAAAAGCGAGCGGCGAGCAACGATGCACAACTCGATTTTTCCCCTTGCCTCTAGTGGATTGTCAGACCTGACTTGAGTGGTTCGTAGTACCGGCTTTAGCCGGAATTCCGCCTGAAGGCGGGACGACAAACATGTCATTTCAGCTTTGACTGTCCACTCGCCTCTTCATTTATATTTGTCGTTCAGCCCGATTCCGTCCATGATCATCGGGAGAATTTTTTCGAGTCGTTTTTGTTTGGTCTCATCCCGTTTGGCGTCCGAAATATATTCTGCGTATTCTCGTTGTTTCCCTTTTCCAAATTCAACGAATTTCGAGTGGGCTTTTTTGTGTTTGGCAAAAGCCTTTTTCAATTCGGGAGGCACAATCACCGGTTTAGAACGATCG
>JAHEJI010000153.1 GCA_024638965.1 Planctomycetaceae bacterium
TGGCTGAACGAGAACGATGTGAGCCCGAGCGAGAGTATCTGGAGTCCAACAGCAGCTATGAATTGTTGTTGGATGAGTGTCTGACGATCGCCGATCAATCCAGGCAGAACTATTTGTTAATGTTTGCGCATCGCAACATTGGAATACATCAGAATCACCGTCTTTCATTTGAGAACGCCAAACGATCACTGGAAGACTCATGGCGATATGCCGAAGCGTTGAATGATCCGACGGAAAGTACAGCGGCGGCAATTCACTCGGCCCTGAACGCTCAACAATTCGATGACGCCGATCAGGCCATTCAGTTGCTTGATAAAGTGCAACAAGCGACTTACTTCGAGAAAAGTTCGGTTGATTATCGCCAAGGCGTTTACAATTGTGCGTTACATATCTACACGGAAAAAGGGGATAAGAAAAATTCGAAAAAGTATGCCAGCCTGATTGTTGACCCTGAAATCATTGCCCAAATGAAAGCTTCAAATTCGAAGTTGATCGAGCAGGGAACAGCGGCGATCACAGTCGAGCGTGAAAAGTTAGCGTTAGCTGAAGAGTCGCGTAGAACGAAGTCGTTTTATCAGAGTCTTCTGATGTTCACGATCATCGGCTTACTGGGATTTGTGATGGGAATCGGACTTGTCATCAGCCGCCGTCGAGAACGGCACATGCTGGAACAACTGGATCGTGAACGCAAAGCCGCGCGGGAAGACGCAATTATTCGTGAACGTCTGGAAAATAAAGTCAGCCATATGCAGAAGATGGAAAGCCTTGGCATGCTGGCTGGTGGCGTGGCTCACGACTTTAACAATTTGCTTGTCGGAGTTATGTGCAATGCCGAAGTCATCAAGATGCATACGGAGGGAAAAGATCGTTTTATCGATGAAAGGACTCAACAAATCATTCGCTCCGCCGAAAAGGCGGCTGACCTCAGTCGACAAATGCTGGCCTATGCTGGAAAACAGCAGATTGAGCGCGAGCCAGCCGATCTGAATCAATTGATAAAGCGACTCAGGCCGATTCTCAACTCAGCCGGCGGTAAAACGACACAATTGAAGTTGTCGCTTTCACCGGTCCCGGTTGTTTCCGAAGTTGATGCCACGCAGATTGAACAGGTGTTGATTAATCTCGTGACGAATGCTCGCAAGGCAATCGAGGATCGCAAATCGCAAGTGATTATTCGAACCGGTGTTGAGGCCGTGACCAACCTTCAGGAGGATCCGAATGTCGTTGGCGGAAAATACCAACCCGGCGAATTCGCTTATATCGAAGTTGAGGATTTTGGATGTGGAATTCCGGCAGCCGATTTGCAGCGAATCTACGAACCTTTTTATTCCAAAGAAAAAATGGGACGTGGTCTGGGGTTGGCCGTTGTTTATGGAATCGTCGACGGACATGAAGGTCTAATTCGAACTGACTCCATTGTCGGCAAAGGGACACGAATTCGAATCTTGCTTCCCAAATCAAATGTTAAGGTGCCAGCGACTACTGATCTTGAAGATTCCGATGAACTCAGCTCAACCGACCTGGCTTCAACGGAACGGCACGACGAAACACATCGATCAATGTTGGGGACGCATGACCTGTCCAGAAACGCGACCCTGCTTATCGTTGATGATCAAAAGAGTGTCTTGAATTCGACGAAGCAAATGCTTGAATTGGACGGTTGGCGAGTCATCACGACGGATTGCGGTAAAGATGCCCTCACTGTTCTGACCGATCCGCAGGAAGAGATCCAGGGCGTTCTTCTGGATG
The DNA here is from genome assembly GCA_024638965.1 of Planctomycetaceae bacterium. Lineage (GTDB taxonomy): Bacteria > Planctomycetota > Planctomycetia > Pirellulales > Pirellulaceae > Mariniblastus. The sequence continues at coordinate 1,750 of JAHEJI010000153.1, forward strand.
TCGTCATGCCGGAAATGAACGGCGATGAGTTGCTGGAAGAAATGTTGGCAAGGTCAATTGATACGAAAGTTGTCTTGATGAGTGGTTACAGCCAGACTCAGTTAGACGAATATCTCGAGCATCCTCTTGTCGTTTCCGTGGTAAAAAAACCGTTCCGACTAAAAGGAATCCTTGCTACGATAAACCGTTGTTTCGGAAAAAGCAGTCAATCTCTGGCCGATTGATCTTCTATTCATTGTTCATCAACGGCACAAGTTTGAGTACATCCTTCAAGGGAATGTTCTTCAGATAACTTCTTTTGGGACGTTTGAAAAAGTAATAATGCGACGATCCATTCTTTCGGGGCGTCACCTGGAAACACTCCCAGCGTTCTCGCCCCAACGCGTTTAGCTGTTGTTCTGCCTGCTCTGAGGATTGGGTCAAATTGAGTTCGACGATCTTGTATTCCCAGGCCCCCATGCTCTTGAAGTCCTCGGTGAACCATTGACCCGCCGAATTGGCGGTTGTCAGGCCTTGTTCTTTTAGTTGCTGATACGTTTCGGTTGCCCACTCCACCGAGCCCTCCGCTGTGTCACCGGCGGCCTGGGCAGCTTCGTTGCTTGTGTCTGCGGCTTGCTTGAGACGTTCTCCCAGCCATTTTTTAACTCCTTCAGGTGTCCCTTGTTCCTCGACGGTTTCCTGGTCGGCCGCGTTTTTATCTGATTGCTTTTCCAGAGTCTCTTCCAGTGCGACCGTTCCGACGGTGTCCGCGACCGGTTCCGGCACGTCGACTTTCGCGGAGTCACAACCGGCGAATATTGTTGTCAACAACAACATGACCAAACAGGCGAGGGGAGGTCTTAATCTGGATGAGTTCATTTGATTTCCCTTATTCGTGCAACCGATTGGCCGCGAGTTCAGTAGGCTTTCGAAAATTTCATCATCAGACATTTTCATTTAAAAAGTCGATCGCCAGATAGATCCCGACAGCGACCAAAATTCAGGCGAATGCCGATTCGCTCCTTAATCCCATATCAACAGCTGATCGAAGAGAGGATCATTGTTCTGTTCTTTGGTGCACTACACGCGAAGGTGTTGCAGAATGCCGTCAACGCTTGATTTGGCATCACCGAATAGCATGTCGGAATTTTCTTTGTAGAACAATGGGTTATCGACTCCTGAATAGCCTGTACCCATACTCCGCTTCAAAATAATCACGTTTTTTGATTTCCAGCATTCCAGCACTGGCATTCCATAAATGGGGCTTGTCGGATCATCCAAAGCACCCGGATTCACAATGTCATTCGCACCGATCACAAGAACCACATCGGTGGTTGGAAAGTCCTCATTTATCTCGTCCATTTCGAGAACAAGATCGTAGGGAACTCGGGCTTCGGCGAGCAGGACATTCATGTGACCCGGCAAGCGACCGGCCACCGGATGAATTGCGAATCGCGTACGTATTCCTTTTTCTTTAAGAATTTCGGAGATCTCGCGGATCGGGTGTTGAGCCTGTGCGACGGCCATCCCGTAACCGGGCACAACCACCACTTCATTAGCATTTTGAAGCAATTCAGCAGCCTCCTCAACAGACGTCGAAGTGTAGGATTTTTGTTCCTCGTCACCCGAAACGAGCGTTCCGCCAGTCGTCCCGAAACCGCCCATGATCACGCTGATGAAGGAACGATTCATCGCACGGCACATGATATAGCTAAGAATGGCACCGCTGCTCCCAACGAGGGCACCCGTCACAATCAGTAGATCGTTCGACAAACTGAATCCAGTTGCCGCTGCGGCCCATCCGCTGTAACTGTTTAGCATCGAAACGACGACGGGCATGTCGGCACCGCCAATCGCCAGTACCATGTGTACGCCAAACAAAAACGAAATCAACATGACCAAAATTAGCGGAATCAACCCAGTACCAATCGCGTCAATGTTGACGAACCAAACTGCGAGCAACAACGACACGACCAGCATCGCAAGGTTAATCAGATGTCGATGTGGAATCAGCAATGGTTTACTATCGATCTTGCCATCCAGTTTTCCCCAAGCACAAACGCTTCCCGTGAAGGTTAATCCACCGATTAACACTCCAAGCGCGATCTCGATTTTGTGCAGCAAATCATGTGGGCGCATAACGGCGGCAGAATCCACATTCGCATGCGGCCAGATATAAAGGCTGATTCCAACCAACACTGCCGCGAGCCCAACGAAGCTGTGCAAGATCGCCACTAACTGGGGCATTGATGTCATTTCGACACGTTGGGCCACAAAACCGCCGATTACAGCCCCGATCGCGATCGCAAGCATCAGCACGATCCAGCCGCCACCGATTTCACCGCTGAATAAAGCCGCCAAGACCGCCAGGGTCATTCCAATAATGCCCAGAAGATTGCCACGCCGCGACGTTTCGTGCTGGCTGAGACCTCCGAGGCTGAGAATAAAACAGACACCTGCGATGAGCCAGGCTATCAAAGAAACGCTACCACCCATTGATCAGTTAATCCTGTTTGCGAAACATGCCCAACATACGTTGCGTAACGAGAAAACCGCCAGCAACATTGATCGTTGAGATCAAAACCGCGAGCGCAGCCAAAACGGTAGCCGTCGAAGCACTGGCGTTTACGAAAAAGCCAGACATCTGCAAGATTCCACCGATGATGATGATGCCACTGATTGCATTCGTGACGCTCATCAACGGTGTGTGAAGTGCAGGCGTTACGTTCCACACGACTTGCCAGCCAATGAAGCAAGCCAACACGAACACCGTCAAGTGGGAAACGAAATCGCTCGGTGCGTACCGACCGATGAGCAATAATAACAGCCCTCCAACCATCGCGGCAATCGTCGTGAAAACCCAACTGTTGGCTGTCGATTCCAAGATCTCGCCAGAGTCCTGACCCAGCTGCGGTTCCTCGGTTGGCGCGGGAGGAGAAGGAATTTCGATCTCCGGAGGCGGCCACATTTTTTCGCCTTCGTAAGAAATCAATGCTCCTCGCACAACTTGATCTTCCAAATCGAATTTAAGCTGTCCATCTTTTTCCGGCGTCATGTCGGAAACCAGATTAACGACGTTGTTGGCGTACAACGTGGAAGACTGGGTGGGCAAACGACTGGGGAAATCGGAATAACCGATGATCGTGACATCGTGTCTAACGACCTTTTGGTCAGGTTCGGTCAATTCACAATTACCACCGTTCTGCGCGGCAAGGTCAACGATCACGCTGCCGGGTTTCATACTCTTGACCATTGCCGCAGAAATCAATTTAGGAGCTGGTTTACCTGGGATCAGCGCGGTGGTAACGATAATGTCAACTTCCTTGGCTTGCTCGGCAAAGAGGGCCATTTCAGCTTCGATAAACTCGTCACTCATAATCTTGGCATAACCGCCCGCGCCTTCCCCGGATTCTTCAAACTCGAGTTCTAAAAAATTGGCTCCCATACTTTTGACTTGGTCTTTCACCGCCAAACGCGTGTCGAAGGCTCGCACGATCGCCCCTAGTCCTTTGGCGGTACCGATCGCCGACAGTCCGGCTACGCCCGCGCCAATGACCAGGACTTTGGCAGGTGGCACTTTTCCCGCAGCTGTAATTTGACCCGTGAAAAAACTCCCGAATTCGTTGGCCGCTTCAATGATTGCCCGATAGCCAGCGATATTGGCCATGCTGCTTAACGCATCCAGCTTTTGGGCACGTGAAATTCGCGGAACACAGTCCATCGCCAGCGACTTGATATTTTTTTCAACCAACTTCGATACCAGTTGCTCGTTTTGTGCAGGCCAGACAAAACTGATCAACGTCGAATCGGGTTTAAGTTCTGAGGCTTCCTGATCGGTAGGAGGGAGAACTTTGATCAAAACGTCAGCTTGTGAAAAAACCTGAGCCCCGCCCTCGAGCACATCTGCGCCTGCGGCCGCCAAGAGAGAGTCCGGGAAATTCGCCTTGATTCCACAACCCGCTTCGACCTGTACGTCGTAACCCAGTTTGATCAGTTTTTTAACGCTTGCGGGCGTCGCCGCAACGCGGCACTCGCCATCTGTAATTTCCTTGACTACGCCGATGATCATTAATTTTTCTTCGCTTTTTATTCAGTTTGCCAAGTCGTGATCGTAATTGGAGGATCGCGAAGCGACAAGCCGACATTTTTTGGGATCGAATTGCAGTGAATCCGCCAACAACGGACTCAACACCCTCTCCGCCGTTGATTTCAGCCGTGATTGGTAGCCGCATAAATCAGGCGGTTGCCATTAATCACAAACACACGTCCCAAACGGGTTGGTCTCAGGGTTTGCAATGGCCTCTTGTTAACGTCTGCGTAAAGAAAAATCCCGCGGTTCCGCCGGATCGCTTCTTAAGCTGTTTGCAAAAAATCGAATGGTCCTGACCCGTTTGAACGTTTTGTATGACCTAGAGCGCGTTTGGTTTACGTTTGGCGTTTTTTCGTTAGTTTTTGCCCCGCAATCAGGACGCCACGACCGCTATACGTCCGAGCGACACGCACTAGTAGATGCTGTTTGGCGTCGTAGACAAGGGGAGGGGCGGCGTAACTGTTGGAAACAAAGGCATGTTGGGCCGATTGACGCGATCCAGATGATTGTGAACGAGGTGCGGCATCCACATCGCTCGCTGTACCAACTCGGTCAAGACTTGGGGATCAAACGGTTTGCGAAGATGGTATGCAGCTCCAAATTCGTGAGTACGCCGAATAACGTCTGGGGCCTGGTTCGCGGACACAAACATGACGGGAACTTCGTTACGACCGGGTAGTTCCCTAATCTGCGTCAGTAAGTCAATTCCGTTTTTTCCGGCGACGTTTAGTTCGCAGATGATCAGGTCCAACGGTACTTTCCTCCCGATTTCCGTTGCCGAAAGATGGTCCTGCGCGGTGTGGACTTTGCACCCCTGGCAGTCCAGTACGGTTCGAATTGCCGCAAGAGAAATTGGATCGGCATCAATCGCGAGTACGATCGGATCAGTGAGTTTACTGTTCATGGATTGGCATTCCGGTTTTTTTTGAACATTGCCTGCGCCAATCCATCAGCATTGCAGATTCCATTCAGATAATATTCTTATCCTCGGTCGTTTACTCCTAAAAGTTTCCTTGTTTTTGGTAATCCCTAAAAACGAAACTTTTGCGATATTCGAACGATCTAAAGAATGAGAAATCTGATGGGTGGAAAGCGCCGCTGTTGGCAGGTTGTCTGTCATAACTGGCGTGGCAAAATCGTTTTTGAGGCCAAGATTGATATGAGTGCATCGTTTAGCCGCGTGGGCAACGCCCAATGCCGCTTACGTAAGAATGATTTACGTCAGCTCCAACGGAGTGATCCTATGTCAGCCCAGGCCAACGGCCTGGGAAACCTTCACCACATCAAGGCCCAACGGGTCGTTCCTAGACGCGGTTTAGTAGGGCCGCCCCGTTCGGGGCTTGATGTGGTTAGTTGGACATTTCCCAGGGCTGGCTTAAGGCCGACCCTTCGGGCCTACGAATATTAGGCAACGCGCCGCGCGCCCGCTGCGTGGAACGAGGCGCTGAACCGCAGTGAAAGGGCTGGCTCTACCTTCCCGAACCGATTCGTGGAGGAGTCGAAGTGGGGGGGCGGCGACCGCGACCGCGGGGCCGACGGGGCTGATCTTTGTTATTGCCAGTTCGAAAACCGGATTCTTGATAATATTGGCCGTTGGAATAGTCGCGAAACAAATCAGCTTCCGCGAAACTACCGTCCCACATCATTCCGGAATTGTCCAAGTTGACCTTTGAAATCCGGAATTGCTCGGGAAGAACAAACGACGTCCAATAATCAGTTTCCTGATTAGCCGCGTAATCCCTGGACGCACGCCACAAAATCTCCCGACCATCATGAGAGACAAGCAATATTTCGACCTTTTGCTGTTTGCCTTCGTCCGTACTATCAAAGTGATTCATGACGTTGGGGCCGCTGGCGCGCATGTTCACCTGGAACGTCGCGACGCCGCCGCTGTTGACCATCGTTAAGCCCGCTGTATCAAATACTTTTTTTAACTTCTGGATCTCTTCGCCGCGGACATGCGGTGGTTCAACGACAAGATCTACGTTGACCTTGCTGCCCGGCGGGATTTCAAGAATTGGTTGGGAGTTAAAGGAGTCAATCGCCTGTCTTGCTTCTGGGTGCGGAATTTCTGGAACCCGCAAACTCGCTTGCTGAGACACATGCGTCACGTTTCCAATAAATCGAATCTCTCCATTAACACCATCTGGTTGCTTGATCCCGCTATGGTAGGCCCAGACCGAACTCTTCAGTTCGATGTCAATGAGTTCAAGTAGCAAAGAACTTCGAGTCCGCACTAATAGTTGGCGATCATTCAACCAAATGACGCCTTTGGGGTATCGAACTGCGGCAGATATCGCAAAATCCTCAATTTTCTTGCCTGTTGTCAAATCCCAGACTCGCAAAATCCCGGCCCCAGCCGCCGCCAGTCGCGTCGCCGAATCGTTAACACCATACCCACGCATCCCGGCGCTGCGCGCGGCAACTTGTCCAAGAACTTTGCCCGTCAGGCATTCAATGGCCACCAGTCGATTGTTCTCGTGAACAAAAAGGTGCTTCCGGTTTGGACTGAGAGCCGGAATGGCAAGCGGCCAGATTCTGGCCTTCCAGATCAACTTGAGTTTGGAAATAGTCCACAGCCCAAGATCGCCTTCATGATTAACCGTGATCAGATGGTCGTCATCAATAAACTGCGTATAAAAAATACTGCCGAAATCGCCGTAGGGATTCCAGGATGCGCGCAACTTCATCCGAGCCCCGGTTTCGATTACGTTCAGAGTCCGCGCTAATCGGGCAACTCCCATGAATCTGTCAGTCGTAAGCAGTTGGGTCTTGTCAGGACTGATCGCGACAGGATAGGTCCGCGGAACCATGAACGGCTCGCCGACGATTTGACCGTTAACAAGATCAAACACACACATTTGTGTTTGTCCGCGAGTCAATGTTGAAACCAGGGCGGCCGAACGATCCGGTGGCATCAACAGCGCGGCATGCTGCCGAAAGTCATCACTAACATCGATCGGATCCTGGCCGATTTCCGGCCCTTGAAAAACGTCGGGCGCAACTTCCCAAAACGGACTGGGCGGAATCTTGACCTCGACAGCTCCGCTAACAATCGGTTTGCTCCGTGTAACAGATGTCCGGTTCTTCGATTCAGGTTCGTCATCCTGAGAAAGAACGAATTCCTGATCGGCTGCACTTAACAAATTTAGCGGAATGTCGTGCGTTTTTCCCGTCTTGTATTCGAGTCGAACCATTCCGTCTTTGTACTCGACCAACTTGGCTTCGATTGTGAATGCACCCGACTTGTTGGTCCACGTGCGAAACGACTCCTGGGCAAACGCAGCAGTAGCCCAAAGCGAACATAGGATGGTTAATACAAAAATTCGAGCCATTCTTTTTGCTCTTAACAACGACGACGGAAACGAAACTATTCTAACCTTAGTCGCCGGTCAAGAATAACTTCCGGAACTTCAACGGCAAACAGTGCGTGTTGGCTGCTTTTTGGACATTCCACTTGGGGTAATCATCAACCTCCCGCCGCGTGAACGCGGGGGTTTCTTACCAATTCTATAGAGGCCAGCGAGTTGCACCCATCTCGAATGATGGGCTGAAGGCGAGGAGACTGAGTGAACAAAGTAAATCCTTCGTTTACTCAGTTACCTCATGTTCAAAACAAACGACGCAAAACAGGAAGTTATTCTTGACTCAATTCTAAGCAACCGGCTAGCAACTGCTGGCTGGTTTTCTTTGGCCAAGGTGCTCAATACAAATTAGCCACAATCACGAAAAAAGACCACCCGATCAAGAGATCGAGTGGTCTGCAAAAATCGACCAGATTAGCTTCCGGTTTAGAAAGTTTGAAAGCTAATTAGTTGCAACCGCAATCCGCAGGAGCAGTTCCACAACCACAACCGGCTGATTTACATCCGCAGCCAGCAAACAGGCCACGCATTCTTGCGAAAAAGCCGCAACCACCGCCAGAGCAACATCCGCCAGCATCGCATCCGCAAGGATCTTCGCAACAATCGGCAGGAGCTGCTTCGCAGCACTCGGCAGGAGCTGCTTCGCAGCACTCGGCAGGAGCTGGTTCGCAGCAACAGTCGGCTTTGCGAGCTCGCTTGCATCCGCAACGCTTACCGAACAGGCCACGACGTCCGCCGTTGCAGCAAGGGTCAGTTCCGCAGCAATCGTTTGCTCCACAACAATCCTGAGGGCAACAGTTTGAAGGTGCACAGTTAACTGTTACGGGAACTTGAGTTTCGACACATCGTGGAACACGAACGCAGACAGTGTAAGGCTCTTGAGTGCAAACTCTGCGGCAACGCTTGACCGTCTTCATTTCCTGAACCTGTCGGCAGACAGTGTAAGGAACCTGACGAGTCTTCGTTTCGCAAACCCAACGAGTGGTGCAAACAGGAATTTGACGAGTCTTTGTTTCGCATTCGTAGCGTGTTACGCACTGGTTGACAACCTTAGTTCGGTTCTCAGTTCTCCAGGTTGTAACGCAGTAGTTAACTTGCTTGGTCTGCGGTTCGCAGACCCAGCGAGTGCAGCAAACGGTACGAGTTTTTGGCTCACATACCCATTTAGTGACACAATATTGAACTTCCTTGGTTCGCTGTTCACAGCGGTACTTGGTAACGCAATAAGGAACTTCCTCACAGTACCTTTCGCAACGATACTTGGTGCAACATACTTCTTTAGTTTCGCAAGTTGGAACCCAAACTTTCTTGCAACAGGTTTTGGGCGGTGTTTGGCAGCAAACAACTTGCTTGCAGCCAGGAACATACTTACGGCAGCATGTGCAGGGATCGTAGGTCCACGAACCTGGAGTTCTCACAACTTTCCTGACCGTACGACCAGGAACAGTATATGATTGTGTTTGCCAAGATCCACCGCGAACCTGAACGGTTTTCGTTTCCGTGTAAGGAACTCGTCTTGTTCGAGTCACGGTACGAGTACGTTGTTCCTGGTAAGGAATTCGAACTGTGTAGGAGCAGGTACGTGTTTTCATCTCTTTAACTGGGCGACGGCACATGGTTGTGATCGTCTTTTGCTCAGTTACAGGACGACGAACGTTGCATGTGACCGTTCGCGTACGAGTTTCTTTCTGAGGAATTCGAACACAGTAATTTACTGTGCGCTGTACATTTTCCCTTACCGGACGACGGCACTGGTAAGTCTCCGTTCGGTATGTCGTTTCGCGAACCGGACGACGAACCTGGTATTCTTCGGTTCGGCATTTTGTTTCACGGACCGTTCGACAAACGGGAACTTGTTCTTCTTCCCAAACTGTTTTGTACACATTGCGCATTTTCTGCACTTGCTGTGTATCGTACACGATCGAACGTTGTGTTCTCATAACCGTGTAACTACAGCCGCAGCCAGCCGCGGGTGCAGCAGCTCCAACTGTGTCGTAGCTGGCGCCACCACAACATTGGCCCCAGCTGAAGCTGGCCGACAATACAGTAGTCACGACTACTGCGGTCAGCATACTTCTAACCAATTTCATTGTTTCTTCTCCCAATAACAGACGTTTCTAAAACCATGGAGGCGGCATCTGGTCTGACGAAACACTCGCCATTGCCTTCCTGTTCACGAATCGCCGTTGTGATTCCGGTCGCACATCCTGCCGCGAAGATCATCAACAACGAAAATCCAGACAAGTCCTGTAGTGTCTGGCCCGAATAGGCCCTCCTGCAAAAGTTAAACTCGTCATGTAAGAGAGACTTGGTTGATTGGGTAGCATGCGGTAAATGAAAAAAATGCAAAATGTGGTGGGAGTTTGCGGTTTGTGCCGCAAGCAACGGCTAGCAAAATGGTCTGAGTCGAATGAGCTTGAGCGAAAATATCGGCGTTTTTCCGAAATTTCGAGACGTTGAGCGACACACTTAGTGCTATCAAAACGGCTTTTGGGCTTGGATAAAACGGATCTATTAAACCGGCTGAAGCCCAATTTGGTGAGCTTTCCGATTTCCGTTTTCGGTAGGATCAGCTTATTGCGAAGAAAAATATTGTTGATTCGATGACGTAATTTATCGGGCTGAACGGGGATTGTCCCAAAGTCGGGCTCGACCTAGCCTTATTCCGTCGAATTTTGAAAACGATCATCCGAAAATTCAGTGAACACCAAGAGAACAAATATCGAGAACGTGCCGAAAGCGGTTGTTAACCGTTTGAGTCTCTATTTGCGTGAACTTCAGCAGCTCATGCGAGCTGAAAAAATGACGATTAGTTCGACGAATCTAGGTCGCCGACTGGGGCTGACTGCGGCCCAAGTCAGAAAGGACTTTGCCTATTTCGGGCAATTTGGCTACCCGGGAATTGGTTATCGTTGTGAGGAGTTGGCTGCTGAGATTCGGCAAATCTTGGGCACTGACCGTGTTTGGCCGGTGGCCCTAATCGGTTGCGGAAATCTGGGTCAGGCGCTACTTGGGTATAAGGGATTCAAAAAACAGGGATTTCGAATCGTAGCGGCTTTTGATGTTGACCGTTCGATTGTGGGAACTGAAATAGAATCACTGAAAGTTCATCATTTGGACGAACTTTTGAGCATGTCGCAGGCTCTGGAAATTAGGTTGGCTATTTTGGCGGTCCCGTCGTCAGCGGCCAATTCAGTGGTTGAAAAACTGGTCGAGGCAGGAATACTTGGTATATTAAATTTCGCCCCCGTGACGTTGAATTTGCCAAAATCGGTCAGCATTGTCGGAGTGGATTTGGCGATGGAGCTTGAACAGCTTGCATTTGCCGTTGTAAAACAAGGTGAAAGGCAATAGGATCGCCTCTCGATTGCCCGGTGGTGTAATGGTAACACTAAGGTTTTTGGTACCTTCATTCTAGGTTCGAGTCCTAGCCGGGTAACTACTCAACTATCTGTTTTTGAGTCTCAAAAGTCCGCAATTTGCGGACTTTTTGCATTTATTTGATTGATTTTGATGTGCGACCCACCAAGAATACAACAGCAAGTGGTGGTTTTCGTGCGAACAAGATGTTAACAGTGCTTCTTCTGATCGCCCGTATTGTTTGCGGAAATTAGCTAAGCCATAAAATGCGAATGACCCACGTAGAAAAACGGATTTTCTTGTTGGAAAGGCGGGAGAGGGCAAGACATGATTCTCGTCAGCTCGTAACTTGTTGCTGTGTCGATTTTGGATCAATCGCAATTCTCAGATTCGGGGGTTCAAAGTCAACATTGTTACGTATTGCACAGAATTTTATCGTAATTTGATTCGAATTCAGTTGCATCCATTTGTTGCACACGCGCTCGGATTGTTGGGGAGCAATTTCATGAAAGCCAAGATTCTTTTTCGAACCTTCATTGCCACTTGCACTTGTATTGTGCTGCTCAACGATCCTGCAGATGGACAATCCTATCAACAGTCTTATCAGCCGCCTGGCACGTATCAACAACCGTACCGGGGGCAGGTTTATCAGCCGCAACAGACACTTGTAACCAGCCACTGGGCTCAACAATTTGAGTTTGGCGATCGTAAACACGATTTTGGTGCCGTACCAACTGCGTCCAACCAAGAGCATATTTTTGAATTCAAGAATACGCTGAATGAAGAAATTCAACTCACGGGTGTTCGGGCGAGTTGTGGATGTACGAAACCCAAAGTTCTCACCCCGATCGTCAAACCGGGCGAGACGGCAAGAATCCTCGCCAAGTATGACACGTTGGCGTTTAGGGGCGAAAAAAAAGCCACCGTTACGGTTTCCCTTCTCAAGCATCGGCCGTACACCGAATATGGGGAAGTCCAGTTCTCCGTCAAAGGAAAAATTCGTCAGGATGTGGTCCTGAATCCAGGGAAAATCTCATTTGACGAAGCCCGACCTAACGAAGAGAGTCGGCGGACGGTGGAAGTCAAATATGCGGGTGATTCTCGCTGGGCAATCGTCGATGTTAAATCGACAAACCCGAATATTGAAGTTGAGTCACGTGAAACAATGCGAGAGGTTAATCGGGGACGAGTTGATTATGAACTGATCGTCAAACTACTCAAAGATCAGCCGATTGGAATCTTCTCCGAGCAACTCACCTTGATTACTAACGATGTCCGCAACAACAATATCGCTGTCAACGTTGAAGGTCAGGTCAAGGCGATGATCCAGGCCGTGCCGATCAAACTGGGAGCCGTCAATAAAGACACCCGAATCAACAAGAAACTGGTTCTTCGTGGCGAAAAGGCGTTTCGAATCAAAGAAATTCTGGTTGATAATCAGAA
>JAHEJI010000154.1 GCA_024638965.1 Planctomycetaceae bacterium
ATGTCGATGGTGCAAACCGTTTGGCGAAAACTATTTCATGAGCGGCTGGCAGTTTACCAGGTTGCCCAGAAAGCGACGAAAATAGTCGTCGCACGCCGCTCGAGTTTACCCAGCGCGAAGCTCAAGAACGGCCCGTTGGGACGATGAGCATACTGTCTGCATCAAGTTGAACCCGTTAACGGTCAACTGATTCTTCGTAGACACACACGTTTCGAGGTGTTTGTGGCGGGAGCGACCGTCGAACGTGCTGCAGTATTTCGTGAAGCGTTTCAACTTCCCGCCCGCTCAACCGTGACGCCCGAACAAGATACTGCAACATTGGAACCGGTTGACCATTAAACACTGTATGCAGCAACTGATTGCAAACCTGGTCGACACATTCCTGCTCCGTTTGGTTGGAGCGGTAGAGATAGCGATTTCCTTTGCGCTGGAAATTCAAAACGCGTTTTTGCACCAAGCGATGCAACAGTGTCTTGATCGTTCCATCCGACCACTCTGTTTTCTGGCTGAGTTGATCAATGATATCGCGAGAAGTTGACTCCGGCTGTTGTTCTTCCAATCGCCAGATTTCGTGCATCACCCGCCATTCAGCGTCCGTGATGGCCGCTTGGTCGCGCATAGTTGACTCCAAAACACGTATGTATTTTTTGATCTGTTAGCGATTTCTTCCAACCACGTCAAGTGCTTGTTAAATTGTCGCCCAGTTAATGATTGACGACGAAACGGGCGAGTGGTGACGGAAGGTTTCCCGATCAAGTCGAAATCGTTGACACCCATGAAGAAAAAAGCCGCAAGCGGCCGCCGCGGCTTTTTCTGGTGATAAGCGTTCCTATTTTCGATGGATCGTAGGTTCCAGAGATTCACTGACCTTGGACTGGTCCGTTTCGAAAACAAACACACTGCCTTCTGCCATGAGTGATCGCTCTGAATCATTCAATTTGACGACACTGCGTACGACATGTTCTCCCGCAGCGACGCCGACAATGCCAAAACGGAACTTTTTGGTTTCTCCCGGAGCAATTTCCAGTGGTGCGAACTGAATCGTGTTATCAAGTTCACTGACGGAATAGCTTGGTTGTGAAATGGGCATTAGGGAAGCTGAAAACTCCACTTTCACTTGTACGTCCGACGCCAGACTACTGCCTTTGTTGGAGACGACAACAACGAATTCTGTTTTACCGCCAACTTCAACTGGACCACCCTGATTGCTGAGGTTGATTCTAACATCAGCCCGCGCCGCAACTCGGGTTACCAGTTTGATCTGTTCAGCCTGCGTTTGATTACTGCGAACTTCAATTGTGCAAACTTGGCGTCCAGGCGTTTTCGAAACTGCTTTGAATTGGATTTCTTCTTTCGAATTTGCATCAATTTTTTCGAAGAACCAATTCAATCGACCAGTTTGAGGCTCAACCTTGGCTTGGCGGCTGACCGTAGTCACTTCAAAGCCTTCTGCTACGTCGAGTCCAATCCTGACGTCGGTAACATCGACGAGTCCCGTGTTGTCGATTTGAATCTTGTAGATTCCATCTCGATTAACAAAGTTGACATTGGGTCCAACCGCCGAGACCTCTAATTCGGGCTGCAGGACTGTCAGGACGCGAGTCAGTTTTTGAGGATTAAGATTGTTTGATGCAACTGCGAAACCCAAATCAAACTTACCGGCAGACTGGGTAAACGATTTCAGCTCCACCCTTTTTGTCTCGCCAGGCGCAATTCGACGAATAACATATTCCAATTGGTTTTTTTCGACGTGCAGTGCCGTGATTTGTTCCCGAGCAAACCGCACGTTCTCAGCAATGCCGTCTCCCACATTTGTCACGGTTAACACATGGCTGACCCATTGACCTGTTTGGACTTGTTGCGGACCGGCAATGTCGATACGCAGTTTTGGCTCGCGCACGCTTACGGCAATACTTTGCTGATCCAATACTTGAATCTGCGTGGCAACGTTTATTGGTAGCTTCTCGTTGGGAACCATCTCGATTTGGATTTCCTGCAACTGACGAGCCCCGATTTGACCCACCCTGAACTCATATTGCTGACCTTCGACTTTAGTAGGTGCCGGGCGTGCCGATGTAAACTTGGCATGCGACGGCAACGTCGCAAATACTTTTACTTCTTGTGCGGTTTGTTGACTGACGTTTTGAAGCTGAATTCGAATCGAGGTTGGCTGACCCAGGTTTACAAATTTGGGTGCCAGAATTCGAGTTGAAATCTGGGGCGCCATCGTCGTTACCACGGATGGAGACGTATTGGCGTCCCGTTGATGTTCCCTAGTTCCAGGATTACCCAAGAACTGTGTCCCCTGACCGGAAACCAAGTCACGATCAACAACGCGTCGCTGGTTCAACGGTGTGCGAAGCTGGGGGATCGGCTGTTGGTTTGTTTGCGACAGCGGAGGTCCTGCAGACGGCTCTGCAGAGATCTCGTCAAATTCAATCTGATTTGGATCCGGCAATTCAGCTGGTCTGCGAGCCAATCGATCATTCCGCGACGATCGAATGGGTTTTTTGACTTCTTTGGGTGACGGCGGGATGGGTGCCGCAGATGAACGAAGTTTTATTACGCGATCTACAGATTGTTCGGCACTAAAAGCATCGTCTTGAGCGTATAGTAAAGGCTGTGGTATTGAAAAAATTATCGTCACGAAGAACATGCGACGCAGTTGGGGAGACATTTGACAAACTCCATGAACGAAAAATAGTCCGAACGGTTTAGGTTCAAACCTTATCGACAATTCCCCATCGACATATTCGGCATAATCCGAGACTTCGGAAAATATGAAGTCTTTTGTCCAATCAACGAATTCTCGCCATTTTGAAGCTAGCAAACAAAAACCGCGCATCACACGTGAAATGCAGTCAAACGCAAGACGACTGATTTTGCGGTGAAAGCCTGGTTGTCTGATGCGTGGCTCAAGCTGTCTTATTTTGCAGGTGCGGAAACCAAATCAAAAACAAGGCTAGCGTAGCACTGAAACATCAACCGACGATTGACCCACGATGACGATAGATTGAACCTTCACCAACAAGCTTCTATTTTTCTGTTTTGATCTCAAGCAAGACGCCTTGACCGGTACCGTCTCCGCGAAACTTGATTGCCTGGTTGACTTGACGCCGATTTAAGCACTTGATCGTGTCATGCAATCTACGTTTTGGGCAAATTTTTGGATCCGGAGGTAGTGGATCATCGATTTGCGAAGGCCAGCCTTCCTCCTGGAAAGCGCGGAGGATCTGTTCCTGATTTGAAGCGGGCCATTTGAATCGCTTGACCAAAACGGCGCCGAGTCTCAGTTCTCGGCGCAGCGTGTCCCAAATTGGTACTTGATGCGACCCGTTTCCATTCGTGAGATTCTCAGCATGCAGCGGTTTTTTCTTTTGCGACTCCTCTTCTTTGATTTCTTGTCTAATCAGACTTCGTCCAAGTTCGCTAAGAACGAAACAGGAACGATCCGAAAGTACAACGTCTTTTTCAGGTTCAAACATTCTTTTGTCTTGGCCCGATTCTGTTATTTCACGTCGGTGTTCAATCAAGTTATGGCACACCATGATGCGTAACAGATGTTTATTGACTCCGGCATTCGTCAGTTCACTGACTTCAACAGCAAAATCCCAGGGATCGCGACCACACGAATTTGCTGATTCGAGGGTTGTAAACAGCGTCCGCAGAACCGATTGATATTGGTCATCGCCTTTGCCGGCCTTAATGCCACCTGACAACGAACTGGAATGGGTTCCGTTTGCGGTGACAGGTTCACGTTTGAATACCGAGCCATTTGGCTTCGGCGGATACTTTTCACGCCTGAATTGGGACAATGGGATTCGACTCGCGATGGCCGAATCTGGCGACCTTTCAAAATTTGGTTGGTTGTTTTCTAACATGCCATTCACCTCTTTGCGTCCCGATAGAATGAAGAAAAGTGTTACAAAAGTCGTAGCCGAGAATCGTTTTGTTCTGGCTCAGAAGAGGAGAAACCCTTCTACTTCATATAACGCAATTGCCTTCCACAAAATTTCCAAATTCTGTTGGCGTGTCGTAAGCCATTGATATCAAATGGCTTGCGTCAGACTCCAGCGGCGTTTTCTTCCCCAGTTTTGTCGTTTGCGTCCCCGCCCAGGTGCAGTTCGGTCAAAAGCAACATCATTTGGGCTGTGGACAGAAAGTGTTCTTTGTGGCCAAAGCGGCTCCTCACACGTCAGGCTTTACCTAACATGCTGTCCGTCCCTTCTGAATAAGGGGCAACCGGATGCGTAAAGAGGTGGCGAGCAAAAAACCGCCCTCACGCTCGGGTTACCCCAAAAGGAAATAGGGAGAATTAGTCCCCGGCCAATTTATTAGCGCGCTCTTGTAGGAAATTCGGCGAAAAAACTGTTAGATTACGGGCATAAACAGTTTAATTCTGCCAAACAGCTTGCCTGATCAAGCTTTTCAAAAACAATCAAAACAAGGAAATGAATATGTTGAGACCGAGCGTCTATTTGCTTGCGATCCTCTGGATTACATCCCTTTGCCTGCTGACGGAAACGAGAGGAATTGCACAAGAAAGAATGCAATATCCGGAGGCAAAGAAGGTTGACCAAATAGATGAGTATTTCGGGTTCAAGGTCCCGGATGAATATCGCTGGCTCGAAGATGATGTCCGCGAATCTGAAGAGGTTGCAAAATGGGTCGAAAAACAAAACGAAGTCACGATGGGCTATCTGGAAAGCCTTCCCTATCGGGACGAGATTGAAACTCGACTCACCAAGCTATGGGATTACGAAAAATACAGTCCGCCGTTCAAAGACGGTGGCCGATATTACTTTTCAAAAAACGACGGACTGCAGAATCAGAGCGTCATCTATCAGATGGATACACTCGACGCCGAACCTACGGTTTTAATAGATCCCAACAAGTGGTCTGAGGACGGAACCGTTGCACTCGGTGGAATGGCGTTCAGTGACGACGGGAAATACGTTGCCTATGGTGTTCAGGAATCAGGATCCGACTGGCGCACCTGGTATGTCATGGATATCGCGACCGGCAAAAAACTCGATGACAAAATCAGCTGGGTCAAATTCGGTGGCGCTGACTGGGCGGCCGACAGCAAGGGTTTCTACTACAACCGCTATGACGAACCACAAGAAGGCGAAGCCTTTCAAAGTCTGAACAAAAATCAAAAAGTCTATTACCACAAACTTGGTACTCCGCAATCGGAAGACGTGTTGATTCACAAGGATGACGAAAATCCCGATTGGGGATTCAGCCCAACCGTGACCGAGGACGGGAAATATCTCGTGCTGCAAGTCTGGAAAGGAACGGATGATCGCTACCGCATCCTTTACAAAAAACTTGACCAACCCGAATCAAAAATCGTTGAATTGATCGACAACTTCGAAAATGAATATTCGTATATCGGCAACGAAGGCAGCATTTTTTACTTCAAATCCGATGTCGACGCACCCAAGAAATGTATTTTGACCATCGATCTTGAAAACCCTGCTCGTGAGAACTGGAAGACGATCATTCCAGAAGCGGAGGAAGCAATGTCGAGCGCGGGGATGGTCGGCGACTATATCATTTGTGAATACCTCAAAGACGCGAAAACACAGGTCAAGCTGTTCGATCTACAGGGCAATTTTGTGCGCGAAGTTAAATTTCCGGGCATTGGCAGTGCCAATGGGTTTGGAGGACGACGAAAGCATGACGAAACGTTTTATGCATTTTCCAGCTTTAATCGCCCGCCAAGCACGTTTCGGTATGACCTTGACACGGGCAACAGCAACTTGCTTCGAGAAGCCGAAGTTGATTTCGATCCAGAAGATTATGACGTCAAGCAGGTGTTCTACACCAGTAAAGACGGCACCAAGGTTCCCATGTTTATCGCCCACAAAAAAGGCTTGGAACTCAATGGCAAGAACCCGACTTTGCTGTATGGTTATGGTGGATTCAATATTTCGCTAACCCCAAGTTTTTCTATCTCGCGGCTGCAATGGATGGAAATGGGAGGTGTTTATGCCGTGGCGAATCTACGCGGCGGTGGCGAATATGGGAAAGCGTGGCACAAGGCCGGTACGAAAACCAACAAGCAAAACGTATTTGACGATTTCATCGCAGCGGCCGAATGGCTGATCGAAAACAAGTACACTTCGAAAAGTAACCTTGGAATTCAAGGTGGTTCCAACGGTGGTCTGCTTGTCGGTGCCTGTATGACTCAACGACCTGATCTTTACGGCGCGTGCCTGCCTGCAGTTGGCGTCATGGATATGCTGCGATTCCACAAATTTACCGCCGGACGATTCTGGACCGACGATTATGGATGTAGTGAAACCAGCCAGCCGGAATTTGAAGCTCTTTACAAGTATTCCCCGTATCATAATATCCAGGACGGAACCGAGTACCCACCGACGATGGTGACAACGGCTGACACCGATGATCGCGTCGTCCCAGGACACAGCTTTAAGTTCGCCGCTCGACTCCAAGAAGCTCAAACGGGCTCTAATCCGACTTTAATTCGAATCGAAACCAAAGCGGGTCACGGCTCGGGTAAGCCAACCTCGAAACGGATCGAAGAAGCTGCCGACATTTGGGCGTTCCTTGCCAAGCATTTGGAGTTGAAGCCCGAGTTTCCGGGCCAGAACTAACTCGTAAGACGATTATTTGCGCACAAAGCCGTGGATCATCACGGCTTTTTTTGAAACGCACGCGTTTATGAAAGACCAACAATCACAACCGCTATCCGAATGGGAATTGTCTATAAATCATCGCGGCATCGTGACGGAACTGATTTGTAGTGAAGCTCCGCAAGAAGAAAAAGGAAGCCTACTAATTCTTGGTGCAGGTGAGTGCAATGACATCGATATTGGCTTGTTGCTCGATAAATATGCTGCAATCACACTGGTGGATATCGATAGCGCGTCGCTCCGGGCTGGTGTTTCCCGTCAAAACGTCAACTTGGATCCCCGTGTTGTCCCGATCGGTGATGTGGATCTTGCACAAAGCACTCGGCTGATCGAGCGATACTCGCGAGAACCAACTGAACGACTCCGTGAGACGATTATGGAAAGGTCCGTCATTCACGAACTACATGGCCTCGGCAAGCACGATGTGATTGCTTCAACCTGCGTATTGTCCCAGCTGATTGGTAAAGTCGTCACTTGTTTTGAGGATCGTGAAGATAAATTTGTCGAACTATTAAAGATCGTCCGTCGCAGTCACTTGGAGATCATGCTCAATGGATTACATCCAGGAGGCGTAGGAATTCTGGTAACCGACTTCGTGTCATCCGAGTCCTTGCCTGAACTGGTGGAGACCGAGGACCTGCAAACAACCGTGAGCAAGGCAATCGAAACCAATAACTTTTTTCACGGACTCAATCCTCAAATGGTCGCAAGAGTACTGACCGAATCCGATTTGACGAACCAACTCCAGACGCTGGACGTGACTGCCCCCTGGCGTTGGGTGACGCCACTTCGCGTTTATGCTTGTTTTGCGATAATTTTTAAAAAGAACCTATGATTTGGTTGCCGACACTTCATACAACCAACGAACAAAAATGAATAATACAGATCAAGACCCGTTAGAAGAATTTCGCAATGGCATCGACAAGATCGATCGCCAACTCGTCGATTTGATCAACCAGAGAGCGAAACTGGTTGTTGAAGTTGGCAACCACAAACGCGCTAAGGGCGTTCCTATTTATGCGCCGCACCGCGAATCGGCCGTGCTGGCGAAAATACAAGGCTTTAACGAAGGGCCCATTGGGAACGCCACCCTGGAAGCCGTGTATCGTGAACTGATGAGCGGCAGCTTCGCTTTGGAGCAGCCGCTCCGGATCGGTTACCTCGGACCCGTGGGAACTTACAGTCACCTCGCCGCAACGAAACATTTTGGATCCAGTGTTGCGTTTGAAGATCTTCATGCGATTGAAGGTGTCTTTGAAGAAGTTTCTCGAGGTCACGTCGACTATGGAATGGTCCCGATCGAAAATAGTACCGGCGGCGGTATCACGGAAACTCTCGACGCATTTTTGACCTATCACGATCGGCTGAACATCTACGGTGAAGTGCAGTTGGCCGTACATTTCAGTCTGCTTGCCAATTGCAAACCGAAACTGGTAAAGAGAATCTACTCAAAAGCTGAAGCTTTCTCACAGTGTCGCGGCTGGCTGGCAACACAATATCCCCATGCCGAACAAATTGCCGCTGAAAGCACCGCCGCTGCCGTAGAACGAGCCAAAGGCGAGTATGACGAGGATCCTTCCTCCGGAGCTGCCGCCATCGGATCGTCATTGGCCGGTGAAATCTACGGACTACATCCGCTGTTCGAACAGATTGAGGACCGCCAAACCAACATTACCCGTTTTTTGATCCTTTCTAAAAACGAGACGGAGATTTCTGGCTCGGATAAAACGTCGATCATGTTTACGACTGAGGATCGACCCGGCTCGCTTGTCGATGTCTTGAACGTTTTCAAGCGGAACTCAATTAATTTGACGCACATTGATAAGCGTCCCAGCCTCGCTGTAAATTGGGATTACACTTTCTTCATCGACACGATCGGCCACCGCAAAGAATCCAAATTTGCCGAAATTATTGGTGAGGCGAGAGCGCACTGCAAAGAGCTCACCGTGCTCGGCAGTTTCCCACGCAGCAAACGTACGCTCTAAATTGAGACCCGTATTCGTGACAAGTGAACCGGCAATGAACGCTCGAATCATCTTCTGTCTTTTTTTGTTCCTGCTCTGTCAAAACGTATTGGCCCAAAACGGCGGACGGGCAAAAAAGCAAAAAACAGACCCCTGGGAAATGCAAAACTCGCGTGTCGAAGCCAGTCTGCGAGGTCTGCACGTACTCAATGACAACATCATCTGGGCCAGTGGAACCGATGGTACGGTCTTGCGAACCTTGAACGGTGGCGAAACGTGGACTTCAAAGACCGTTGCAGGTGCGGAAGAACTTGACTTTCGCGACCTCCATGCGTTCAGTGGGTCGAGTGCAGTTATTTTGAGCGCGGGAACACCAGCTCGAGTCTATCGCACCGACAACGGTGGTGAGACGTGGACCAGGACATTTGAACATCACAGCGAGGAAGCTTTCTTCGACGCCCTCTCTTTTTGGAATGACAAAGAAGGTATTGCAATGAGCGATCCCGTCGATGATCACCTGCTATTGATTAAGACTAACGACGGCGGCAAGACCTGGTCCGAACTGAAAGTCGAGAATCGACCCAAAGTCATTCCAGGTGAAGGCGGTTTTGCGGCTAGCGGAACCAACATGGTCCTCTTGAAGAATGGCACGTGCCTGATCGCCTTGGGGAGTGCCAAACAGGGCGAACAGTTCAACATAAGCCGAATCGCCATTTCTACCGATCATGGAGAGTCATGGAAATTCGTCAACGCCCCCCTGCCCCGCAACCCGTCAAGCGGTATTTTTTCGATGGCCTTTGCAAACAATTTGATCGGTGTTGCGGTGGGCGGCGACTATCTGCAGCCAGAACGGAAAACCGGAAACGTTGCCGTCACCATCGACGGTGGAATCACCTGGAAAACTCCCTCTGGAAAACTGCCGACCGGTTATCGAAGCGGGGTCGCGGCCAATCGTAGTGGCAAGGAGCTGATTTTTGTTGCGGTTGGCCCGACCGGAACCGATTGGTCGAAGAACACCGGTTTCACGTGGACCAAAGTATCTGATGAGGCGTTTCACGCAATCCAGTTTTCGCCAACGGGTAAAACCGGTTGGGCAACGGGCGCCAACGGGCGGATCGGAAAATGGAACTCACCCGATCGTTAACCCGAAAATTCTATTTCGGCTAATTCCAACGGAGTCACCACCGATTTTGACGACGGATTGGCGGGTCGTGCCTATTCACTGAATCGAGTTGAGCCGAGTGATTTTGCGTCTCAACAACCTGTGGGAGTTGCAATGCCCCCGTTTCCCGCTACTTTGGAAAACACCGAGACGCAGCCAACTTAAAATGTTCGTCTTAATCCAAATTTTCATAAAGCAACTTCAAATGAATTTTCGCTTGAAAACTGCCTGCTGCATGTTTGGCTGGATTTTTTTGCTGCAAAACTTGCTTACGCTTGATGCGCAGACAATCCTCGACTCTCCCAAAGAACTTGGCGAACGCCGATTGGTTCTCGAAGTTGATCAAGACGCAAACGGAAAGGTATCTCGTGGAGACTACCGGGTTTTCGAAAATCGCGAAGCCCAGTCTGGTCGTGAAATAAAACTCAATATTCTCGTTTTCCACGCGACGGGCCCAAATCCGAAACCCGACCCAATATTTCTGTTGGCCGGGGGACCCGGTCAAGGTGCGGCCGACGTCAATACCGGTGTCGCCAACTCTGATTTGCGTAAAAACCGTGACATTGTTCTGGTCAACCAGCGAGGAACGGGGGGAGACAATCGCCTGAGTTTTTCGCCACAAGATGGTAACGTCAATTCTCGCCAAAAACTCAGCCCGCTGTTTGATCCTGAACAAGTTCGCGACGCCCGAGATCGACTAAGCAAAACGGCCGACTTGCGAATGTATTCAACGCCGATTGCAATGGACGACCTCAATGAAATACGTCAAGCACTTGGCTATGATCAAATCAACCTGATGGGAGGGTCTTATGGGACACGTGCCGCTCTCGTTTACATTCGCCGACATGGCGAAACGGTAAGAACGGCAACCTTGAACGGTGTGGCACCCATCCCGTTTGTAAATCCGTTGTATCATGCTCAAAGCGCCCAGAGAGCATTGGATTTGATTTTTGACGAAGTCGAGTCTTCACCAACTTACAGCAAACATTTTCCTGGCCTCCGCGAGAAATTTGCTGAGCTCTTGAAAAAGTTTGATGAGGGTCCGATCGAAGTCGAAGTGAGTGACGGAGGTGAGTTAGAAAAATTGCAGCTCTCACGCGATGCATTCACAAACGCAGTTCGAGTCCAGATGTATTACCTCGACACCAGTCGCAAACTCCCGGCCTTGTTGTGGCGCGCAATCAACGGTGACCTGAGGCCGTTCGCGGAGAGTTCGATTCAACGCAATCGCGCAATCAGTCAAACGCTGGCAATGGGAATGCTGTTATGTGTTACAGCTGCGGAAGATGTTGCCCGAATCGCTCCAGATTCGATTGAGGAATTGACGTCGAACACTTTCACGGGAGGTTCGCGAGTTCACCGACAAATGGCAGCCTGCAAAACCTGGCCCAAGTCAATTCTTCCTGCCGACTTTGGTGAGCCGGTAAAATCCGATGTGCCCACGCTAATCCTCTCTGGCATACTGGATCCGGTCACGCCTCCGAAATGGGGTGAACTGGTGGCCAAGAACTTTCCCAACAGTTTGCATATCGTTGCTCCAGCCGCACACGGCGTGAGTGGACCATGCATCAACAAAATACGAAACCAGTTTCTGGAGACGGGAACCGTCGCTAACCTCGACGTGAGCTGTGTCAAGGAAATGAAGCTCCCGCCGCTTCATTTGCCTAAGGAAAATTTTGAATAGCAAAAACACCCCGCGGCTGCCAGACACCACACGGTGCGGGAGTAGATGGTTTGACCGGCAAACCGCGATGAAGATAATAAGGCGGGGTACCCTATTTCGCTACGATTGAAAGGAGTCGCATGATGTTGGAAATTCTCTACGAGGAAGATACGCCGGATTTTGTCATCTCCGACCGAGCCCAACAAATCCTTCGCGACCAGGAGATCGACGAAGACGGACCGGGTACCGCGCTGACGGACCTTGAAACATTGCTGCAATTCATCGGCAACGCTGGTTTAAAGACGACGAGCAAATACTACCTGCTTCCGCAGAGCAGCTCGACGAATTGAATCAGCTGATGAGCCGTCCCGTCATGCATTGGCTCAAGCGTCCGCAACAGCGATCCTTTCCGCACTTGCACGGTTTGTATCTGATGTTGCGGGCATCGGGCATGGCTGTTGGCGAGGGAGCGCCGCCGAGCGGGCGGCTGGTGCTTGAGCAGGAAACGGTGATGGCGTGGCGAGCCCTGAATCCATCTGAACGCTACTTTGCGTTGGTGGAAGCCTGGTTGGTTCAAGGCGCGCCGGAGTTGATCGCAGAACGCGGCGGTTGGTCCAGCAGTTGGATGCGCTCGTTGATTGATCTTGCGCACCGGTTGAGCGCGCGGCGCACAACGGGCGATCACCGCCGTGGCGGATTACTTTACAATGTCATGGACTCGACCACGGCAGCGCTGATGGAGTTGTTCGGCTGGGTGCGGCTGGAATACGACGAACCGGCGGCGGGCGAAGGCGTGCGCGTCGCGGCCATCGAGCGGACGGACTTTGGCGACGCGATGGTCAACGCGCTAAATATCGGGTCGATGAATCGTAAATTGCCGACGTTTCACGACGAAACGCCCGCCGAGCCCGGTGTGTTGCGGCCGTATTTTCAACCGTATTTCCCCGCATACCAGCGAGCAATGGAAATCAAGGAGTTGCCCTACCTCGACGGCAATTTGTGTTTCGCGTCTCGTTAGCCAATGCCTGGCGGCGGATTGCCGCGCCGGACGACGCGACGCTGGACGATTTGGCACATACGATCATCGCTGCCTTTGAATTCGACATGGACCATCTTTACTGCTTCGAGCTGCGTGAGCCGAACGGCCGCAAGTTGCGGGTCGCCTGTCCTCACGAGACCGACGCAGCCGCCTTCACGGACGATTTCGCGCTAGGCGAGTTGCCAATTGCCGAGGGCGGCACAATGACGATGATCTTCGATTACGGAGATTCGTGGCATTTCAATATCAAATTGGAAGAAGTCAGCCCCTCTGCGAAGACAGACCGCCGACACGTGGTCGCCAAAGGTGGCGAGCCACCGGCCCAATACGAATGGGAAGACGAAGAGAATTGGGAATAACGGTATTTCGTCGCTCGGGCGGTGTCCATCCTCGACCATAGACTTCCAGAGTATACGCCCATCTCAGCGTTCCAAGCGTGCCATTGACGCGTTGCAAATGCGAACCGTGCGCGCGTCGGCGCGTCGCTCGACCGAGGTACCATTGAGATCGGGAGAATCTGCTTCGGCGTTTCACTTCGATGCAGCTGGCGGTGTTGTTCCTGAAGTCGGGCGATGTGGCCTACACGCGTAAGCGGGAATCAAAAAACGTTGGTTCAAAAAACGTTGGTTTTTTTTGAGCCTGCAGAAATCGTATGAGTATTTGAACAATAGAGCTCACTGATTCAGTGACCGAAAAGATACAGCTTAGGATTTGACAGCTCAAAACATTCACTTTGAAAACCGAAAACCAAGTCTGACCCCAACGTAGCCAACAACGTAGCCAATTTCATCGGGGCTAGGTTCCGCACTGGCGGCGGCTGTAAATGCCTTCGCGGATCCGCTCTCGATCGCACGCAACATGAGACTCAGACCGTGATTGAAGCAGCCGTCGCCACAGATCGCCTTGAAGCCGGGAATCTCCGATCCTTCGCAGAGCTCGCCCGCCGCGCGGTCGAGCGTGATGCCGAAGGAGGCGGGGACGGATAACGAGGCTCCCTTGTTGGCAGGGCGCTTGTAGACCGAGGTTCCTTCCTTGATTGTCTCGAGAACCTTGATTTCGGCGAGCTTGTCCTCATCGATCTCAAGTGGGTTCTCGGAGAGGATTACGAAGTCGGCGAGTTTTCCGACCTCGATGCTGCCTTTGGTCTTTTCCTCGAAATGCTGCCAGGCAGGCCAGATCGTCATGGCCTTGATCGCGGTGGCAACGGGCACCTTGTGCTCGGCACCGAGCACTTTGTTGGTCCGTGTCTTGCGGGTGACAGTCGCCGAAAGGACGCGCATGGAATCGGGAAGGGCAACGGGAGCATCATGGTGAGTGCCGAACATCATGTCCCGTTCCATGACCCAGCCGGTGGGTGAGATGTTGGCCGCGCGCTCCGGTCCGAGCACTGAATCGCGGTGGTAGTCGCCCCAGTAGTAGGTGTGCATGGGGAAGAGGGACGG
>JAHEJI010000155.1 GCA_024638965.1 Planctomycetaceae bacterium
CGGCAAGCAGCAAAGCGTAGCCGACACCGCAAACCCACCACGGGACCGGGAACCAGTGGAATCGGCTATCATCCAAAGCCGCCACGAGTACGACGGCCGACATCGCTGGAAAGTAAAAGCAAAGCAGAATCTTGTCCCAGCCTTTCGTTCCTTCGTGGAAGCGACTTCTGGCGACGATGACTTCGGGATTCACACGCTGAAGAACGAGAAATACTGCCGAAATCACGACCAACACAACGAGGATGAACAGCCAGCCTTTCGGCCAAGCCCATGTGCCAGCAGGCAGGAACATAAATAGGGCGAAGAATACTGGCAGGCATATTAGCCCCAGAACCAAACGACGGCGATTGACGCCTTGTGGCTGTTTGTCGGAGCCGCTGGCAGCAGTCACGAATCGTTTCTCATTTCTCTAAGATGTCGGGCAATGTCTTCCACTTTCTGCCTCAGTTTATACCTCCACCATCATCTGCCAAATCGCCCATGCGTCACAGTCGGCATGAGGCTCATTGGGATATTCATTTGCGTACGCTTGTTCGTCTTCACCCGCTGTTTTTCGGTCTTTTGCTTCTCCATCTTCTTCCGCAAATTGGGGAAATTGGTCGCAGGTTTTCGAGATGTCTGTTTTTGATTCTTCGTCATAGATAACTCCTTCTACCGAATTTTACCCGATAGAATGACAATCTCCAGTAAGACCATCATTACCACGTGTTCGACACGTGGCAAATTTATGAGACATTAAAAGGACTTACCATGCGAACATTGCCAATTGGTTTTCTGATCGCCGTATTGAGTCTCGGCTGTAATCTTGCAAACCAGTCTCAGCAGGATGATGCCAATCAACAAGAAAAAGGCAAAACATATACGCACGTCATTGCCAGCGAAACTGAATACTACACCACTGGCCCGCAACAGAGCCGTCCACCGGATGGCAAATTTCCGGCAGGGACGAGAGTCAACATTGTCGAGGAAGCAGGAAGTTACCTTTTGGTTCGGTCAGAGGGCGGCGAAGAGGCTTACGTTGCCGCTGATGTCGTAAAGAAACAGGAGAACACAACGATGGATGTTTCTGGGATCGTAGAGGGCGGCAACAAGCTTGCTTTGGATCTTTACCAACAACTGCGATCTGAGGAAGGCAATCTTTTCTTTTCACCGAGTAGTGTCTCGACCGCATTGGCGATGACCTACGCCGGCGCTGCGGGTGAAACCGAATCGGAGATGGCGAAGGCGTTGCATTTCCAAATGTCTCAGGAGCAGCTTCATCAAGAAATGCAGGCTCTTCAAACATTTTGGACTACGCCAGATAAGAAGAAGGGCATTCGACTGAATCTGGCCAATCGCTTATGGGGACAGGAGAGCTACCAATTTCTGCCTGAATTTTTGGGCATCACTCGTGAAATGTATGGTGCTGAACTTGCCCCGCTGAACTTTGCTCAAACTGAGCAGGCCCGCCAAACCATCAATAGTTGGATCGAAGATCAAACAAAGAAGAAGATCACGGATTTGATCCCGGTCGGAGCGATTGATTCAGATACCAAGCTTGTATTAACTAATGCGGTTTACTTCCATGGCATCTGGACTGATCCATTCAAGAAGGATCGCACTAAGGAAAAGGATTTCCATTTGACCTCATCGGACAAAATCAAAGTTCCACTGATGCACCGGATGGATGATTACCGATATGGAGAGGTCGATGATCTTCAAATACTCGAACTTCCATATGGCGACGGCAGCTTGTCGATGGTAGTGCTGTTACCGAAAAAGGTTGATGGCCTCGCAGATCTCGAAGCCAAACTGACACATGAGAACCTGAATCGCTGGGTTTCAAAATTTAGCATGGGCGAGGTGAAAGTCTACCTGCCCAAGTTCAAAACGACTTCTCAATTTGAATTGGGCGACACTCTCAAGTCGATGGGCATGACCACGGCATTTGATGCTAATACCGCAGACTTTTCGGGCATGACGGGTGGTCGAGATTTGTTCATCTCGGCAGTCATTCACATGGCGTTTGTTGATGTAAATGAAGAGGGAACCGAGGCGGCTGCGGCCACCGGTGTAATCATGGCACCTACATCGGCCATGCCAAATCCCGAACCACCTCCGGTATTCCAGGCAGACCACCCATTCGTGTTCATGATACGAGACAATCGAAACGGTTCGATCTTGTTTATGGGGCGGATTCAGAACCCGTTGGAATGAGCTAACATGAATACGTATATTGGTCACGAGTAATAATAAGATCCAAAAAGTAAACTCAAATGAACTACAAAATACCTCTCCTCTCTGCCTTTGTTTTAATTGCTAACGCTACCGTTGTTGAAGCACAGGATCGAATCTTGTACAAGTTCGACAACCCTGAAGCCGCCAATCTTTGGCGAACGGTGAATGATGGCGTAATGGGCGGTCTCTCAAATGGCAGTTTCAAAATTAATGATAAAAAAAAGATGGAATTTTTCGGCACTTTGTCTTTGGAGAACAACGGCGGCTTTGCATCTGTGAGAGCCAGAGGAGCAAATTTCGGCCTGACGAAAGGCGATGAGATTGTCGCCCGAGTGAAAGGAGATGGTCGGCAATACAATCTCAATCTTTATGCGCAAAGCAACCTTGGAGGATACTCTTACCGCCAATCGTTCAACACAAAGAAAGATGAATGGATCGAAGTTAAATTTCCCGTAGACAAGTTTGTCGCCACATGGCGAGGCAGAGTGTTTCCAAACGAAAAGCTTGATCCCAGCAAGGTAGCTGGAATGGGAATTCTGCTTGGCGATAAGAAAGCTGGGCCATTCAAGCTGGAGGTCGAGTGGATCAAGGCGAGCACGACAGTTGGAGGGGCTCAGGGAAATTCCAAATGACGGGCGAACCGCAAATAGATTCCAGTTTGCCAGCGATTTCGGCGGCGACTTGCATCTCTTTCCCAACAACCTCGATGAACCGGATTATGAACGTCGTTGGCATGTGTGGGTAATTCTGTCTGATGGCAACCGCAAGCAGGCTCACTTGACACACCGGTCATGTGCGTCAATGTCAACGAAGTCACAAACCCACTTGGAGAGTCAGGGGATCGACAGGTTGCTGGATGAAATGTCGATTTCATGTATTCGTCGGAAATCGAGATCAGCATTGATTCAGGGCCAGCAATTCGCATTCGACATTCAAGGCCGTAAATCACCGAATGAAACAAAGACCTCCAAATCTGCGGGTTTTCTTCAAAGGGCGTGTTATTGATGCCTTGATCACTTGTTCTGCAAAGAAGTGCAATTGACACAAGGCGATGATTCATTGCGAGTGCAGTTGCAACTGGGCTTTGTGCCCCAACGGTCAGTCACAAGTGTGAAAGTGACTGAAGAAGATTCACGTGCTAGTCGCTGGATGCACCCTAAAAGAAATCAGGAAAGTCCTTCTCCAAGGCACGCATCAGATTGCCGACAGGGTGAAGATTCGTGTGCGTCGGAGCAATTTCTCGTGATATGTCAACGCATGTCCATTCGGCATCCATCATAAATTCGTTGGAGTAGAGCCGCCCCAGATCCAAATACGCACCGGACAACAACGGATCTTTGCCGAGGGCAGAAATTAACAAGGCATGTGCATCAACTGCCCATTGCTGAGCCATCACTGAGTCTGCAAACAGGTACTCTGCGACCGCTGACGATTTTTCGTCCTGTTGTGACACTATCGAGATAAGCTGCACCCAATCTTCTTGTTCCATTTCTCCAGTCGAAAACTTTCGCAAAATCGGATGAGACTTTGCTGAGTCGAGAGTCAAACGCACGAATTCTCCGAAAGCTGCGTCATCCCCAGTAACTTCACGGTAACGAAATGACTGCATAAGGGCTGCAAAATCTTTCTGCTCCTTCAGAAAAACCTGAATTTGGTTTTTAGTTTGTGCTCTGGTTTCAATGGCAGAAGGTCGTTTTGTCAGTTCCGTTTGCAACTGCGGGATAATTTCAGCCAATTCGTCTGGAAGATGACTATAAGATTTTCGAAACTCCTGCGGAACCAAATCCCATTCGGAATCTCGTGCCAATTTCGTTGACTTCAATTTTTTGACAAGCTTGAAACTTGTTTCCTCATCGTCATGCATTAAGGTCAGTAATTCATATGATAACATCTGTGGTAATTTCCCACTCTTAATAATGGCGTGGCGAATTTGTGGGTGAATCATTTCATGATGTGATAGATAAGCACCAAAGCTTTTCAACAAGGATGGTTTCAGTTCCATTTCGGATTCGTTAAACCGAGCAATCTCTTTTCCGTTAGCAAGGAAAACGTGCTCGCTACCCTTTACTGATTCGACGATCTTTAATTCCTCCGATTTTTCAAATAGGGATGGAAGCTGCAAACCCAAAGCAGACTCCAATTCCAACGGCGTACATCTCATCTTCCGCTCGATACCCGCTGCTTCAAACGCTTTGCACATTGCGTTGCGATGCTGGAGTTCATTAACCTTGAATTTAACTAAGCCGTGAACGGGAATGTCTGAGAATTCCTTGGATGTGTAATCCAAGCTGATAATTCGCTTGGTTTGGCGGTTGTAAATTACTTTTGTT
Source organism: Planctomycetaceae bacterium (assembly GCA_024638965.1). Classification (GTDB taxonomy): domain Bacteria; phylum Planctomycetota; class Planctomycetia; order Pirellulales; family Pirellulaceae; genus Mariniblastus. The sequence continues at coordinate 4,548 of JAHEJI010000155.1, forward strand.
CTATCGCTTTTCTCGCCACCTTCTCCCAAAACTGACAATGGGTTAACTACCGCAAAACCATTTTCATCAAGTGTGACTATCGACCTCGCAGCTTCGCCAGATATTTCTTCCTTGCCACCTTTTAGCGTATAGCCCTGAACGTAAAATTCACAAACCATTTGCTCGGCTAGGTCAGAGTGCACCGTTTGACCAATTGACTCAATGCCGGAGGAAAAAAGCATTGTGGTGAATAGCAGAAGAAGTGTTCGCTTAAACATGATTGCACCCTGTGTCGTTTTTTTTTTGCAGAAGCGGCTTTGGCTTGCTCGTTGCGGGAGATTTGTTCTTTGCATCAGACAAAGGGGTGCAAATCCTATACCCTCAGAACCTAACTGCGAACCTGCGTGATCGTAGCCGTTTGATCTGCCTTGCGTGCGTTTCCGCTCAAGATTGAGCGATTCGTGCCTCCCTTCGCACCATTCATTCCCTGTTTCAGAGTTGTGCAAGAACCATTTGCCCACTCAGTTGCTACGTCTAAACTCTCAAATTGGCGATTTCATGGGTTTCTCAGCGGGTGTAAGTATTTGTCATGCTCGCAGTACCGCCTTCGTCGATCTCGACGTGAATGACGTTCGGATTGCAGCAGACGGGACAATCCTCTACGTACTCCTGTCTTGAACCGGCTGATGGATCGATAGGAACGACGATTTCTTCGCCGCAATTGTCACAGATGTAGGTGGCATCTTCATTCACGATACGCATTCTACCAATTGGGACAGTTTTTAAGCCACAAAAATAGGGGTGAAACTTGTTTAAGCTCACCCCTTTAGCGGAGACGACAGGATTCGAACCTGCGGATGGATTTGACTCCATCACCGATTTAGCAAACCGGCGCTTTCGACCACTCAGCCACGTCTCCGATCAATATCGATTGTAAGCCTATCAAAACGGGTACCGAAAAGGAAGTGGTTTTTGAGAAAGTTGCAGTCAAAAGCGGCGAAAGTTCGACGGAATGAACGGTGATCGATCCGGCGGAATCGTGGGTTGAAACGGCCGTTGATTTGATGCGGCTCAGAGTGCAAGTCCGCGCTGTCGGAAACAGAATTGGTAACAGATGAGTGGTAAAAATTGATGCAGCGATCTCGAGCTCTGCGCCGTACCGTTCGTATCGTTCGCGCTTCGTTTGTCCCAATCTGGCTTGCCGCCCGCCCAGCCCATTCGTCACAGATATTCTCAATCACACGGTGCAAATCGCTTGGCACAAAAGCTACAAATCCGCACGATCGGGTAGATGAGATTGGTAACAGGTGCGGTGGAAAAAAAGAAGTCTCTCAAATCTTTACCGTCCATTTTTTGCCAATCTAGCGAGTTAGTTGATTAGGCAAAAAAATGACGATCAACTCCTTGGCGACAAAAAAAAGCCGACGATAATTCGTCGGCTTTCGATTTCAATCACGATTTTCGCTAGACGGGGGTTACCTGCTCAGCGCGTGGACCTTTTGGTCCATGGCCTTCTACATAGGAAACTTTTTGTCCTTCGTGGAGTTCGTCGTACGACACAGTTTCGACGTTCGACGAATGGAAAAACATATCCTGATTCGTGCCCGTGTCAATAAATCCAAAACCCTTGTCCGTCAATCGTTTGATTGTACCTTCAGCCATTACTCTAAATCCTCAAAAAATGTTCGCGGTGCCAACCCAAAATCTACATAACCAGAGGCCGTACCGCATTAAAGTATCATACCGAGTGATGACGAATCGACAACGGCTATAGCGAATTTTGCTGGCACTTTCTTGGCAAATATGGAGAATGCAGTAGTTCAAACTGATCACAAGCGACCGTTGCAAACGGAATTGGATCGCGAAACAGGCGTTCACAAAAGCTGCACTCATCTTTATTTCCGGAATTCAATCATGGGTTTGTCCAATTACAGCGTGTTGCGAGGAAAGGTCGACAGTTTTCATACGGAACGCGATGACGACGAGTCGCCTCATTTTCAGTTATTTGTCAAATCCGGGGCCAATGTCATTCGTTGTGCAATCAACGTAAAATCGAAATTGCATCCCTCCCAATTGGCTTTTCATTTGAATCGGCGATTTGAACATCCGATCACCGCGGACATCGATACCGTGAGTGAAGCCATGACACCGTTGCCTCCTTCGGGTCAGCGAGGCCTCGATTACTTCCGCTCCAACCTGTTTGATATCGATGACGTGATTGCACTCCCACATAATGAACCAGGACAAGAAGATGATCTCCAAGACATTGTGCTCTCGCTCTGCCAGTCGGCTCAAGCGGCCAATGCCGACGCTTTTGTGTTTGGTGAGCCGTTTCCAAATGGGATGCACGATATTCATATGAACCAGGGAAATACGGGCAGATTCGCCAGTGATAACGGAGTATTTCAGGACGGCGGACTCTTGTTCCATTTTCCGTCGACCGACAACTGGGTTGCACTCTTCCTCGCTTTTCAAAGTCAAGCCATTCACACGGACGATCAGGGCGACGTCATTCCCGGATCGCCAACGTTTGCCGAGGTCATCGCGGGCGGCGACGTCGAACCGATTCCAGAACCTGCCCCTCCTGAGATGGTTGAACTTGAAGGTGCAGTCCGAATCATCGCAGCGTTGGTGAATCCTGAGGGAGGCGAGAATCAACCCTCGCATACGGGGCGACCGGAGTCCGTGACTCTGTTTAACTATTCGCCAGATCGGATTTCACTTCGCGGTTGGTCGCTTGAGACAGAGACAAAGCGACTTACCTTGAACGAGAGTTCGGTTCCAGCCGGGTCGTGCTTAAACATCGCACTCATGGGCGAACTGCCATTGGGAAATAGAGGCGGGATGATTAGCTTGATCAATGATCAAGGCGCAAAAGTTCATGGAGTGAGTTACACAAGAGAACAAGCTCGCAAAGAAGCCTGGTCCATTCGTTTTTAGATGGCACGGCGTCGTGTAAAAAAGCCACGATCGCGGTGAAAGTGGAATACAAATCAGGGTACCAACAAAGCCGCGGAGCGGTGGTAGCAGGTAGCCGTCGGCGTTAGCCGATGGTGCGGTTCCGGAGTTTATCACAAAGCCGCGAAGCGGTGAAAGCAAAGAATGCAGGTCAATCGATGGGTTCATTTTCCAAGCTCACATATCACGTCGTTTTCTCAACCAAATACCGCCGAAAGACGATCAACGACGAAATGCGTGAACGGCTCTATGAGTACATCGGAGGAGTTGTACGAAATCTAAATGGAAGCCTCATTAAAATCGGTGGAATTGAGGATCATGTCCACCTGTTAGTGAATCTATCGCCAGCCAAATCCGTTTCCGACTCGATTCGAGACATCAAGTCCAACGGGTCAAAATGGCTTAACGAGCTTAGCGAAGGCCGAAGTCGTTTTGAGTGGCAGAAAGGCTACGGTGCGTTTACGGTAAGTCATTCTCATATTGAAATCGTTCGTCGTTACATTCGCAATCAGAGGGAACATCATCGAACGAGAACATTCGAAGAAGAGTTTGTTGAATTATTGCGGCGGCATGAAATTAAATTCGACCGCAAATACTTGTTCGAGGCGGAACATGTTGGTTGATTGCTGTCACCGCTTCGCGGCTTAGTCGCGTGTTGTTTTCATGTACCCACAGCTGACGCTGTGGGCTACCTGCTGCCACCGCTATCGCGGCTAATGCCGCCTATTCTTTATCGAGTCCCTTCAAGATCTCCACGATCTCAATTGGTTTTGGGCGATCATTGAAAGTCTTCGCAAGACGCGCATGTAGCGGACGATGCCTTCTTTATCGATGTCAAAGGTCGCCGGGCGATTGCTGCGCTCGAGGTGAATTCGCATTTGGAATGCCACACCATAGGCATCCTTGCCGTAGTTGAAATGCTTCCTCACGTCACCAAACTGTTTAGCAACTGACGTTTTCCGGGAAACAGGGTGAACTTGAGTCGAACACCACGTTCACTGGATTTTATGCTAACTTATCGAGTTCAAGTATTCACGTATCTAGGTAGAAACATTCACTTTGAATTCGATCCGGTTTTTCATGAAAGCACAATGTGAAAAGTAACATTATTGATCGAGGATTTTTGTCGCTCGTGTGGACTCAGTTTTTTGGGGCCGCAAATGACAATGTGCTAAAAGGCGTGCTCGTTTTCATGATCATAGATGGAGTCTGGAAAGGCCAACTGGGCGCGGGCGGACAAAGTTATGTCAACGTTATTTTCACTGTTCCATTCATACTGTTGTCAGGATATGCAGGGCGATACGCCGACCGAAACAGCAAACACGATGTCATCTTGCGCGTCAAAATAATTGAGATCCCGATCGCAATCATTGGGTTGATTGGATTTTGGATCCATAGTCTTTGGATCACTCTCGGAGCACTTCTGGCTTTAGCTTGCCAAAGCGCGTTTTTCGGACCCGCCAAATACGGCATGATTCCGGAACTGGTAGAAAATCGGGACCTGAGTCGAGCTAACGGAACGATAAACATGATGACCAACATCGCCGTGATCATCGGTACGCTGGCAGCCGGTCAAATTTCGGATTTGTACAATCCCAACAAAAACGTAAACGGTGTTGTTGCGGAGCCGATGAATTGGCTTCCCGGTTTGGTGATGGTCGTCGTCGCCGTCGCAGGATTGATTGTTGCACTTTATCTGCCCAACCGAAAACCGGGCGACAAATCGATTAAGTACGAATGGAATCCATTTGGAACTTATATTGGTGCTCTCAAAGAAATGGCGGGCACGCCTTTGTTTATGGTAATGTTCGCCTGGGCGTATTTTTACTTTGTGGCCGGATTGGCACTGCTGATTCTGCCTGAATACGTGGTGGTACTTGAATCCTATAACGTTACCCGGGCCGAGATCAGCGTGTTACTCGGTGTTTTGGGAATTGCAATTGGTTTGGGATGCATGTTGGCAGGTCTGTTTTCCGGCCACGCGATTCGGCCACGGATGGTCCCGTTCGGCGGCATCGGATTGGCCATTTTTTTTGCTTTGCTGGGATTGGTGCCCGCCACGTTGCCCGACCTTCCGCCGTACTGGCGAATTGTCGCGAGTCCGATTGCGTTTTTCATTCTGGGGGCCGGCATCAGTGCAGGATTTTATATCGTTCCATTGCAAGCGCTGCTTCAACGACTGACGCCCAGCCATGAACTGGGGCGTTTTCTTGGGACAGCAAACGGTCTCTCGTTTTTCTTCCTGCTGCTTTCTGCTTTGATATATAAGCCGATTCATCCGTTCTTCGATTCGGCTGACGGAAGTCAACATCCAGACAAAATTTTCCTGGTTGCCGCGGTACTCATGATTCTGGGAGTGGCCTTTTTTGTTTGGCGGGTCAAGCGACGTGGATTCCCGTTATCGAAAGTCGAATAGAAGCAAACAATTGTCGTGCGCTCTTGGTCGATTCGAACCAAGAAACTGTTTCTCATCCGTTCGTAGTTCCGCCTTCCTTCGACTTGCCGCCTAAATGCCAATACCGCTCAATGGAGAAATGCTGTCACCGCTTCGCGGCTAAATGTTGATCCGAAAATCGAACCCCATGCTAACGCATGGGGCTACCTGCTGTCGCGACTTCGTCGCTAAAAACAACCGCGAAGCGGTTAAAGCAGGTAGCCCACAGCGTGAGCTGTGGGTACATGCGGACAAATCGCGCCTAGCCGCGAAGCGGTGACAGCAATTCTTGGCTCGACGTTTTCGATTCAATTGAGCAGTATTGGCCTAAAGGCGGGACTACAAACGTATGGCACCGGGACACAACGACCTACCGATTGCGCAACGGGACGCTGCGACCGCTGTCGATGGACTCCTTCAGCAGAGATTGCAACTCTGCGACGATTGCGGAATGTTCGTAATAAACGTTGTTCGTTTCACCAGGATCTGCTTCCAAATCGTAAAGCTGCCCGGGCGCATCAGGCGCAGATTCGGGCAAACGGTATTTCTCAAGCAATCGATGAGATTCGTAGCGGTTTCCGCCGGAGCCTTTGTGAGCGAGATATTTCCAATTGCCTTTGCGAATGGCCAGATAGCGCTTGCCACCAAATCCTTGCTGCAGGATGTACGGTCGGATCGACTTTTCGTCTTGACTCAGAAATACAGGAAGCATGTTGAAGCTGTCTTCTGCCGCGGCGTTGGGCAACCGCACTTCGATGATGGCAGCGATCGTTGCCATCACGTCGGTCAAGGATATTATTTGATCTGACGTCGACCCGGATTTCACTTTGCCAGGCCAGCGCACAATCAAGGGGACTCGGTGGCCACCCTCCCAATTGTCACGTTTGACCCCGCGCCAGGGTCGCGCTCCATCATGTTCGTAGTCGTTTCGCATGTGGTAGACCGTCGGAACCTCCGGTCCGTTGTCGCTGGAAAATATGAAAATCGTATTATCGGCGACGCCCAATCGTTCCAATGTCTTTAACAACTCGCCGATGACAAAATCCAATTCAAAAATGAAGTCTCCATGAGGTCCGGAAGTTGTCTTTCCTTTGAACTGCCGACCTGGAAACGAAGGCAAATGAACTGCCTGAGTGCTGTGGAAAAGGAAGAATGGTTTGTCGGGCGAATTGCTGACGTGGTTTTCCAAAAACTCATTGCTCTTTTTCAAGAACACCATGTCGACTTCTTCCAAATCGAAATCGGTCGCTACCATACCACGGCGGTTATCGTTGGCGTAGGGATGCTTCGGCAGTGGCCCTTGATCCAGCTGTCTGGTTGGCGGATTTGGAACCGTTTTTCCGTCAATGTAAGCGTAGAGCCAGTCGGTTGTAGGACAGCAAGCGGTTCCAAAGAACTGCTCAAACCCGCAATCGATCGGTCCGCCTGCGATGGGTCGTGAGTAATCGATTCGCTTGACCGCGTCCAATCCGCCTTGATGAATCGGTTTTCCATCCGCATCGTAGAAGGTCATCCCAATGTGCCACTTGCCGAAACACGCCGTCGAGTAACCGTTGTCGCGAAGCATTTGGGGTAACGTCAGTCGATCTGGAGCAATCAGCGAGGGTCCGCCGGCACCCGTAAAAACGGTTCCCCCACGCGGGACTCGAAACGCCATCTGACCGGTCATCAGGCTATATCGAGTCGGCGTGCAAACCGTGCACGGACTATGTGCATCCGTAAATCGCATCCCCTGCGTGGCAAGACGGTCCAGATTCGGCGTGGGAATTCGGGACTCCGAGTTGTAACAACCGACGTCGCCAAACCCGAGATCGTCTGCGAGCACAAACACAATATTGGGCTTGTCAGGGTCCATCGCTGACAAAGGCGGCGCAAAACTGAGAGCGGCAACGACGCATGAAAACCGGATGATGAATGTTTTCATCTGATTGTTTCCGCCGACGGTCACTTTTTGGTCGGTGGCAACAATTCAGGATTCTTCGCGATATCCCCGCTCACCGGGATTTTGGTAAGCACTGAAATCTCTTGAGGATCACCGTCGTTTGGCCCAATGAGCGGAATTGATGTCGCTGGATCCTTCCCACCCTTCGGGTCGGGAGCAGGCACTGGATTTTCTGAATCCTGTTCGTCCTTTGGCTCGGCGTCAGGCACTGGATTTTCTGGGTCATCCGCTAGCGGTGGCTTGGCAGTGCGAACCGAATCCGGATTAGTCCCATCTGTTGGTTTGGCTGGAACAGTTGGATCCGCAGTTTGCTTGGGCGGCTGACCACCGGCCATCACAAACAGTTCGGCCGCTAATCGATCACGGCTTTCGAGCTCAATAGCGCGAGACAATTGTTTGCGGGCGGCATCATCATACCCAAGGTATTTGTAATGATATCCTCGCAAAAAGTATGCATAGGACTCGTCGGGATTTGTTTTCGAAAATTGAACGAGCGCGTCCATTTGCTTAACGTAGTCATTAATTCCGTAGAACTTTTTGAAGTTTTCGACAACGAATCCCCATTGACTACGGTCTAACAGCGAAGCGCCTCGTTGAACTGCTGCTGCCGAGGAGCGATATTCGCCCATCGCAAAAAAGGCTTGTGACGCAAACAAATGGAGCAGTCCATTTTCACCATCGTCAACCATTGCGTGATTGACCCATCGGGCAGCGTCTGCGTAACGTCCCTCGCGGAACGCCTGTTCCGCTTCCAGTTGAAATTCGGCAGCTCCTCCCGCAGCAGAAATCACGGTGCCCGTATCCAAAGCCGCTTGAGCTGATGGTTCCGGCTGGGTAAGTGACGTGTCGACGACTGCAGCAGCATCGTAAGTCACGACCGGCTCAGTGTAATAGGGCTGAGCGTAGCTTTCGACGTAGTAGGGCTGATAATAGTTATCTACGTAATAGGGAAGACCGACATTGTAGAAATCGTAGTAGCCGCGAAATGGCAAACCAATCGAGATACCCCAACCGTTGCCCCAGTAGCTGTAGCCAAAACCGCCGGGCCCAAAATAGAACTGGTTGTAACTGGGCCAATAGCCCCCGTAATACCCTCTATTGTAACCGCCATAATAGCCGCCACCGTGGTGTTTGCCGTCACGATAACCACGGCCTTGTTCCCCTCCTCGATAATAGTCGCCCGACCGGGTGGTGCCCGTCCGACTGGAGTCGCTCCAGTTAGTTGATGCGTTTCCGCGAGGTACCGTGCCACTCCCGCGCGTGTTGGCGGTGCCGTTTACGCGAGGTGCTGTGCCACTCCCGCGCGTGTTTGCGGTGCCGCTTCCGCGAGGTATCGTGCCACTCCCGCGAGTTGCTGTGGTGACGCTCCTTCGAGGTACCGTGCCACTTCCGCGGGTTGAGGCGGTGCCACTGCCGCGGGTGGTTGCACTGCCGCGAGGTACTGTGCCGCTTCCGCGGGTGGTTGCGCTGCCCCGAGGTACTATGCCACTGCCGCGAGTGGTTGCGCTGCCGCGAGGTACTGTGCTACTTCCGCGAGTGGTTGCGCTGCCGCGAGGAACTGTGCCACTTCCGCGAGTGGTTGCGCTGCCGCGAGGAACTGCGCTGCTTCCCCCCCGAGTTGCATTGCTACTACGGAGTGGTGCTGTGCCCCCGCCGCGAAACGTCGTGTTGCCTCTGCCACGAGACATGGTGCTGCCGCCGCGAGGGATGCTACTTGTACTGCGCGACATGCTACTGCCGCTGCGAGGGATACTACTGCCCCCGCGAAACGTACTACTGCTCCGAGGGATGCTGCTGCCGCGGGGTATGCTGCTTGCACCGCGCGACATGCTACTGCCGCTGCGAGGTATGCTGCTGCTGCGAGGTATGCTGCGAG
>JAHEJI010000019.1:0-41995 GCA_024638965.1 Planctomycetaceae bacterium
TGCTGTGCCACATTCCACGATGTTTTGCGTTTCGTTTAAACAGTCCGCCGATCACAAACCGAATGAAGACGTACATCACACCAGCAACAAAAACCATGTGCTCGGGAGTCATCCCAAGTTCTTCGAAACGGCGAATCATCAATACTGGAACAATCACCGACACAAACGAAAGCATCTCTCGTTGGGGTCGGCCAGAAGCGCTGTCCAGATCGGGCAACATTCCCGCAACGCTGCAAAGTCCGCCAGCCACAAAGCAATGTGACATCGGCATTCCAAAACCAAAGTATGCACCGGTGCCATAGGCAAATCCTAACACCGTGCTGGTCGTGATGTGAGTTTTGAAGTTGGCCATGGAGGTTAAACGAATTCAATTACGCATCGTTCGCGCAAACTGATCGTTACGAGAGATTTCTTTCTGGTTGAGGCAACGGAAATCCGCAAAATCGTTTCAGTTGATAGTGGATCAAACTTGCCAGACCAAGCCCAATCGTTGCGGTAAAATCCGTGGGCCGATCAGTTTTTTTTTCATTAAAGTTCGCTAGCAATTGTTTGTGGGCGAGTTGAAACTGACAGGATGATTAGGGACAGGATGATTGGGGTCTACCATTAGAATCTTATGCCGGATACCCTTCCCGAAATTTCATGAGCGACTTACTTCTTGGCGGCTTTGCGCGACCAGTGGCGAGAATGAATATTTCGCGCAAAGTCGCCAAGGAAGATCACGCCGCTAGCAATTTGGCTTTGCTTGACACCGACCTTGCCCGCCCGTCCAGCTTTTTATTAGAGTCTCAAATCCTCCGCCGCAGGCAACTGTCGCGAACGAGTCTGTTCAAACAGCTGTTCTAGTGCACCTCACCCAAACTTGCATTCGTTTCACTCGGAGACTTCTCCATGGGCATGTATGACATCTTGATGCTGGTTATTTTTGGCGGCGCAGTTTTGTTCGGCGCATGGAAAGGTCTTGCCTGGCAAGTCGCTTCATTGGCAGCAATCGTCGTCAGCTATATCGTCGCGATTAACTTTCGGGAACCACTGGGCCAACTATTACAGACTGAGCCGCCGTGGAATAATTTCCTGGCGATGTTGATATTGTTCCTGGGAACTTCGTTGATCATCTGGATGTTATTTGGACGAGTCAAAACATCGATTAAGAAGATGCATTTGGCTGGCTTTGATCGTCAGGCCGGTGCATTACTAGGCGCGGTGAAGGGTGCCTTGCTTTGCATGGTTGTGACCATGTTTGCCGTCACCCTGTTTGGTGAAACGACCACCCAAGCCGTTTTCAATTCACGTTCAGGCGGATACATTACCCGCGGTATCAACCAGTTGACTGCCGTCGTCCCACCCGAGATTCATGACGTGCTGAACCCCTATGTCGATCGTTTTAACCAAGCTTTGGAAAGCAAGGGTTTCACACCGAACGGCCAGCTAGTCGATCAACCTGACTCGGGTGAGCCGATTTACGGTGGACAACCGAACACCGGTCAGCAAACCACTCAGCCGCAATATGGCCAGTTCAATCCTTATCGGCAAACCAGCTCAGAACAAAACTATCAGAACTATCAGGGGCAATGGCAACAGCCGAACCAGAATCAAAACTCTGGTTACGGCGGGCAGGGCTACCAAAACCAACAGCAGCCGATCTATCAGAATTCCAATTCCGGCCAGTCTCAGCAGCCATCATCTCAATGGGGACAAGGAACAACCATCACGCAAGGACAGGATGGTTGGCCCAAATTGCAGGTTGACACCCGAGATCTGCTCAACGCCGGCGCCGACGCAGCTCGCGAAGCAGCCAGAAAATTTCTGGAGCCGGAACCGTCGGATGGTCCCAATCGGTAGGTAAGTTGGTTGTGGTTCTCTGAGTGCCCGCAAGTTCCAATTCCTGAAATTGATCGTGGTTGCAACCTCGGATTTCCCAGCGCTACAGGGCCGCAACCAAGGGGTCGAGAAAATGGCCACAAAAAGCACAAGAATTCACAAAGACTTTTCGTGCTTCTCGTGTTTTTTGTGGCAATTCTCCGACCGGCAGCAAAGCTGCCGATCCGTGGTTATTTCAAAAGAATCAAAAAAACCTGTTTTGTTTGCCTACGCTTACGGCATTACTAGATAGGACATGTACAAATGCTGTTCTTATCAAAATGTGAGCTAAAATGGGCACAGGCACAGTTGTTGATCAAGCTATTGACGTTGTGAAATCTGTCGGATGGAAGGGTAAGGACCAGCAAACGGATGTCAAGATCGTGTTCGATTTGCTCCAACCGGCGAAGATGTAAACGGGCTTTTCAACGCAATCCCGGTTTGATGAACTCGAATAACGGATTCGTGCCCAATGGTGGTTGATCAACGTAGCAAACAAGGGCAGGGCGGTTCCCAGAGAATCCGTGCCCATCGGTGTGATCCGTGGTTCGTTTCATGAACATCCGTCAATTTTGAACCACGGATTACGCGGATCTCACGGATGAAATACGGATGGTAATCAATCGTGTGTGTATTCAAGAAGTTTCCTTACTTTTGCCAAAAGCGGACGTTTATCAAACACTAATGAACACCAATTAACACGAATCTGCAATTGGTGTTTTGAGCGTTCATTCGTGGTTGAATTGTCTGTCGACCTGACAAGTGATTGAAGCAGTAATTATGGTTCGGTAGAATCAAAGAGCTTGTTTTTGCACAGTTCTGCTTAATTGCAAACGTTACCTGGTTAAAGGCATTCAATGCGTTTACTTCTCGTCTCATTCGCCGTATTTGCGATTGCCGTGCACGCCGGATGCGGCGAACCGAAGTCGAACGAAATGCTAACGGTAGAGGAAACGGACGGCATTATCTTCAACGACGTCGGCGTTGCAAAATTTCCAACACCCAATGGATGGACGCCAAATCGTTCAAACGACAATACCGTAGTAGTCCTGCTGCGTTCCAATGCAAATCGGGAGAATCCTGATCAACTGATTTCCATCGATATTGGTACTCCGGACTCGCCCGACGTCGAGGCTTCCGCCGATGGCTTCGCAAAGAAATTTGGAGGAGTCGTATCGTCCTTTTCCTTCACAGTTGACGGGGAATCGGCATACCGCGTGTCCATCCCACCCAATTACGAACAAATGGTGCCGCGAGATTGCATCGTTGTGCACCACAACGGAAAAGCCTGTTTTCTAATCGCCGGCTCGAAATCGAAAGACGATATTTGGCCTACGTTAGAAGAGATTGCCCATTCGTGGAAATGGAAATGATCTCCTTTGGCGGCTTACAGCCGCAACCAAAAAAGGAACAGGAGGAAACGGAGGCAACAGAGTAAGCAATCAGAGAGAGGCGTCAAAAACAAACAGCCATCGGCCATGGCGTCACCGGAACACGCGTCCCGTTTTGAATTACGGATTCCTGAGCGTGCTGCAGCGACCCGTCAAGGAATTCCTTGACGAGATGAAAACCAAACACAATCTTTCTCCGGATGCTTGAATTGAAATTTCACGTCAGTGGTTTGCAGCCTTCAGTGCCGGCGCAAAAAAGTGTTAGTTAGGCTTGTGAATTCGCCGACTCAACGAATAACAAAATGTTTGTTGCGGTGCAATGAAGTGCAAACCTGGCAGTTTCTTTTGTGACTGTCGTAACGGTCGTTCCTTGGCCGTGGCCTCCAAGTTTGTTCCGGACTGTCGGTACGCCGCTTTCGAGTATTGAACGTAGGTTGCCAAGATGCGTTTGCATGAAGCGTGGAAATAGACCGTTGTTGATGCAGGTCTCAATTAAAGTTTTCGCGGTGTCTCGTGGTCCGTAAGACCATGAGTTCCTTCCTTTGCACCTACCTCGAACGAGGCCACGTCAAAAACACCAATACCCGGGGAAAACCAGACCTCCAACCGAACATAAGAAACATTATCGGACGTTGGGGAGAGCCGCGTTTCTATCGAAACAGGCCCATTATTCCGACACTCTACCAACAAAAATCTGTCGGCGAAGCCGATGAATTTGATCACCGTACTCGTGGCAGCTTGTCGCTGAAAAATCAATTTCAGGATGACGCAGCGTCCGAAGTTGCATCGTTCACGGCCTCCGTCACCTGATCATTTACCGTCTGAGTCGCATCATCCGCGACGGGCACTTCTTCAGCCACTTCCTGGCTGGCCTGTTCGTAAAAAACACCCAGCTTGCGAAAGCGATCGTAGCGATCCTGGAGCAGCTGATCGACTGGTTTTTTTGCGAGCTCAGCGAGCGTCTGTTTGAAATAACGCCTCAGCCGCGCAGCCATCGAGTGATGATCACGATGGGCGCCACCAAGTGGCTCTTCGATGACGTCGTCGACGACACCAAATTCAAGGAGATTTTTGGCGGTGAACTTTAGAGCCGTCGCGGCTTTCTCAGCATGCTCGGCCCCCTTCCAGAGAATCCCGGCGCAACCCTCTGGACTGATCACGGAATAGTAGGCGTGTTCCAGCACCGCGACTCGATCGCCGACCCCGATACCGAGTGCCCCGCCGCTCCCCCCTTCTCCGATCACCACGCAAATAATGGGCGTCGGTAAGCGAGACATCTCGTACATGTTTTCCGCGATGACTTGAGCCTGACCACGTTCCTCAGCACCGATTCCCGGGTAAGCACCCGGGGTGTCGATCATACAAATCACGGGCAACCCAAACTTGGCGGCCAATTTCATCTTCGACATGGCTTTGCGATAGCCCTCGGGATGGGCGCAACCAAAAAAGTTTTCGGTTCGATCCTGAAACGTGCGGCCTTTCTGGTGTCCGAGCACCATGACCTTGTTGTTTTCCAGGTTCGCAAAACCAACTCGAATGGCTCGATCATCACCAAAAAGCTTGTCGCCATGCAGTTCGACAAACTCATCGAAAACGAGCGACAGATAATCAGTCGTATGCGGCCGATCTTTGTGGCGAGCCACTTGAACGGTTTGCCAGGGAGACAGGTTTCCGTAAATTTCCTCGGAAATGTCGCGAAGTTCGCGTTGGAGAGTCCGCAGCCGTTCCACCGCATCGGCTGACTGATCTTGTTCAGCTTCCAGGCGTTGGATCTCTGCTTCGAGATCAGCAATCGGTTGTTCAAATGCGAGATAATCCATGGCTGATTTGCTTTAACTGTTTTCCGTTGTTTTCGCGGTTGGCCGTTTGCCTGGTTTGTAAACTTGCAATCGGGTCAATTCCAAGGCAACTTGGCGCATGGAATCGGGGCGCTCGTCAGGTTCTTTGGCGAGCATGCGGCTGACGAGGTGAGAAAAACTCTTCGAAGCCCCGCTACATGATTCCAAAGAGGGAATTGCGGCTTTCAAGTGCTTGTTCAACAGTTCGTCCGGGGTGGGAGCGGTAAAGGGTGTACGTCCTGCCAAAACCTCAAACATCAAACAGCCCAAGCCATATATATCCGCTCGAAAATCAAGTTTTTGTCTGCGAATTTGCTCGGGTGCCATATAACTTCGAGTTCCACGAATCGTTTTGGACTTGCCCATCAATGAACCGAAGCCCTTTTTTCTGGGTTTCTCGGCGATGGAAAAGTCGATCAGTTTGATGTTTGCATCCTGATCAACAAGAAAGTTATCCGGTTTGACATCGCAATGAACCCAACCCTGGTCGTGCAAATGCTGGAGTCCTTCTGCGCACTGTTTGAGAATAGGCCGGGCGTTCATCGCAATAAATTCCGGGTGTTCTCTCAATTCAATTTTCAAGTTGCGAGCGTTAAACAGCTGCATCGCCAGCAACGGTAATCCATGTTCGTCATGAAATCCGTATATCTTGATGACATTTTCATGGTCGGTCGCAGCGGCAACGCTCGCCTCGTGTTTCAACTCTTCAATCTGCTTTTTGTCCTTGCGAAAGTCGTTATGCAAAATCTTGAGCGCGATTCGTTCTTTTTCACCCATTTCAAGGGCTTCCCAAACCTGGGTCCTTGTTCCAGAACGAATGAGGCGAACCAGCTGATACGGTCCAATGAAATTTCGTCCTGCGCTCACATTTTGTCCACAAATTGAAAATCGAATTCGAAAATACTCAATTTATTTTAGTCAAACCACTTGCTTGTCAAAACCACCCGACTCCCCTGCCCTGCGCCGTTTCGACTCAGAACAACACAGTTTTATCGACTCTGTCTAAACATCGATGATTCCAAGGGCTCCGAAGATCGCATACAACACGAATACCAGGTACAGGAAACCGAAAAACCAACCCATTCGTCGCGTTACTCTGTTGTAGCGCCACAGCAAGAACATCGCGGCCGAAGTCAATGCGAACAGAATGACTCTGAGCCCGACAACACCTCGCAATGTCTGATCGTTTTCGTCGATGAGTTGAATCGGTTGCCAGTCATTCAGATAAGAACAAACCAGCAGCGGAATCGACATTCCAATACAGATATCAAAAATATTCGAGCCAAAGACATTGGATATTGCTCCCGCATCATCTCCCCGGCGTGCGGATCCAAGCGATACAAACGTGTCCGGAATCGAGGAAACGGCTGCGGTCAAAATGACGGCCACAAAGAATGGCGGGATACCGAGGAAGTTGGCTGATTCATTGGTCAACTCAACCAATACCCAACAAGCCCCCGCTGCGACCAGGGTTGATGCCGCTAGAACAGCAGCTGCAGTCCACGTATTCAAAGTAACATCGATCGCGCCAAAAAACAGTGCGGCCGTTTTGTTAGGTTCTTCCAGGCTGATTTTGCCTGACGAGAGCTGTTGGCGAAATCTCAGTGTATCGATATAGAGGACGAAAACGTAAATCGCGTAGGCCAATATCGCAACGACACCCATCCACCAGGTCAGATTGGGTTGAAACAGAAACACCAAAAGCCCAAATTGGGTGAAGATTACCCAGCCGCCATCGCGGTGAACAACCTTGCTAGTAACTTCGATAAAGGGTTTACTCTTTCGCCAATAAGAAATTGCAATCGCGCAAAAAGCAGGAATCAAAATCATGTTGTAAATCGAACTGCCCGCACAAGTTGCGATCGTCGATCCGTACCCCTCCGCACTTTCCCGCAAACGATCAATCGAGTCCTTGTCTCCGGACAAAGCAACGATGACAAAGAACAATCCGGTGAATAGTTCAGGCATGCTGCTGGCAATCGCATCGAGCGTTGCTCCGCGCACGGACGTCGGCAAATGGGCTTTGCAACCAACCCACTGAGCTGCATCAGCAAAGGGGTCACACGCCTGCCAAATAATAATCGAAAGGGCCGATGCAGCGGTGATCACGAATGCAATCTCGATCCACCACCCCCCTGCCCCGCCTGGAACGTGATCGCGCAAGTAAAAAAGCACGAGGGCCAGAACGATCACGACAATCGAAAACACAATCGTTTTGAAAGGAAAACGTTTATTGTCGGAAGGTTTAATCGGATCGGACATTCAGGATTTCTAAGAAAGAATGCAGCAGTTATTTTGTTGGAAAGGTTGGCCTCGGATGAGCTGGTCACCATTCGGCGGTGGCCTCGCCCCCACAATCGCTCTCACGGCTCGGCAGGAGCCTCGCCCTCCCTTTCGTATCTACGACTCGACGGGAGCCTCGCCCTCCGCTTCATTGTTCGCGGCGAAGGATAGATTATCGTACTCGACTCGCTCCAGAAACAAACCTTGGGCCGGTGCAGTTTCTCCAGCAGCACACCGATCTTTCCGTTTCAAAACCGACAATACCCATTCCGGATTCTCTTTTCCCAAGCCGATGCGAACGAGGGTTCCCACGATATTGCGAACCATGTTATACAGAAACCCATCGGCCGCGATCACAATATCGACGTATTCGAAAATTGACTCCCGAAAATACTCGACATCCAGTTGCGTCACATTTCGGACCGTCGTCAGGCGAGCGGATCCCTTTGTCTGAAAGCTGCCGAAATCGTGCTGCCCGCTTAACAATTCGGCCGCTTTCTGCATCGCCCCGATATCCAGTTTTCGCGGAATAAACCAGCGGTGATGTCGATTCAAAACGTCCAGAACCGGGCCAAACTGGATTTGATAACGGTAAGTCTTACTAGTCGCGTCACGAATGGCATGGAACCCTTCCGGCGCCGCTTCAACCTTCAATACCGAAATGTCAAACGGAGTTGTAGCGGTTAATGCAAACGCAATTCGCTCACACGGCAAATCGGTTTCCGTTTTCAAGCTGCAAACCTGGCGACGAGCATGAACGCCCGCATCCGTTCTTCCGCTCGCCGTGATGCGAATCGTTTCCCCTGTGATTTCAAGCCAGGCAGCTTCGAGTTTTTCCTGGACCGAGATACCATTCGGTTGTAACTGCCACCCGACGTAATTCGTTCCGTCGTACATGATAGTTAACTTGAGGTGCCGCATGACGAATACCGCCCCGAAACAAGCAGTTCGGCAATTTGAACTGCGTTCGTTGCGGCTCCCTTTCGCAAGTTGTCGCTGACACACCAAAATGCCAAACCGTTGGGGGAACTGATATCCTTCCGGATACGACCCACAAAAACGTCGTCCAAGTCGTCGGAATTAGTTGGCATTGGATAGTGACCCATCTCGAGATTATCGACAACCGTGATGCCGGGAGCCTGTTCGAAAAGCTGTCTCGCCTGTTCCGCGGAAATAGGTGATTCCGTTTCTACGACTATCGATTCGCTGTGACAGTTGGATACTGGCACTCGCACACACGTTGGACAGACTTCAATCGAATCGTTCTCAAGGAGCTTGCGAGTCTCCCAAACCATTTTCATTTCTTCCGACGTGTAACCTTCATGGATCGGCGACCCAATTTGAGGGATGAGATTGAACGCAATCGGGTGACTGAACGCCTCGTAGTCCCAGTTCGCACCGTCCAATGCCTGACGTGTCCCTTCAATCAAGTCAGTCTGACCCTGAACGCCTGCTCCGCTGGTCGCTTGATAGGTTGAAACGATGACCCTTTTGACGGGCGAGACATCGTGGAGCGGTTTAAGGCACACCACCATCTGAGTCGTGCTGCAATTGGGGCTGGCAATGATCCCTTGATGGTTTTCCACGGCTTGGGGATTGACTTCAGGAATGACCAACGGAACGTGGTTTAACATTCGATGGAATCCACTTTCATCAATCACAATCGCGTCTCGCTCGATTGCCCACTGAGCGAATTCAGCGGCCACTTCATCAGGTGTACTGCCGATGACGATGTCGATCTCATCAAACACCGACGGCTCAAGGAGTTTAACCTGATGCAGCTCCCCTTTGAACTCAATCGTCTTGCCAACCGATCGTGCGGAAGCCAGAAATGTGATCGACTCGTGTGGGAAATCTCGCTGTTCAAGCAATTGTCGAACGATTCGCCCGACCGCGCCCGTGGCACCTGCGATTGCAATTCGTTTTGTCACCGATGTTCCTTAAAAAGATTGTCGTCAAGCTACTTCTCTTCAATGACAAATCTATGTTCATTCTTGAAGTTGTGCCGTCTCGAAGTATAAACCTTGGCGTCAACTTTGGGCAACAACTGCATTGGATTCAGTCGAGCGAATCGGGAGCCTCAATGTGCGTCGAATCCACTCAATCGGGACAAACGCGAGGTTGCCAATGATCATAATCAAGCCAAACGTAAGCATTCCCATTGCTATCCCGATTCCCAAGTGAACCGTCACCGCGAGCAACAGGAAAATCGGCCTTGTTAGCCGAGGCCAAATCAGAAATGCAAAACAAACTTCCCATGCCAACGCGATTAAGGTCATTAGATTTACTAACCATAGATGTCCTGCCAGCCAGGTCATATCCAACGTCTGATATTCGTAACTTGCCAGCGCATACCAGATCGCCGTGCCATTCCACCAGGTATCGCCTTGGAGTTTGCCCACTCCAGCGAAGAAGTAGACCACGCACATGTGAACTTGAATCAGACGAATCGCAATGTTGGACAACGTATCTCTGGCTGGAAAATTTGAAATGCTGGGACGTACTGCCCCACCCTCCCCCATTATTTTGTCGCTTGACCGACGTCGGATCCACTGATCGACCGAGAAACAAGCGCCTGAAGTACCCAATGCCAGGTATAAGCACAGAAAGCAATTGATCTGGTCCAGTCCAAACAACGCTCCGGTTGCTCGATTGGCGTAGGAGATAGCAAGCAAACAAGTCAGCACGCTGGTCACACGTGTAAACAAACCAGCCGCGAACATTCCAATGATAATAAGCCCGATGACGTGAACTGTCCAAAGCCACGAGCCAGAACTGATCCAATCGAAATGGCTCCAGACCCAATTCGGTTCGCCGTAAATCAAATCGCGAAAGGTCGCAGGAATCACGCCCTCGGCGCCATAAAAAGTCTGCAGTTCCTTTGTCCAGACGAGGTGCGTGTAAAAGACCATCAGCCCAACCAAGATCCGCATCAGTCCCAGGATGGTTGGATCCGCGGGTCGAAACCAGAACTGATTCCAGGCCATCGCCCAGGATTTCAAATAATCAGCGACCATTCGCAGCCCTCTCAGGTTCGGGAAGCGGCCCCGTTTCCGGTGGCGCACTTTCGGCTGCAGAACCGATCGGCAACAACGGCGATAGATAACGGGGATCGTCGAGTTCAACACCGATTCGCGTTTCCGTCGCCTCAGGCAACAGTCTCTCTCGCAAGAAAAGCTGCACCGATTCACCGTGATGGCGTGCGAGGAGATGATTCTCGAGTGCGTTCACCAATTGGGAAATTCGTTGACGTGTATTTTCGTATCGCGCTGCCCGATCGAGTCGCTGGGCTTCCAGGACGTTGACCAACTCAAACTCACCAGCCAATCTCATTTGGTCGATCTCTTTTTGGAGCGCCTGTTGATCTGCATCAAAGCCTTTTTGACCCGGTGTGAACGCGTGCTCTTCGTAAAGCGTTTCGCTCAACATGAACCAGCGGTGATATAAAAGCCGGGGCCAGTTTTCGTTGCGATCGGGAAAACTGCCTTCAACGGTTTCACCATCGGCACGAGTCACTTTGAAATAGACCAGATGGCTCGGGCCCGGATCTGGGCCAAAAAAACGGTAGCCATGTCCGAGGTAAAGCGACTGATGAAACGGTGCCACGATTTGTGACAACGGCCCCGACAAGTTGTCCGATCTAATCGGATTGGACATCGGCCCCAAAATAACGATCGTCAAGTACATTGCAATCAACAACGATGCGATGATACGGGAGGTCCGAGACCATACGTGAGGACTTGAAGCGTCGATTTCTTCAGCGGCAGTCGTCACTTAGCGGCTCACAGTTTTGATTCTGGAGGAGGTGGGGTGAATATTGTTCAACGGGAATCTGAACGGAGTTGCTCTAAAGAGTAAGTCCGGCCTGGTCAAACTTTTAACCTCTCCCTTGGGAGATTCGCCGTCTCAGCGGCGGTTGAGGGGCCATACCGACACAAAACACTTTGTGATTTGACAGATTGACACGCTTTACCGTCTCCCCAACCCTCACGTGTCGGAGGAGAGGGAAAATGGCATCGCACTACGTCGGACTTTCTCTAAGCGCGGAACAACGAACCTATTCGAGCAGCGAACTGCCATTCCTCCATTGTAATCAAAAAAACCCTGCCGCATTGCGACAGGGTTTCCAAACTGGTTAACAATTAATGACTATTTTTGTGCGACTTGATCGCCGGAGTCGAATTTGAACGTAACGAGCCGTGTTTGGCCGGCAGAAATACTAATCGTTTCTTCACGCGTAACCATCTTGCCATCCTGGTTGACCGATACCTGAATCTTGTAGTCTTTCCAGCTCTCGCCATCTTTTAAAGCTTGTGTCTCATAAGTTCTGAATTTTCCAATCGCAGCAGTTTCGTTGCCCGCAAGAACAACCTTTGCATCGGATGGAACCTTCAACATTACTGTTGTTACGGGCGGCTGATCAAAATCAAAACTAATCGTCTTTCGCAAACCGGTCGCCAATTTGACGTTCTGGTTACGAACGATCGTCTCTCCGCTTCGTTCCAGGACTGCCTTGACACGATATTCATATCTTTTACCCGCCTTGAGGTGTCGAGAAACAAAACTTCTCAAGTCACCCTTCGTTCGTGTAAGGCGCCCATTGATATAGATCTTTGCTTCTACGGGTAGCTTGACACTCAATATTGCAGTGTTTTCGGCGTTTCGTTCTAAGCGAGTAATTTCTGTGGAGTCTTCAACAGGAGTCGGTCCGGGTTGCGGAGGAATCTCAAGGCCAGACGGATCGCCTTTTGGAACCACACCGCCTCCTTCTTCTATGATCGGCTGCGGCGCAGTTTCGGTTCCAAATGGCTGACCAACGCCTGGGCTTTCGATTACCTGCCCCGGATAACTCGGCATCGAACCAGATGGGCTTACGTAACTGGGCTCGATTGGGGCGTAACTCGGCGCACTGATAAATGACGAACCAGTATCGACTCTGCTGAGGTAGGAGGAACCCGAACTGGCGTATGACACGTACCGTGTTCCCCAAGAGCCGGTACTCGAACCGCGCGAACCATAACTACCGTAGGATGCGTAGCCTTTGCTTCCACTCGAATAATAACCGGTTGAACCACCGGAACTACCATGCCATCGGTTGTGAATGCGGCCAAACAGATTTCGGATGGGCGTTCGATAGTAGCGTCCACCACTGCTTCCACCTGACGAGCCCCAGCTACCACCACCTGAAGAGCCCCAGCTACCACCACCTGAAGAGCCCCAGCTACCACCACCTGACGAGCCCCAGCTACCGCGGGAGTTTCCGCGACTACCGCCGCTGCCCCAGCTTCCACCTCCGGCCATGGCTGTATCACTCGCCAATAACACGGCACAAACAAAGAGAATTAATCCGGCTTCGCGGCCGAATTTTAAGACCTTCATGAATCACTCTCCTGGATGCAGATCACGACTTGCCAAAAACTAGGCTGGCACAAACCAGCTCCTGATTCTGAATTTGACCCTGACAAATCCCGCTGACTCTCAAAAGGCCTAGGATAACAGGCAGTATTGGCAGTTCAAGGGATTTGGGTATTTTTTAGCGACTTTGAGGGTTAGTAATTTTATCGCAAACAAAAACCGCGTCTTTCGTCGTGTTTTCGGTTGTCAACCTGCCCAATTTTTTGAAAGTTGAGAAGTGTCTTTCTGCGCGGCAGGGAGTGCCAATTTACAGTTTTGGACCCGGATTTGCTCAATTACCTCCGATCGCTTCCAGGTGTTGGACGAACATTAACGCTATCAAACGATGCGGAGCCTGTCGCTCCGAAAAGTCCAATGCGGACAATAGCTTCACGAGCCGCAATCGGTACCCGGATTTCGCGTTTCATGTTCTTCCAAGTCATCGTGCCTTGAAAGGGACCGATGTACTCCGAGCCCAAGTCTTTTCTCAATTGGTCATAAAAAGTGACCGCGACAACGGGCAGATCGGTCTTCACGGGGCCGGGAAGAACATTTTCGCAGGCAACCGCCGCCATCAAATCGATCTTGGGAACCTTACGTCCATCAATCGCAAAACCCTGCATCACGTGCGCGGCTTGGCCTGGAACGTTGTTCGAAAACTGAACGTAGTGCAAACCGCTGGGCGCGAGGACTTCTTCCTTGACCTCCAGTTTCCTTTGATAGTACCAGCCCTTTACGAATCCTTCATCGTCCAGGCCTTCTTCGAAGTTCGGGTTGAGCAGTTTTGGTTTGGTTGGGTCCGGCAATACTTTTCGTTGTGCTTCGGCTGCGCCCGTCATGGGAACAAACAAGGTTGGGCGTAACGGTTGGGGTTCCAGTTTGCCATCGACTTTCTTGAGTCGGTACAGTGTTTGTTGGTGTCGTTCACCCATGGGGACGACGATCAGGCCACCCTCGCGCAATTGATCAATGAGCGGTTGAGGCACGTTTTCCGGAGAACAGGTTACGATGATTTTGTCAAACGGTGCGTACTTGGGCCAGCCTTTGTATCCATCACCGATTTTGACTTTGACGTTTTCGTATTTGAGCGATTTGAGAGTCTTTTTGGCTCGCTCACCAAGCGGTGCCACGATTTCGATCGAGTAGACGTCTTTGACGAGCGGACTAAGAACAGCTGCTTGATAACCGCTTCCTGTTCCAATCTCCAGGACTTTGTCAGTCGGCTGCGGATCCAGCGACTCTGTCATGTAAGCGACGATGAAGGGTGACGAAATCGTTTGACTTTCGCCAATCGGAATTCCAGCGTCGAGGTAAGACTGTGTTTTTCGAAGTTTTTTGGGAATAAACTCGTGACGAGGCGTCGCCAACATCGCCTTGATGACTCGTTCATCGGAGACGCCGGCCCCTTTAACCGCGTTTTCCACCATTTCGATTCGCTGCTGCTTGAATCGTTCTTCGCTGGTTTGGGCACAAACAAATTGACTGCTGCAAAAAAAAGCGGCCAAGCCAATCATGAACGCAATGCGACTTTTCATTCCCAAAGTCCTTTCAAGTTTTTCCAATCACTGCCCCGGATCCTCTATTATTATAGCCGTCTTGCGGCAAGGACAATAATCGTTCACAAACTGTTTTCAGCCAATCATAATCAGTCGTAAAATAAGGAACAAACCAGTTGTCCGATACTTCCGACGGTGAACATCACGTGAGCCAATTCGAAAATCAGAGAAACGAAGGAGAACGTGAGCCCAATGCATGGGCATTCGTTATTCCGTTTCTGGCTTTTATGTTGATCGGCATGCTATATCCCAAATTTGATCGCGTCTACCGAGATACGCTGGATCCGGCGGTTAGGGTCGATACTGACAACGAAGAGATTGTCCTTGAAGTCAATCAGGTAAAGACGAGAAATTATGTCGTCTTGATCGGTCTTCAGGTTGTCGTCGCGTGTGGGATATTGTTTTATTTTCGCCGCACCTATTTCGAACAGTTTCCACTGAGCTTCAACTGGATTGCCATTCCGGTCGGAATTATCGGCGTCGTTTTGTGGATTGGAATATGTGGGTTGGGAATCGAGCGAATGATCCTGGAACCCATTGGGCTTTCCAAATACGTGGAAGTTCGAGCAAGCTTCAATCCGTTTCAACAAATTCCTGATCAAACTTACCTGTCAATTTTTCTGGCTCTCCGATTCAGCTTGTTGGCCTTACTGGTTCCCATTATCGAAGAATTGTTTTTGCGCGGCTGGTTGATTCGCTACATCGAGAATCCCCAATGGTGGGTTGTGAGCTTGAGTCAGCTTTCATTTAACAGTGTCGCCGTGGCAACGATTTATGGAGTGCTGGCTCATCCCGGCGAAGCAGTTGCCGCCTTGGTTTGGTTCAGTCTGGTCTCCTGGTTGATGCTCCGGACAGGGAATCTTTGGGATTGTGTGGTTGCACATGCAGTTACGAATCTTTTATTGGGGCTGTACATCGTGCGTTTCAGCGAGTGGCATCTTTGGTAATTAGAGCAATTCCAAAGTTGATTTGCACTTGTGTCATCTTGAACCGAGGAACGAGGTGAAGGATCTACGTGAAACAACGAGAGATTCTTCAGTCGCAAGCTCCATCAGAATGACATTAGCTGAAAGCTAATTTTGGAAACGCTCTAGCCAAGTTTCAATCTGTAATATAGGCCTGGACATTATTTCTGGCGCCTCCGGCGTTTGCCTCAGCCCATTCAGATCTTAGACTTCGTCTTTATTTTAATCGTAGTCTTAGCCTTTCACGGAAGGTCCTGCGCTTTGACGAGCACGAACGGGATTAAGACTAAGATCACGATTACGACTAGGATGAAGAGGGTTTAGTGTTGAGCGTGACTGCGCGGACTGTCGTGCTAATTCTTCGGCTGATATTTCCGTAACATGGGCTGCCGTGAACAGATTTGTTGTTATTCCGGCAACAAAATACAACAACATATTTACCATCGGCGCGATTGCAACATCATGGAACATCCCATTCGTCACATGACATACCAAAATCACAAGCATGATCAGTCCAAAGTAACGCGCAAACAAATATCGACGCCGATTTTTCCAGATGGCCATTGCCATCCAACTCAAATTTAGCAACATCGCAATTAAGATCGTCAATCCCGCCAAGCCCATTTCCGCAAGATAGTTCAAGAACAGGTTGTGTTGCGAGTACGATTTCGTCAACGCAAGTGGGTACTTGCCAGATGGGTCTTGAAGGTAGGCCGTTTTGGCGTTCGTGTACTGTCCGAATCCATGCCCCAATAGCGGGCGATCTTGAAACATGCGAAACGCGACGACGGCAAACAATGGGCGCAGTACAGCCGACTGTCTCATCTCGGCTTCCGACACAAATTTGTCTCTTTTGAACTGAGCCATTTTTCCACCAACGCCGAGCACCAACACCATGCCGCAGACTGCTCCAATTGTCAAAACTCCGCCACGCAGTCGCGGCGGGATGGTTATCATGACAACCAGAGCGATCGAAAATGGAAGTGAGACCCAAACACTGCGAGTGAGTGTGGAAAAAATTCCCAAAACGAAAATTGGAATCAGCAAGACAATCACAATCTTGATACGGTCGTTAACACGATTCCACCACGCCAGCAACGACGCGAGGCACACAATCAGGAAAATCCCGTTCGATATCGGATTCATAAACGGCCCGCGAGCTCGCCCATAGAACTCTTGAGCGGAGGCGTCCGCGATGTAGCGAGGAAAGACGACGGATGTCCATCCTCTCGCTTCAGCAAATGCGATCAAGGAAAGGTAAACACCAAAACCAGCCAGCATCGCTGCGATCATCTTCAACTCTTTTAAGCGCAAACGCGAGTTGCGAACGATGATGTAGACTGCGACGGGCATCGTATTGAAAAACAGCAGTCGCGAAATCGGTAGATTGTCAAGCGTTTGCCAATCGTGTGTGAAAGTACTGATCATCATCAAGCCGAACAGGCCGAATACCAACAAGTCCGTTAGGTTGAGTGGCTGAATCTGGTCGTAGCCGAAAAAAACCAGGGCAACGAACAACCCCACCAGGCCAACCAGGAACACTCGGTCGAATGTGACCGGAATGGTCGCCTCGATGCTGAAGTATTCGGCGCCAAACACGCTGGCAACAATGATAAATAGCGTCGCACCCACGGGAATCGGATTGAAAGAGAAGTGAGGCAAATATTTCAATCCCACAGCCAGCCATGCGACAGCTACCAGTCCTGCGAGAAAAAGAACGAACCCCATTTCGATTCCTGAATGACGATTTGAAGTGCAAACTTGAGTCGACGCGAACGCACGGTTGCATCATCAAATATCGTCGGCACAGACGGGCAAGGTGAATGAAGTTCACCAGTCAACAACATCCGCAATTTCGTCAAAGATTGACAATGACTCGGCCGTCGAAAATTCAGTAGGGCAGCCTGTCCCAGGCTGAAGTGAGTCTGGGACAGACTCACCAACAGAAGGACAGCCTGTCCCAGGCTGGAAGTGAGTCTGGGACAGACTCACCAACAGAAGGACAGCCTGTCCCAGGCTGGAAGTGAGTCTGGGACAGACTCACCAACTGTTATCGCACGGCGAAATGTCAGTTTATTCCACGACGAAGGCCAGCGGTTGGCCCAAGCTTGCCGTTTGTTTGCCGCTGAGGTCTTCAATCACAACTTGCAGTTGATAGGAACCCGGCGGTAAGGCCCCCAGCCGAACAGGAAGATGCACGTAGAAATCACGTCGACGATTTTTGGCTACGTCTTCGACTATTGGAAACTCTTTTTGATTCATGATCTTGCCAGCAGAATCATAGATCACATAACTTCCCTGCAGCTGGGTGCGAAAAGCAGATTCGTTGTCGATCTCTGTCTCTACCGAGGTAAAATTCTCGAGTTCGCAGTAAACCAACATCCGCTGACCCGATTTGAAATTGCTGTTTACGAACCTAGTAAACTGGCCAAACCCGGAAACGGACGTGCAAAGGGCCGCGTTCGTCAGGTGAAAAACTTTTTCCTCTTCCTCTTCGATCGTGATAAAGGGAATGGACACAACTGGTTCTTCTTCTTGAATGATTATCCGAGGCTGGACCAAGGCAAGCGGTGACGTAACGACTTGGGAATGGGAGGCCTGCTCAACTGCAGGTCTTGCTTTCCCGTCGATTTCAGTCTGGCTGGATGGATCCAAGTCGGCGTCAGCTGTTGCCAGAATCGCTAATGGTTCGACCTCTGAACTGGATGGGTCGAATTGGCCAGAGTTTGTTTCAGCCGGCGCGACGACGATTTCCGTTGGCAACTGATCGTCTGGTGTAGCGAAGTCATTGGTCGAATCAGGGGCGAAGTCGCCATTTTTTGGCTCAACGTTTGCAACGGTTGGTTGGACTTCTTCAAATACAAATGGCTGGAAATCAAAGTCCGAAGTTTCAGATTCTTCGGTCCCAAGATAGGGGGCTTCGTCGTCAGATTTTTCAGTCAGCACATTCCCTGTTTCGGGTTTGTCTTCTAATTCTGCTTCGGCAGACACCAACGGTTCCATTTGCGGAATTGCGGCGTGCGGCGGCATCGTTGCCGGAAGCACCTCTGGCTGTTCAGCCAACGGACTCGATGATGGCGGGATCGTCTGGAAAGCAGGTGATAGTTGACCGAACATTTCAGATTCCTGGATCGACTTAGTCACACTGTTCGTTTCCGCCTGCGTTGGAAGCAATGGTAACTCAACCGCTATTTCATGATTGGGGACGATTTGATGATCAACGATTTCATTTGGCGGTAACGAATCAGGTTCGGCAGGCAATCCGGGTTTCGAATCGACGAGATATTCGACTTGCTCGATTGGCTGCAATCCACGTTCATTGAAATCCGGCTTCGGTGTCACATGTATCGGATCGGCTTTTAACGTGATCAACGTTTCAGAGCGTAACTCGGCGGGGTCGTCGTAACCCATTCTTTTTCGCGCACGGGAATCAAATTCAACCGGCCGCAGGGGTTGGCTGACGACACCAGGTGCCGGAGCGAGTTCTTGTGTGATTTCGTGCGATAGCGAAACGTTTTTTTGGGTAGTTTGGCTGAATTCATCTGCATTTTCCGCTTGAGTCCGGGCCTGCTCTTCTTTCAAAGCGATTTCAAATTGTTCTTCCGTCATTTCTGGTAGGACAATTGCCGCTGTGGATGCTCTCTTGTCCGAGCTTGGCGGGGTCTGCAGGTCATCGATCGCTGACAGTGCTTCGGGGGCAAGGTAGAATTTGTCAGGATTGATTTTGCGGGCCTTGCGGGCCTCCGCGTGCGTCATGTCGCCAGTTAGGTATTTAAAATCAGTCGAAACGAGCTTGGTACAACCAACTTGTAGTACCAGTGTCGAAATCCAGAAGGTTGCAACTAACGAGAAACGACCAACCATGTTCCGTGCCGGCATTCTGCTACCCAGTAAGTGGATGAAGATTAAAACGCGCTGCTAAATCGGTTTCGCCGCAGAGGCGGGCGCGGATAGTAGTGAATCTGACGTCAGGCTTCAAGATCTGCCACTGAAACGAACCGTGCGTATTGTCGATGCTAGCTTTCGAGGAACCCGAGGCTACCGGTCAATGCAATGGCACTTATCTTACGGCGATTCGACACCCTTCTAACTTTGAGAGAGGTTGGGTCCTAAAGTAAGTGCCATTGGGCTAGCGGTTACCGCTCAATTCATTCGCAATTCAATAACTCCGAACAGTGAAGTTCGCAACGATCAAGAAGGACCCAGTTCTTTCGCCATTTTGACGAACAGTTCTTCCAACACGAGGCGTCCTCGCTCAGGTTTCGAATGCGTACGCTTGAGTGACAAATCAGCTTCGACCAACCACTGATGCATTTGGAAAGCGCGATTGCGACCAAGCTGACGAATCCTCTGCGAAGCGTTATCGAGCTCGCCTCCCCACGCGTTGAATCCGGCTTGTTTCAATGCCACTTTAAGGTCGACTTTTTGGCGATTTCGCTGTTGGCGGGTCACGATCTCGGCGGTATCGGCGTACCGGCGAAGTGACCAGGAAAGCTGCCCAAATAAAGCAAGGGGATGCTGGCCGGTCGCCAGAAGTTGAGCGATCAGTTTTAATGCCGTGCCCGCGTCGCCGTCGGTAGCCGCATCAATGGCACTCCACATCGTTTCCGTTCGCCAGCCGCCGACGACCTTCTTGATCAATGCGTGATCGATTTTCGTGTTCTCATCGACGTAAAGCGAGAGCTTGGCGAGTTCCTGATCCATGCGACCGAACTCGGAATCGGTCAGTTCCATGATCGAATGCGCACCGCTTACAGGCAAATCAAAGCCGTGTTGTATCTTTGCCCAATTGACCAACCAGTCAGCTGTTTTTTTGTCGTCTCGTTGTTTACTACGCCCGCGTTGAATATGGGGCGCCACGCATTGGACTTGAAGCGATGATTTGTCGATCGCTTTATAGAGCTTGGTGTTGGCAGCCCATTTGCCAACGCTGAGAATCAGAACTCCACTGCTCGGTGGAGACTTAACATAGTCTTCCAAACGGTCTCGAAACTTTTTGACGAATCCGTCCGCGTTATCGACAACCGCGATCCGGGGTGTATCGCCACCGAAAAGTGTCATTGTGTTAACTTCATCGATGACATCGGCCCAACTGGCTTCTTCTCCGTCAAAAACGGTGGCTCCAAACTCATCATCATCGCCAAGCAACGATTCCGTTATCTTTTTTGTAACCAGCAGCTTCAAGAAACGCTCGTCGCCGAAAAGCGCGCAAATGCCCCCCGCAATTTCCTTAGGCGGTTTGGCAAGAATGTCGAAGGCATGAACGGTTCCGGTCATCCCAACAGCAGACCAAAACTGACCTGCTTTTTCCAGAACCCAGTTTATGATTTATCCGAAACCTAGCGCTGCCGTTGGCCGCAACCAAAAAATGACTTTTATCAATTTCAAAATTATATGAGCAAATTGCGCCTAAGACAGTTTGATGGTGAGACTCCCAGGCCGCGTAAACGCGGGGGCTTTTGACCTGAGCCCCCCGCATTTACGCGGCCGGGAGCATCATCTTCAACTTGGACTGGCCAACAAACACCGACGACCACCATACGGAAACCCGCGCGTTCACGCGACTGGGAGCCTCGTCTTCAGCCTGCGCGAACAAGGCATCCGGCTTGCCTCAAACTACTTTATTCCGGCCGCACCCATGGCACAAAAAATGGCCGCAAAATTAGCGGCCATACGTGCAACAAAAGGAGTGCTGAGAATTCAGTTTCTTGTCTGAGCACCAAACATCAGATTGTGATAGGGCTGAAGCTTGTTTTCTCGAGACATGAATACGTCTCCAACCTCAGCTACGGTTGTTGCAAAGTTGAGATTCTGGCCTCCGGAATGGGTCCACGTATTAACTCCAACCATCTCGCCTTTCATATTCACAAGGGGGCCACCACTGTTACCGCCCGATATGGCTGCAGACGATTGAATCCAATTCGTCTCCACATCATAACCTTTACCAGTGTATTCTCCGGTCCGATTCATTTCCTGGAGCGTGTCGTGGATCTCCTGTCCTGTGCGGAGACCACTCACAATCCCTTCGGTTGCTGAAAAGTTGAATCCTTGGGGTGCGCCGAAGGCAGCAATTTTTTCGCCTTTGGCTGGAACTTCCGTTGCGATTGGGATTGGTACTACGTTTAATTCGGTTGGATCTATCTGGATGATGGCAATATCTTTGCCGCGAACTTTGGAAACAAACCCGGGTGATTCGGTTTGCTTACCATCGGCCGTCGAAACCGTGACTTGGACGGCAGAGGCTACGACGTGATAGTTTGTAACAATCTTGCCTTCATCGTCGATAAAACAGCCGCTGCCAATCCCCTCGCTGCCGTCGCGCGAGAGAACCTTGATTCGCACAATTGATGGTTCGACGCGTTCGATGAGATCCGTCATCGACAAATCCGTATCGCTACCCTGAACCGATGGGTTGTTGAAAACCATCGAACCCGTATCAAAGGTGTTGATGATTGCGACTTTGGCAGGCGGAGCTGGAGTGCTCTGGACTTGTCTTGCCCGCTCCCTTAAATCGTCCATGTTGATTTGTCTGCCCTTGGAACGGACCCCCCCGCGTTTCGAAGACAGCGTGCTACTTTGTTGAGCGTAAACAAAGAACAGCACACCTCCAAACAACAACAACGCAACCGCGACGATAGCCGCAATAATCGGCCAGGAAACGTCTCGACTCGGCTTGTTTGACTTTTTCTTCGGGGCTTGCCGCTGAATTGGACGTTGAATTGGTGGAACGAGCGGTTGGGAACCCGGAAGTGGCTGGAGCGGATCCCATTCTGGAGAATCCAGCAACTCAAGTCCTGGTTCAACCGGTTGACTTGGGGTGGCCGTTGGCGGAGCTGGAACAATTAACATCGTTGAGCATTTTGGACACTTGAGCTCCTTCCCCACGAATTTCGCCGGCGCTTTTAGATTGGCACCACAAGGACATCTCATCAAAATGTGCACGGATAGTCTCCAAGCAAGAAAGAACGACTTGGCAATCCAACTATCTTATCACGACTTTCGGAATGTCCACAAACGCGAATCGTCAATAACAAGTTGGTTTGAACAACTTGTGCAGATTCTGACGCCTGTACAGTTCCAGTTGGTAACGCGATTGAGTACAAGTTACTGGGAATCAAATCCCAAAATACCGAAGCCAGCGACATTAGCTGAGTTCGTAGGACTTTAGAGCGTCTTCGAGAAGGCCAATCTCTCGCGAATTCGTTTGCGTAAACCTGCGACGACGTCCGGCTGGGGACGCGAATCTCGTCAATTGTTTTGCGGTTTATACGATCGTATTGTTTGGTTCAGGCTCCCTCGGGGTCTCAACGAACTCCCACAATACACCTTCACCTGTACCATCGCCGCAAAAACGAATCAGGGAATTCTGTTGTTTTCGATTCAGGCATTTGATTGCATCGCTTAAACGACGTTTGGGATTCATATTTGGGTCCTGGGTTAGAGGGTCGTCGATGTGAGCTGGCCATCCGTCTTCCTCGAACGCATTCAAGATCGCTTCCTGGTTCGCGGCTCGCCATTTGAACTTCTTCACGAGCACATTGCCAAGTCGCAGTTCATGTCGCACGGTATCCCAACGCGGAGAGACATTTGCGTTTTCTGATTCAATACTTGCCGCGACAGGTTTACTTCGAATCGAGTCAATCGTGTATTCAGCCGCGCACACGCCGAATTCTGTCAAAATCAAACATGATTTTTCGGACAACCTGAATCCACCCGAGGATTGAAACGTCCGCGTCACCTGCCCCAAAGAAGAATTCTCTTCGGCGTGGTCAACGAGATTCTTGCCGATCAGCCAGCGAATTTCTTCGGTTGTGATTCCGGTTCGCTGCAGTTGCCTGATTTCAATCGCAAATTCCCAAGGCGAACGATTGCATTCCTCAGCAAATTGGTGGGCTCGAAAAAGTCGTACAAAGGAATCCAAAACGGCGTCCCCCGCCTGCTCAAGGCTATCACCTATCGATTGTAACAACGTCGTCGAACCGTCGGTGGAAATGGAGTCGTTTAGCGCCCTCGTATCGTTAGTTGCCTGATCTTGTGTCTGTTCCCGTGAACCCATTGCGTACCTCCCCACGTAGCCCTCGAAGATTCGACTGAGGCCTTGAATACGTTTTCGTCTGGAATTTGTTCTGACTTCGGAAAAGTTTGTAAACCAGAGACGAGTGAGAAAAGCTGATGAGTGGAAGTAAGGGCATTAAATCATCTACAAATCGCTCGTCAAGCGATTTCTGAGTGATAACTCGATTCGCGGGTGATACCCCACCCACCCGAATTTCTTCGAAAGTCGTTGTAATGCATGTATTTGGGGCATTCACGCGAGCTGACATCATCGAAATTGCTCGCAAACAAAAAAGAGCCAGTCACGAAATTCATCGCGGCCGACTCTCTCAAAAAGCCAATTCAAAATGGTCAAAATCAAGATGCAATACAAGGCTTTTTATTAAAATGCCAGCTCACCGTTGGCATCGTCATCAGAGTTAATTCTGGATTGCGAAAATCACCATGGGGTTATCGGTGGGAAACGGCACGCTGGAACAGGGCTAACCTGTTGAGACTCTGCACCAATTCGCCATCCTGAGTTTGGAATTCGGAATCCAAAATTAACCCATGCATTGGAGGCTCAATTCCTCGGTAGGGCAACGAACACCAAACGGGCGCGAAAATCAGAACTCGGTAAGACAACAGGAGGCAATCGGAAAGCGTAGAGAAGGCTTTGGGAAGAAGACAGATCTTGAATATGTCCAAGGACCAGTCTTGGCCGCTTTGCGGCTATGCGCGAGTCAGAAAGTCTCGCGCAAAGGCGCTAAGCCGCAAAAAGCTGACGTTAATGTTGAAATAATCTGGGTACCTGCAACTTTCCTGAGTCGAAGCAGGCATTAAATTTTCCGAATCTTGCAGTAGTTCCATGATGCCTTCCAGAGACCGTGGGCGGTCTTGCGTTAGACTTTGCTGTCGTTGGCAGCCGATTGTTGGTAACAGTTAATGCTTGGGAAGAGGTCGGCCCCCCTGCCCTGCCCTGACACTTACAGATGTCATCTTGAGCGAGCTTTGCAACAGGCAGTATAGCGCCAATCAGACAAACATTCCTTACATGCGTCTACCGAATCGCGGAAAAAATCGCCCGGTTCGAACCATGTATTGACGATACTCGTCACCAAAACGCTCGATCAGCTTGTCTTCTTCGATCCTGGTTCGCAGCACAAGCAACAGGATGACTGTGACTCCACACAGCCCAATGAACCAGTTTGCCGTAATCAGCGCGCCGGAAATGACAATCAGCAGGCCACAGATGTAAAACGGGTGCCGTACATAGCCGTAGGGGCCACCGGTAACCAATGTATGTTCGCGGCGTGTCACCACCGTGTCGGTCAAATTGGTGCCCAGCGTCTGAAACGTCCAAACCAAAAACCCGATTCCAAATAACCCTACGGCTGCCCCAAACCAGCGCAATTCGACGGGTAATTGGATCGACGACCAGGCCATCCAAGTCGGATTGATCATAAAGATCACCACTGCGATCTGCATCGCCAACGCAATTGGCCGCAAGGTGAACAAAACAAACAGACCTTCCTGTCGACGATCCAGTTTTTCGCGTGTTTGTTGGGAACGGATTCGAAAATAGATTCCAATTGGAAATAACGACAGGAATCCACCGATCAAAACCCAGCGAAATAAATTGTCGTCGTTCATGTTTATTCGATCAAATCAGACTTCCCTATGTGACCAATGAAATTCACGCGTTGGATTAGGTTGGCCAGTCGAACTGCGGAACTTTTAATAACTCGCCAGACTTGAGAGCTGACTGGTGGGCGACGATGCCGGGGACGGTCATATTGAGTGACCAAGCGATGTTGATCAATGGATCTCGCTTCTGCAATAGCGCGCTCACAAACTCTTCGGTCAAATATCCATGGGAACCGCCGTGTCCACCGGCTGGAATTCCCGGCGGCAAAGGTGGTTTAGAAATATTCACGGACAATTTCTCTAAATGATTGGCCGGCTCGAATTCCGTATTTTCCATTTTCCCGAGTTCGCCGCGGACGTGCCCGAATTCACCATGCGAACCACGTGTGCCCCAGCAAACGCTCATCCGTGAGGCACCGCCTTCGCTTGTGCGAAATAGAGCGATCTCGCTGTCGAAGGGGTTTGTATATGGATTGGCGTCGGCCTGATACTGCGGAATGTTACCCTTGAACCCTTGACAGGAAACTTCCGTAAAACTGTTGCCCGTCACCGCAATGTAGTAGGCCGTCGAATGAGTCGGATACCACATCGGTGGCAAACCGAGCCGCCAGTTTTTGTAGCTGCCGAGCGGTTTTTCAAAGAAGTGATAGTACTGACCTTCAGAATAGATCAACTTCCCGAAAGCACCTGCCTGATAAGCTCGCCGCATCGCGTAGCAGTCGGGGCGGAAGGCGGATGTTTCGAACATCATGTAATTAAGTCCGGTCGTCTTGACGGTCTCGTACAATTTTTCGGCTTGCTCGATTGAACCCCATACGGCAGGCACAGCACAAGCAACGTGCTTGCCGTGAGTCAAGCAGGCAATTGCATGATCGGTGTGACTGGGGGCATCCGTTGCCACAAAGACGGCTTCAATCGATTCATCTTTGATCAATTCTTCCAGAGACGGATAGGTCGTTTCGCATTTACAGGCCCTGGCAAGTTCACGACAGCGGTCTGGGAAAAGATCGCTTACCGCGACAACCTCAACGTTGGGGTGATTTTGGAAGCCGAATTTGGCTCCGAATTTGCAAACCCCATATCCGACGATACCAATTTTGATTTTACGATCGGAGATGGGCTTCCAAGTTCGATCTTGCAAAGCGCCCGGGTCGGTTTCATCAAATCCTTGTATGTCTTGTTCCTGAGCTTGCCCTTTGCCCTGCAGCGAGGTTGCAGCGACACTGATTCCGGCGGCGGCCAAAAAAGATCGCCGGGTCACGTTGGTTTGATTGGAATTTGGCTGGTTCATTTTTCTGCCTCGTTTGATTGGACTACAGCGATCAGCTAACGGTTCGATCATGCGGCAAGCTCTTTCACGGAATTCCATTCTGGTTTGTGCCATTTAAGCAAAATACTTTGGCGGGCAAAACGAAGATCCGTAACGGACGAAACGGGGAGCATGAAAACTTCAAGGTCTGCAGATTGTCGAAACCAAAGTGCTCGAGGTCCGGCGGGATCAAAAGTCGCAGTTAGACGAGCGCCTAACTGATTGGTTTCGCCCGCATACAAGGGAGTACCATCGAGTTCCCGGATAATGTAAACGCCGGGCTCCGATGCAATCGACGCAAAATCCAATTCGGAAACAAAGCTACCCGAATTTCGTTTTAAACCGTTCCGGTTCAGGTCAGAAATGCCTAATTGTTTCGGAGTCCGCAGGGTTGCCCGGTGTCTTGCGCTGCTGCCTTCTTTGCGTAGCTTGATTGCCGCCCATCGATAATCAAGCGGCTGGTAACCGGGGGCGAAATCACCGGCGATCTGATCGAACTGAACTGCGATTCTGGGATCGCAAAAAATTTCATCCAGACTCATGCAATAGACATTACTGATTTTCCGCCAGGCAATCTCGCTCGCATACACGAATGAACCAATCTGTTTCCAGTCCATTTTCGTGGAGATTGAAGTGTTCACGCCAAACGACTTTAGCTTCCCGGCTTTTCGAATACGAAACAAAAACCTGTTTCGTTCTGCACTGGTTCCGGGAATCGACAACCGTTCACAGGCCAATTGAAAGTCTTCATTCAAAATCGGATCGGCAACCAGACGGTCTACCGAATAACCCCGATTAGAATTGGAAAATGCTTCAATGATGCCTGTCATTTCAGAAGCGAGCTCGGAATGGATTTCTGCTTCGGCTGGAAACAGATTTAGCTGTTCCGTCTTTTTGGATTTGTTCTTTTGGCTCTCCTTCGCCGTCAGGCCGTTCATACTTGGTTCGTCAGCTCCATCCAGTTTGTCCCCAACCGAAATTCCATCGAGTCGTTTGGTGCCCAACCGGACATATTCCTTTGAGAGCTCATAACCAAAGTATTTTCGCCCCATTTTTTTGGCAACGGCCAAGGTCGTCGAGCTCCCCGAAAAGGGGTCAATCACAATATCGTTTGCGTTTGAACATGAGCGAATAATTCTGCCAAGTAACTGTTCTGGCATCTGACAGCCATGAAATCCTGCTCGCTCTTTGAACGTGCCGGCAACACGGGGAAAGTACCAGGTGTCTTCATCCGGATCGAATCCGTTAACCAGTTCCTGAGGACGCAGAATCCACGTGTCGTCTGGCATACGTCCGTGTGGATTCGCACGTGCATCGTTGTAAATGAGTCGCCGTGCAGACGGTACGCGCAGATCCATATCGTTGTGGTTGAAGACGAATTCTTTTTCGTTTTTGACGAAATGAAAAAGATGGGCATGTGAGCGAGTAAACTTTTTCTTGCAGTTGACGCCAAATGTGTAATACCAAATGACCCAGCTTCTGCAATGAAAGCCCACTTTCTGAGCTTCCATTTTCAATTCTGCGGCATACTCATCGCCGATTGCCAGCCAAAACGTGCCGCTATCTTTTAGCACGCGGTGAATTTCGGCCATCCAGTCATGAGACCAGGCCACGTACTGGTCGTCTCCCAGTCGGTCATCGTATTCGTCGTATTCAAACCCGATATTGAATGGCGGGTCAGCGAACGCCAAGTCAACCACACCATTTGGAACTTGCTTCAGACCCTTGATGCAGTCACGATGATGGATTTTTCCAATTAATTCCGATACTTTCGCGACCACAATTTCCCTCCAGGATGTTGGAGTCTATAGATCTATCAATCGCAGGGCTGACACTTTTTTGTTGGTGCTATTCAGCCAATCTAGCAATTCATCGCTTAAATTTCGAGTGTTCGCGGAGTTTTTATTGCGTGGCGCATCAGCGGCTGGACATTGATGATAGGATAACCGTCGCAGAGGCACAGCTGATACACACCGTATCACGCATATTCTGCAGAACACTTATTAGGAATTGAACAATGGCTGAAGGTACTATTAAACGACTTACAGACAAAGGCTTCGGGTTTATTGACGTTGGAAGCGACAAAGACTTGTTCTTTCACTCGTCAAGCCTCGAAGGCGTGAGCTACGACGAACTCCAGGAAGGGCAACGAGTCACATTCACTGAAGCTCGCGGACAAAAAGGACCGTGTGCCGAAAACGTTCAGGTGGCGTAACGCCAGCGGAGCTTCTCTTTCAATCAATAAACCTTCAATTTCGGAGAATCAGGTATGGGCGACAAGGGAAGTAAGGACAAAGGCAAAAGGGAAAAACAGAAAAAAGCCCAGCGCAGTCCCAAGGAAAAACGAAAAGCGCAAAGAGAAAAGAAGAACAAATAAGAATGTACGGAGCAACGGTTTCAATCAAGGAAGTTTTCCGGTACCGTTGATCGAACGCCGAACGAAAATTGAAAGAATTGGCGCGGTAGAACGTCAAATCATTAACGCAACGTATTCCTTCAGAGCAACGGCATTGTTCAGTCGCTCTTCTTTTGAACTTTAGAAAAAACACCGAATCACAGCATCTGTTTTCGGTGTGTTCGGCGTTTTCCGTGGTTGTCGATTCTGACTTCTAACAGCTGCTCTACGTCTTCGATTTTTATGGAGATTGATCAGGGAGAGCGAACGCAATGAATGTGTCGCCGGATTTTGTGCCTGGTTTGCCGCCGCCACAAGCGGCGATGACAACGTACTGTCGACCAGCGACCATGTAAGTCGAGGGAGTCGCGTAGCCGCCTGCGGGCAGTTTCGTTTCCCACAGAATCTTCCCCGTCTGTTTATCGAACGCACGAAACTTTTCGTCTTTGCTCGCTCCAATCAAGACAAGACCGCCTGCCGTCGTGATCGTTCCGCCAAAATTCTCGGTGCCGGTAGGTGGAATTCCCAGCTTGGTCAATTCGGCAAACTCGCCCAAAGGAACCTGCCAAACCAATTCACCGCGGTTCAAGTCGATCGCCGACAGCATTCCCCAAGGCGGCTTGATTGCGGGATAGCCGTCTTGATCACGAAACTTGACATAACCCTTCACATCAAAGGGGAACGGCTTTTCAATGCCAGCAGGTGTCAGGGTAATGATGTTCGGAATGTTGTTTGAATTGACGTACAGCCAACCCGTTTCCGGATCAAACGATGCTCCCGACCATGTCGCGCCGCCGTGAAAACCGGGCATCGCAATTGTGCCCTCCAAGCTCGGTGGGTTGAAGTCGCCTCCCGGCCGCAGCTTCTTTAGTTCTTTGAGCACATGTTTCCGGGCAGCCTCAGAAATATTGCTTACGTCTTCTTCGTCGAACTTGAGTTTCGAAATCGGCGGCGGTTTGACCGGCACCGGTTGCGTTGGCCAGGACTTTTCGCCGGGTACATCAGATTTGAGCGCGGGAATTTCTTTGACTTCGAACAAGGGTCGACCCGTTTCCCGATCAAATACAAAAACGTAACCGGTCTTTGTGACTTGAGCCGCAGCATCAATCTTTTTGCCGTTTCGAGTCACCGTGACAAGGTTTGGATAGACGGGGAGATCGTGATCCCACAAGTCGTGATGCAGAGTTTGAAAATGCCAAACTCGTTCTCCGGTTTTCGCATCCAACGCGATCGTGCAGTTGGCAAACAGGTTTTGACCTTCACGATCGCCGCCGTAAAAATCAAAGGCGGCGCTGCCCAATCCTGCGAAAATCATCCCGCGTTGCTGGTCGACGCTGAATCC
The DNA here is from genome assembly GCA_024638965.1 of Planctomycetaceae bacterium. Lineage (GTDB taxonomy): Bacteria > Planctomycetota > Planctomycetia > Pirellulales > Pirellulaceae > Mariniblastus. The sequence goes on from JAHEJI010000019.1 coordinate 30,015, forward strand.
ACCCCAGGCATTTGCTCCACCCCGGCCGCGCCAAGAATCTCCTTCCCATGTTTCGTTTCCAAATTCACCGGGGCGAGGTACCGTGTGAAAACGCCAAAGTTGTTCGCCGGTGTGCACGTCAAAAGCGCGAATGTCACCCGGTGCGGCTGGACCTGGCCCCTCGCCGCAGGAGAATCCCAGGATGACCACGTCTCCACAAATGGCCGGCGCAGAAGTCGGACCGTAAGGCATCTTCGAAAGATCACGCTGGATGTCTGCGCGCAAATTCTTAACGCCAGAATCACCAAAGCCTTTGTCAAGTCGGCCGGTACGGGCGTCGATCGAAAACAGTTGACCATCCGATGTCCCGTGTAATATTCGCCTTTGACCATCTGGCTTCCCATCGGACCAGTAGGCGACGCCGCGATTCACGCCACCTGAGGCAAGCCGCCATTTCGATTTACCATTCTCAAACGGATCAAACGACCAAAGCTCATTGCCATTTCGCGCGTCAAGTGCACAAACTCGCAGATGATTCGTCGTGATGTACATCACACCGTCAATCACGATCGGAGTGCACTCACAAGTCTTGTCACCTTCACCCGTTCGATAAACCCAGGCAACTTCCAACTGGTCGACATTTTGGCGATTGATTTGCGTCATCTCAGAATACCGCATACAGCCGCGATCGTTGCCAACGCTGATCCAGTTTGCGGTCGTCAATGATTCTTGTGCGGTCGTCGGTGCTTGAACTGTGGCTAACAGAATGGACAACGCGAGGGGCACTAAAATGAGTTTCAGGTTCATTCGAATTTTTTCTTGTTTACAGATCAGTTTTTACTTTCGATTCCTGGGCGCAGCCACGAGCGTTGACTCGTTAGCAATCCGGGTCACAAGTCCGGTCAATCGGCCACGAGTCAATAGGGGCCATTCTACTTTTTGAGAAGAGTAAATGTCACTTTTGAGGCGGCAAAAAAACGGCGGTTGTGTTGCCCCCAGTTTGACGGTTACGAAGAGCCGGTTGTTGACCGCATTCACCTTGCCGTTTAGCGACAGACCGCCCAGCTTCCGTGCATGCTCGACCGACGCATTCGTTACCCGTGTTGCCGTCGCGGGTAAGAAATAGTTGAATAGTCTGGAAGATTCAAAGCAGCCGCACTGATTTGCCATTAACTGAGCACTTGGAGACGATCATGATCAATATTCCCGTCATCCGCTGGGGAAAAACTTACGATTCACTCGAAATCGACGAAGTTCTGCATTTCGTTACGGGTGAGCCAATCGCGAAAGTAAGCCAAACCAGTGGTGGAATTATTTCGCGGGACATGCGAAAAGCGAGGAACGCCCGTGACCTGCTTCGCCAAATTCCGTGCAGCGAGTTGCTCCAATACCTGATTAAAGCTGCGGATCTCTATGAAAACGCGACCTTGCCGATCGGTGATGGAACTCAAACACCCGAGGAGTTTGCTCATCAACAGTCGGCCAGCACCGGTCTTCCTGAGCACATGTGTCGGCACAACATGACAAAGAACTCGTTCGTGTTACGAAACATGGAACAGATACTCGATTGTCTGACCCGGGGCCTGGATCTGAACCTGTTCACACGCGGTTACGGCATTGAAGATCGTGGAGTGGTCTTGAGCTATCAGGCGCAAACGTCGGCGCTCAGCGCGGTATTGCCCTCAAACTCGCCCGGCGTACATACGTTGTGGCTCCCTGCGATTCCGCTGCAAATGGGACTCGTGCTCAAACCCGGTCCGCAAGAACCTTGGACTCCTTACCGGATGATGGCCGCATTCACCGAAGCTGGTGTGCCGAAAGAAGCCTTCTCGTTGTACCCAGGTGGTGCCGAAGCCGGCGCGGCGCTCCTCGCGGCCGCGGATCGGGCGATGATCTTCGGCGGCACGGCAACGGTCGAACGATACCGGGGTAACCCATCAGTTCAGGCTCATGGACCCGGATTCTCGAAGATCTTACTCGGCGACGATTGCGTGGACGATTGGGAGCAGTATCTGGACCTGATCGTTGAGAGCATCTACATCAACAGCGGCCGTGGTTGCATCAATTGCTCGGGAGTCTGGGCTTCGCGACACACCAAGGAAATCGCTCAGGCGATCGCGGAAAAGATCGGTCCCGTCGAAGCCAAACCGCCGACCGATCCCGAAGCGGGCCTCGCAGCTTTCACCGTCTCGGGCATGGGCAGCGCAGTCTGGGGCATGATTGAGGCGGATCTTGGTGAGGATGGCGTGACTGATATGACCGAGCAATACGGCCCCCGCCTGGTTGAACAAGAACGTTACTCTTATTTACGCCCAGTCGTTGTTCACTGTGACTCGCCCGAACGAGCAATCGCGAATAAGGAGTTTATGTTCCCATTCTCAACCGTTGTGGAATGTCCGGAGGATCAGATGATCAGGAAAATTGGTCCTACGCTCGTCTGTTCCGCCATTACCAACAACGAACAGTTGATTGAAGATCTCACCGCCGCGACGCATATTGATCGGTTGAACATCGGTCCGATTCCGACCAGCAAATTAAACTGGCTACAGCCGCATGAGGGAAGCATCATCGATTTTCTGTTCACCTCCCGCGCTTACCAGGTTACCGAAGAACGTTTGGCGGTGCTTTAATTGTACAGCGCCATGTTCTCGATGATGAATTGACTCGGTTCGTGGGCTCCTCGTTTAGACTCCTGGTCCAAAAACGCGTTGCCGAGACAGTTATTGTGTCCGGGATTGATAAGGCGTTTTCTAAAAGCCAAGGCTTTTTCGTTTAACCGCATAGCCAACGGGCTGCGATTTGCCGAACCAATCGCGCGGGTCGTTGCCCCAATGGCACGTACATGAGAAAGGAATAGACCCGCAATACTTGCAGGCCCGAAGGGTCGGCCAAATTCAGCCCAGGGCATTGCCGCCGCTGGCCTGGGCTGACATAGGTTCGCTCAGTTCGAGCTGCAGTAAACATTTTAAAGTATGTGCCATTGGGCTCCCGACCCTCGAGCAACAGACTTTCAACCAAAATGAAGTTGTCTCTCGAGTCTGCAACTCTTATAGAAAAACCAGATTAAGACGCACTGTATACTTTGCTCAGACGCGAAAGCTCCTTGACTCGATCGGCGCGTGACGGTCCATCGTAAACTGATTCAGCGGATTGTTGCGAGGGGCGCTCGCCCACCAAGTTAACGGGACTACGTTGTATGACGACTGTTACGAAACAGCACCAGCAGTTTTTTGGGATCGATTCAGCAGACACGGCTGTTTATCGGAATCGGGACAGCACGACGTTTGAGAATCAAATAGAGTCCACCAACCTCCATTAACGCGATTGGGTTACATGTCTAAAACCAAGTTTGAGATCCTGGCCTACGAAGATAGTCCGCTCGGCCCGTTGTGTCTGAGGCGGCGTGAATTGCTTTCCCAACCAGGGACGATCGTGACCGAGGTGACGCTCAATCACGAGTTCCTGATGAGCAGCTTGTATACCGATTCGGAACGCGAACTGGCAAGGATTGCAATTGAAATGCATTCCGGCGACGATCTCGACGTTTTGGTGGGTGGACTTGGGCTGGGCTATACAGCACGTGAAGCCCTCAAGTCAAAACGCGTTGCCCGCGTCGAAGTCGTGGAGCTGTTGCCCCAAGTGATCGCGTGGCTGGCGGACGGGTTGGTGCCGCTATCATCTGAACTTTGCAGCGAACAGAGACTGGTCGTCACTCAAGGCGATGTCTATGGAAGTCTCGCCGGTCCGCCACAAGATCTGTTCGATGTGATCATGATTGACGTTGATCACTCGCCCGACGAACGATTGGGCGAGGACAGCGTTTCGTTTTATTCCACACAAGGCTTGCAGGCCGCTCGTCAACATCTGGCGGATAACGGCGTCTTGGCAGTTTGGTCTTACGCGGAAAATTCGCCGTTTGCCGACGCACTTCGCGATGTTTTCACGCAGGTTCGCGTCGAACCGGTCACTTATGCCAATCTGTTAATCGACGAGCAGCCGACCGATTGGCTGTTCTTTGCAAGCGGATAGGGGTGGACGTAGACGATCTTCCGCTTACCGCGTAAGATGGTGTGATGTGTGGGCACTTTGCTCTATGTTCCTTTCTTCTTATTGTTGCAGCTCGCGTAGCGTTACGAACACGTAAGTTCACGCCGTCACGAGGAACGAGATGGAAGCCGGGTTTCTATCGGTATTCCCCACCTATCATGAGTATTGGACGCTTGGATCGCTGAGCGTTGTCTTGATTTTTCTGCGAAGTTGCTTTTTGGTTGTGTGCTGAGTGGGCGCGAGCGCTCGTGAGGCCGGACTATGACGCGCACGCATGGCCGGAGGCGTCGACGAATGAGTGAAAAGAAGCCAACTCCCGGGGTTGCCAAACAGATGGGTAAAGTCTGCCCGGTATGCGGGGCAAAAACTTATTCACATGGTGGAATCCACCCCCAATGCGCGGTTCAACAAGCCGACTCGGCTCGAGCTGAGGAACTGAAGGCGGCCCGCAAAAGCGAATCCAACGCACCCAAACCATCCAGTTGGACGAAAAAGAAGTGTCCCAAATGTGGAGCCGAACCACACGTGCGACGCAAGGTCTGCGACTGTGGTCACGTATTTTTTTGAACGTGAAGGCAAGTGTTGGACGTTTGATGTGTCAAAACATTTCTCAAATCTAGTTTCGCTCTTCGTGACCAACAAGTCGTATGCCTCATGGGGCCTCAAACCTGAATTGAGTAGATTGTAGTACCGGCTTTAGCCGGAATATTCCGCCTGAAGGCGGGACTACGAACGTGTCCGCTAAGCTTTGAATGTCCAACCGTGGAAGATCAGAATCGAGTTGACACGGATTGAGATATTTATTCTTTTTTTGGGTCATATCAATCTGTGTTGACGGGTTCCGTATTGCGCACCGAGCGTGAAAATAGAAACTGAATTGGTCGTATTGGTGTTCTTACCATTGACCCGGTACAACCATCTAAGAGTCGTATTTGGAAGTCGTCCCGGAGCAACCGCATGAATCTTCGTGTAACGAGCGAGAGTCTGAAGCGGGCGTCTCAGCGCGCCAGCGAACTATACACCGAGATTTTTTCAGAGCTTGAATCGCGACGGGTCGACCCCGGTGTGACCCGCGAAGAGATGCGAACCATGTTTTCAAATTCGATTAACGAGAAGGGTGTCGGTCTCGATCAGGCTTTGGAGGAATTCTCAGAGAAGGTTCTTCCGAACTCGATGGGCACGCCTCATCCGCTTTATTTTGGACTCGTAAACTCTTCACCGTTGCCCGCGGGCCCGCTTGCTGATCTTTTGGTTTCGTCTCTAAACAATAACGGCGGCGCATTTCATCAAAGTCCGGCAATGAGCGCGACGGAACAAGAAGTCATCAGGGCATTCGCCGGTTTATGTGGACTGGGAGCGGAAACATCCGGAATGATTCTGCCCGGTGGAACATTTGCCAATTTGCAAGGATTAATGTTGGCTCGGCAGGCTCATTTTCCGAGCTGGTCAACCGACGGTCCGGCGTCGCTTGATGGTCGGCCGATCCTCTATCGGTCAGACGTAACCCACTTTTGCAATGACCGCGCCGCCCACGTGCTTGGGATCGGTCAGACAGGTTTGGTTCGGATTCCGTCACAGGGGCGCGGTGAAATCGATCTCGGGCATCTCGAGCAACAGATTCAACGGGATCGCGCTGCGGGACACTTACCATTCGCGGTGGTTGCCAATGGTGGCACGACCGGCACGGGAGCATTGGATGACATCGATTCAATCGCCGATATCTGTAAACGCCACAATCTTTGGCTGCATGTTGATGCCTGTTATGGTGGCGGCTCGCTGCTTCTCGAGCCCAGATTGTCGGAATTTCAAGGCATCCATCGAGCAGATTCGATCGCGATCGATCCGCACAAGTGGTTTTTTATTCCAATGACGGCTGGCATTTTGTTGACACCACATCATCAGTTGGAACGCGAGACGTTTGACATTGCTGCGTCGTACATTCCTTCCGGCGGCGATGCCGTCGATCCATTTCGTCGTGGACTGCCCACTTCGCGTCGTAGTTCGGGGCTAACCATTTGGATGACTTTGCGGGCTCACGGCTGGAATGCAATCCGCGAGGCGGTTGAGCGAAACATTCGATTGACGCGTTTCCTCGAAGAACTTTTGTTCGATGCTGGCTTCCGGGTCCTTGAGGGAGGCAAATTGTCAATCGCCTGTGCACGTTGGGAGCCAGCTGGTGTCGAAGCGGTCGTGCTCGACCAGCTGCAAACGGAGATTGCCCAAACGGTCATCGATTCAGGGCGCGCTTGGTTTAGCACGGTCAAACACGAGGATGAAATCTGGATGCGACTGAACCTGGTGAACATCCACACGCAAGACCATCACATCGACACGCTGGCCAAATTGCTCTCAGAAACGGCGCGTCAATGTGCGGTGAGCTATGATTGATTGTTTGATGATTCATCTACTTGACTCCTGCCCTCTACGCGACTGTCGTCGAAACTCTGCATGTCAAGCCGATCTCGGAATGAGGATCGTTTGTTGACAAATGGCAGTTTGTAGTCCCGGCTTTAGGCCATGTTGTTGATCTCGTCCAACTGGTTTGTTGGGCTGTGCTGGAGCGGGGTGATTGTTCTGTACGCTCAACGCGTTCCGCGAAGAGGCGATGATGTTGGATGAGTTCGGTGACGAATACCGAAATTGCATGAACAAAACCGGAAGGCTATTGCCAAAATTTGGTGGATTGAAATAGCCGGCGCTTATTTTGGCTGCAGCTTCAGTCGTGGGTCTGCCAAATCCAGTTTATACATGATCTGGTTGTAGTTGTATCTTGGCGTCCGATCCGGGTTGCCGGAAAACATGTTGGTATAGGTGCCTTCGAAGAAGATGTAACGTCCCTGGTCGGCGTCGAACATTGGGTGTTGTTTGGGATTGTAAAAACTGTACTTGTCGTGCGTCACAATTTTCCGCGCCACCGGCCAAGGTCCTGTCAACGAATCGGATTCTGAAAACCAGACCTCTCCCAGAAGCGATGTTCCAAAACTCTCCACCGCAATCATGATCCAGCGTTTGCGATAATCGTTCCAGTAGACCGAGCCACCGTGCAACGTGATGGGTTTTCCAGATTCGCTGTCCCTGGTCTGCAACAGGCCTTCATCCGAAGTGATCAACGCATTCTTGATGAGGCGTTGTTCAAGTTTAGGTGTCAACGGAGTCGTGTCCGTTTTCCAATCATAGATTAGTTTTCCCTGTTCGTCTCGTTCGACTTGGGCAGAATTCTCTCGGCTTCCTTTGCTCAGATAAGTGTAAGTTTCGTACTTCGCCAAGTCCCGAAACGATTCGACGGTCGCCGGTACCCGAATCAACGTATAAGGATGGGCGAAATAGACATACGGCTTGCCGTTTTCCGAATGCAACAGTGGGTGACCTCCGGGAAACAGTGGCGCGTCGAGGTCGAATCGTGTTAATTGCTCGAATTGATTTTTCTCGTGGTCAAAACGGACAAGCCCACGCTCGTAGACGGTCATTGGAGCTTTGATTTTGACGTACATCGCAAACAGATGTTCGTCGCCAGCAGCGTCCTTGAGTACAGCCAGCCCGTTAATCCAGGTCGGGCCTTTGCCAGGCATTTGAGCCGTCGGTTTGGCGAATCCATTGTTATCGACAAAGTAATTGAGATTTACGCCCTGTTCCGGGTCCAGCCCGCCGTTTCGCGGCAGTTCGGAGGTCGCGCCCGGCACGTGAAAATTTCCGAGTGGATAGGCAGGCCGATTCGTATCGCCCCAGAACCAGTAAACCTTGTCTCGATAAACTGCGTTAACAACGCTGTCCGAGCCAAACACTTTGCCATTGATGAGCGGCTGCCGGATCGGGATCGGTTTTGCTAACAAAACACTGTCTCGATAAATCGCGGCGCCGGTTACACGATACAATCGCTCCGCAATGTTGATCCGTTTCAGCTGAAGTTTGGCCTTGCCGCCAGCGGTCACGTGAAGCCGTTTCCCACGGTATCCAAATCCGTCTGTGGGGAGCTCATAGCCGTGACTGGAAACATGAAAGAACACATTTTGATTCAACAATTCAGGACTGTTGATCGCCACGTATCCACCGGAATCTGTACAGAAGCGAACATCGTTGACGGTTCGCAATTCGACTAATGGCACGCCGCGTCCCGTTGCCCCATCGACGACTTGAATTTCAAAGTATTCGTGGGAACTGGCCGAGAGTGCCGACCAGACAACGAACAAGTAGAACGGGAATATGCCGGCCATTTTCTTTGGCGGAAAACTGAAATCAAACACTCGTACAAACCAGGGCCATTCAGTATGCATCGCTCGGTATCATTCTAAAAAATCGCGGTCACGATTCCTTTTTGTCGGCTTCAGTTTGCGGTGGCTGAAAATATTGGACGGCATGGAAGACGATCACGCCCAAAATTGCACCGACCAAGTTATTTAACATGTCTTTCTGCGTGTCCCATTCGTCCAGATCGCCGGCCCCAATAAAAAGCACGCCTTCTCCTTCACCGACTGCCATCGCGCCGGCGTATTCAAAGATCTCATGAATCGCAGAAAACCCCATAATTACCGCCACCGCAGCCACGGTAATCATTGTGGGTGTGTAGACACCAATAAAGTAATATGCGCGGAGGACGATTAACGACGATACAAAGCCAAAGAAACCATGTACCCAGTAGTCGTACTCCATGCCGAGTGGAAAAGTCTGGTAACAACCAAACATTCCCAAGAAGTGTAGCAACAGAAACAAACAAAACAGGAAATAGTGGACCGGATGCAGGTTGATACGTTTGCGAACAACGTAGACGCCGACCAGCAAAAGCATCAAGAAAATAAAGTCCCATTTGTATCGTGAGTCAACCCACAGTGCATAACACTCCAGTGCGATAAACAACGCACCAAACACGATCATGCAAGTCTTGATTTGGTTCATTTTCGTACGGCAGCCAGGTTCGTGGCGAAAAGCGCTTCTCCGAAGTCAAATTCTCGTCAAGCAAACGTGCTACGGAAAGCACCATCTTCAAAATTCCGCGACTTGCGACATGCACAAGAGTTTATTGATTCCCGTCACCGGCTGCAGCCGATTTGTCGCAAAGTTCCTTCAATCGTTCGGCTTGTTCATCCAGCACCCGGTCAACTGCCGGGGCGACCTTGTCGAGCTGAAGTCCGTTAAAACCAACGACGTTGTAAACAAGCTGGATTTCCGTTTTGCCATCTGCCTCAACCAGCTTGTAGGTCAGAGCGCCGTAAACCCCCATTTCCTGCAGTGGCCCCAGACCGCCTGTCAATCGTAGTGTCTTGCCAGGATCGCAATGAACGATTTCCAGGTGGCGAACGAATCCTCCGTTGGGCAATTTCTCCAGCATGCATCCTTTGTTCATATCCATCGAAAGGTTGTTGGCATCGCCGGAGAACGAATGAGCCGAATCCCACCATTTGGAAAAATCTGACACGATCGCATCGTAGACATCTTGCGCCTCGGCCGCCGTTTCCTTTTTGATAAGGATTTGAAAACCAGCCGCATTGGAAGAAAGAATTTCGGCCCGCGTGACGGTAGCACATACGAGCAATACCAAAATCAATGAACCGTTAAATACGTAAATGCTCTTCATGTTTCTTCCTCATCCTGCAACTGAGTGGTTTTGAGACCAGTATACATTCGCGCGCCGTTTCTGTGTGTCGAAGGGCGTCAAACGCCAGAAGTTGTTTCAAAGCCGCTTTTAAAAAGATTTGCCCGGCTCTCCGATTCGCAACAGTAGCTCAGCCTGTCCCAGGCTGAGACCCCTCCGAGTCTGGGACAGACTCGGCAACAGAAAAACCCAAGTTTTTCGACCTCATCGGATCGTGCTACAATTTGTCCCGACTCGAAACTCACTGGAAGAATGTCATGACGTTTGCTGTTAATCTATCGTTGTTGGGTTACTATCTGTTTCTCTGTTGACGATTTCGCGTCCAGTCGACGGTCAAGATCTGAAGCATGGATATGCACAATCGGGCGACGTCAAAATTCATTATGTCACGGCCGGCGAAGGCCCGTTGCTGATCATGATTCATGGTTTTCCAGACCGCTGACAACCGGATGCCCTCTTTAGGAGGCTTCCTTTGCCTTTTTCGCCTAAAGGCGGGACTACAAACTTTCGCGCCCGATTTGGAACGCCTTCTTGATTGTTCGTATGATTGCGTAGCTGTCTCGAATCCAGTTAATCGGCTACATTGTCAACGACGCTTTCAGAACCGAATGGGAGGCGTCTAGAGCAATTCCAAAGTTGATTTGCACTTGTGTTATCCTGAACCGAGATACGAGGCGAAGGATCTACGTGAAACAACGAGAGATTCTTCAGTCGCAAGCTCCAGGAAAGCTAGTGTGTGTCGCACGGACGTATGGTGGTCGTGGCGCTCTGATTGCCGGGCAAAACCGACGAAAAGACGGCAAAACTTAAACCAAACGCGCTCTAATTTTGGAAACGCTCCAGCCCGACAATTGGCCCATCCTGAATCTCATGACGAAGAAACGCCGGACAAAAACGAAAAAACCAAAACAAGCGTCGCTGCCCGGTAAATTGGGAGGCGATTTGCAACGGCTGCAGCGTGCGATGGCATCGGCCGGTTTTGGTAGCCGGCGTGAATGTGAGGAATTTATCGAAATGGGACGCGTTGTCGTCGATGGCAAAACCGTCACGAAACTTGGCACGAAGGTTGATCCGTCCAAGCAGGAAATCTTTGTTGACGGTCAGCGTTTGTCATTGGAAAGACGGCAATATTTCATCCTCAACAAACCGCCTGGGGTCGTGTCGACCAGCAAAGACCCGGCTGGCCGGTTACGTGTCATCGATTTAATAAAAACCCAGCAAAGAGTCTACAACGTCGGTCGGCTGGACCAGTCAAGTGAGGGGCTGATTCTAGTTACCAACGACGGCGATCTGGCGAATCTGCTGACCCATCCCCGCTACGGCGTCGCCAAAAAATACCTGGTCCAGGTTCATGGCGTCCCAAGCGGCGAACAGCTGAAATCTCTGACCAAGGGCGTGTATCTTGCAGAAGGAAAAGCTCAAGTTTCGAATATCAAATTCAAAAAACGAGCCAAGGATACAAGCTGGTTGGAGATCGTGTTGGAAGAAGGACGTAATCGCGAGATACGTCGTTTATTGGCGAGAATCGGACACAAGGTTTTGCGCCTGCGACGCGTTTCCATCGGGCCGCTTAAGTTGGGTGAGTTGCCGATAGGTGCGCATCGGCAGCTGACAATTCAAGAGGTCCGAGACCTGAAAAAAGCGGTTTCCAAGAAACCTGTCAAACGACGACGTCCGAAGAAAAAACTTGCGACAGGAGAAAAGACCGGACAAACACGCAAACAGGTGAAAGGAAAGGAAGCTTCCAAGTTCGCCTCCAAGGTAACGAAGCGAAGGAAATCCAAAGCAGGTAACAAAAAAAGTGGTAAGGCCTTTCGAGACGGTGAGAAAGGCCGGGCTGCGACCAGAAGTAAGACCAGTCCGAAATCCGCCAAAAAGAAAACCGCAAAGAAAAAAGGGCTCAGCCGCAAAAGTCGCCCGACGACGAGAACTGTCAATCGTGGCACAAAAAAACGCAGTCGAAAATGACCACGTTGTTCTGGTTGAAAGCCGCAGAATTCTCACAATTCCAGCGACTATTGAGCCTTGGCAGCCTTGATTGCCCGCTGAAGCCGCGATTTCTTGCGGCTGGCTGAATTCTTATGAATGATGTTCTTGGCACCGGCTCGGTCTAGATGTTTGGCAGCAACCTTGAATTGTTCTTCGGCGACTTGAATATCCCCCGCTTGAGCCGCGTCGAGGACCTTCTTAACCTGTGTTTTGACAGCCGATTTGACTGATTTGTTTCGTTCGCGATGGACGACGTTTTGACGTAACCGTTTTTTGGCGCTTTCGCAGTTTGGCATTTTGATGGTTCTGCAGTTAGTTCTTCAAATTTGACAATCCAACAATATGGCGATTAAGGCTTGTTTTGTCCAGCGTTAAATTC
>JAHEJI010000019.1:42095-44491 GCA_024638965.1 Planctomycetaceae bacterium
TGACGTAACCGTTTTTTGGCGCTTTCGCAGTTTGGCATTTTGATGGTTCTGCAGTTAGTTCTTCAAATTTGACAATCCAACAATATGGCGATTAAGGCTTGTTTTGTCCAGCGTTAAATTCAAGTGTTTTGTTCGCGAAACTCTGAATCTTCAGAAATTTGGAGACGATTAAATAATGGATTCCGAAAAACGGCTCCTTGACCAAGTCGTGCTGGTCACCCGACCCAGAGTCAACGCCGAAACGCCTCTCGTCGATCGCCTCCACGCAGCTGGTGCAAGCGTCATTTTACACCCCGTTATCAACATCAGCCCACCTGAAAATTGGGGGCCAGTGGATGACGTTTTGACACGATTGAGCGAATTCGGAACGGTGGCTTTTCTCAGCGGCACCGGTGTTCAGTATTTTTTCGGCCGGTTTCGAGAAGTCGCCGGACAAGATGGTTTGGACGAATGCAAGATTGCTTCGTTGGGTCGAGCGACCGCTGAAAAAATCCGTAGCTACGGCGAGACAGTTGATTTTATTCCAGAGGTGTCTGGCAGTGATTCGTTGGCCGAACGATTGTCGAGGCCGGATGTCCCGGAACCCATCCTGTTGTTGAGAGCCAACCGGGGCAGCGATGTGATCGCCAATTCTCTGAGAGAGCGAAACAAAAAAATTGAAGAAGTCTCTGTTTACGAAAGCCATGATATTGAACGAGTCCATCCACAAACGCTTGAACTGATGCAAGACGGACGCATCGATTGGGTTACGATTACCAGTTCGGCAATCGCCCACTCCACGGTGTCATTGTTCGGAACCGCGCTCCGGAACACCAAATTGGCAAGTATTAGCCCCACGACTAGCCAAGCGCTTCGGCAAGCAGGATTTGAAGCTGACGTGGAAGCAACCGAGTACGACTTTGACGGAATCGTGAAGGCGATAATCAATTTTGAACAAAGATTCTGACCACGATCCACCAGGGCGATTAAAGTGGAACGTGCGAGTCATTTTGAAAATGCGTTTTGCTGTAATCGACGTTGTCACGATTTCATTCGGCGCAACGGAGATTCTTCATTTCGCTCCACGCAATTCAGAATGACTATCTGCTCGACGTTTGCTTGACAGGGTGTTCTCGGGCTACCGTTGATAGATCGGCAGATAGCCATTATCCAATTGCAGCATGATGAGATTGCAGGACGTCACGTAAACGTCGCCGATGTTGCCGGTCCAGTTGCCACCGTTTGTCTGGTCGTTCACGATGATCTTGTACAGCTTGTCGCGGAAAGGCTTCCAAATATCCGGTTCCTGGCGATAGACAACTTGCGAATAATAAAGATACGTGTAGTGCCAATGGCCGTACTGATTGTGTTGAACGTTGTGCAAGTTCTTCTTGCAATAACTCCACATGGAATCGATGTATTTTTTGTCCTTGGCGGATGAGGTTTCATAGACACCGGCGTTGTAAAGTGCAGCCAGCGCGGCTGCCGTGATGGCGGCTCGAGATGAGCCTAGTGAATTGGTGCTATAGGAGATGCCACCGTCTTTGTTTTGGCACTTGTAAATGTAATTAATCGCATTGTCGATTGCTTTTTTGGGTACGATGATACCCGCGTTACGGCATCCTCTCAGGCCCTGGACCTGGGTAATCGTGGTTGAACCTTCATCAAAATCACTTTCTTTCGCCGAAACATAGCCCCAACCGCCTGCTTTGGTTTGGGCGTTGACACTGAACCTAACGGCTCGCTCGAGGATATTGGTTAGTTCGTCACGTCGATCAACATCCTCTTCTTCACCCAAAACTTGTGATAAGAAAAGCATGGCAAACCCGTGGCCATAGGTGTATCGATGGTCTCTCTTGGGATCGCCGATTAATCCGTTTCGACGACATTTGCTCACCAGATAGTCAACCGCTCGCCGGATGTTTTTTGCATAGGGACCTTGAGTGGTCGTGGAACCCGAACAAATCAACGCCGTACCGGCGAGGGCTGCCATCGCAGTGGGATAGGAGTCATGAGGCCAATGTCCGAGCCTAGTTTGCTGGCCCGCGAGCCAGTTGAGCCCCTTAGTGATCGCTTTTTTGGATTCCGAATTTTGAACGAGGGGGAGCGTTGCCGAAAACCCGAATTGAGACAAAAGCGGCAAACCTGTGATTGCAGAGACTGCGCCCGCACCCATTTGTTTCAAAGCTTTCCGCCTGTGCTGGTTCGTAATCAACGCCCGGCTCCGATCAGGTTAAGTAAAAAGGTCGGTGTATCATTGTATTCCAATTATTGGATTGAGTTGAGTTCAATCAAGCAGTAGGCGAGTCTGTCCCAGACTCGTGTCCGCCTGGGACAGGCTGACGTACAGTAGGCGAGTCTGTCCCAGACTCGTGTCCGCCTGGGACAGGCTGACGTACAGTAGGCGAGTCTGTCCC
>JAHEJI010000020.1 GCA_024638965.1 Planctomycetaceae bacterium
ACCTTGATTTCGTCACACGGTTCAAAAACGGTTCCAATCGGTTTCCAATTCATGCCGTCGTCGGATTTCGCACCAACCACTCTCTGGCCCGGGCCGTCTTCCCCCGAAGGGTGGTTACTCCAAATCGCAAAAAATCTGTTTTGAAAAAAGGAGATTTGGGGGTGGTGGTGATAGGCTCCACTTTCCAGCGAAGCAGAATGGACCGAAACGTGGGTAGCTCCGTCGAGCAACGGATAGCCCGGCCGAACGCGCGTTACGGCCCAATCGACGTTCCAGGCAACAGTCGGAATGTCGGTCAACGTCGGCGTTTGTGGACTTTGAAGCGGATTTTCAGCAACGTTGGTCGGCTCTTGCGTCGCCGCTTGCGTTGGTTGAAAGAAAATCGTGCAGTCGGTAGACCGGGCCATCAAGACCAGGCAAATAACGATAAGAAAATGAGTTAAATTAGGTTGGAATTTTTGCATCTTGGTCCGAAATCGGTTTGAAACACGCGTTCGAGTTAATGCTAATCGGCAATCGAAACTGCTTCCACGATGACCGATCCGTTGCGAACGGATTTGACGACATTACGGGGTGTCTTCGGGCATGATCTTACGCTTAGAGGACTGGGTGGCAGTCTGGGCGAATGACCGCGAAATCCTGCACCAATTAGGAAGCCGCGTTGAGCCAGATCAAGAGGGCCTTATCGTCATCCAATCAGCCGATCGGATCGCCATAATGCGGTCGCAATAAAGGCATTGGGCCTACTTATGAATATCGATAAATTCCGTAACAGAATGTCACAGCGTGTTGACAGTCTCCCAATATTGGTTAACTTTTTTCGCAGTGTTTTAAACAACTTAGCCTTTAATTCTCACTCAAGGAGACCCTCTTGATGAACCGTATCCTATTACCGCTTCTCGTCGTTGGCCTTTTGTTCGCGTGTAACACAGCTGACGCGGGTATTTTTGGCTGCTGCAAAAAGAAAAGCAATTGTTGTGCACCAGCACCAAGCTGCTGCCCTGCTCCTACTTGCTGCCAGCCAGCTCCTCAGCCTTGCTGTCCACAACCAACACCTTGTTGCGCACAACCAACACCTTGTTGCGCACAACCAGCACCTTGTTGCGCACAAGCAACACCTTGTTGTTCACCTGCGCCAGCAGCCCCATGTTGTGCGGCTCCAGCACCTTGCTGCCCACAGCCTGTTGCCACTTGCTGCGAACCTCAGAAGAGGCGAGGATTGTTTCGGGGTCGTCGTCTTGCCCGACGCCAAGCGTACGCAACGACTTACTAACAATTGATTAGTTTGTCGACTTGAAAAAATAATCGCCCTTTCCAAGTTGGAAAGGGCGTTTTTTGTGCGCACCCGCGAGGTAATTTGGTTGCGTTGGGTTGCTTTGTCGTAGTTTTGGACAGGTTAAGGCAGCAATCGAGCTGGATCTGGTTAGAGTCAGATCGGATTTTTTCCGTTTACAGTAACGGCAAGTCAGCTATTCTTCTTTTCTTTGCTTCGATTTTTCCAAACGTTTTTTAACCGCTTCGTGGAAGAGTCCGCCAAGTTCCTTTTTGAGATGATCACCAATTTCGTAAACGGGAATATCCAGCTCGTCAAACTCGACTTTCATTTCCTGCAATGCGTTGGTCACCTCGTCAGATAAGCCTTCCAAATCGTCTAGTTTTCCCAAGCTTTGTGCGAAGGCTTCTTTGGCGTCTGCGATTTTGTCTTGATGCAACAGTGCTTTGCCCAACAATAACTCAACCTTGGCGATACGCTCGTCGGTAATCGCATTCTTTTTCAAGATTTCACGACATTCTCGCAAATTGTCTTCTGCCAGAATCCAATCCTTATTACGTAATGCCAGCCCGCCTATTTCGATCAAGGTGTTGGCGACCATGCGATCATCTTTGCCAAACAGTTGTCGTTGTTCGTCAGCGAGATAGCGCAGGAATCGTTTGGTTTGATCGTTGCCTTCGCTATCCTGGACGACGACAAATTGGGCCGACCGGTGATCCAGGTGTTCTCCAGGAACGATAACGCCGTCGGTGGATACATTGGATTGAGTTACCGTAATTTTGCCTTCCGGTGAGAACATGACTTTGCAAGCAAGTTTGTCAGGATGCATAACGCGAATCGATCTGGTCGCTCCAGGAGGGCCTGGAACGGGGATTGTTGCTCCCCCGCCTTGTGAGGATCTCAGAACCATGTTTTGCACCTCTACTTCGGTATTTGAAGCCGGCGAGTTATCTGGCAACTGATCGGTTGAAGAGGTAAAGACCCAAACGCCAGGATTCTCTTCCTTGAATTTATTTGAGGCCCGAACGGTGGCGACAGCGTTTCGGCTTTGACGCTCCAAGACCTGCAATCGTTTTTCGGCTTCAATCGCGCGGTCCCGCTCGTCTTCGGCTTTTTTCTGCAACACCTCGACTTTTTGCAGACTTGCTGTTGCCCGCTGTTCGGACTGAATGGCACTAATTGCGAACGCCGTTGAAATAATGGTCGCTCCAACCAAAGAGAGCAGCATGACGGTGGCCATGGTGAATGCGGTTCGATGTTTGGCGGCAAATTTTCGCACTCGGTAGCTCATTCGAGGGCCGGCTGCTTCGATCGGCTGACCGTTTAGATATCGCTCAATATCTCGGGCCAGGTCGGCCGCTGACTCGTATCGTCGTTTGCGATCCTTGGCCATACATTTGGACAAAATCCAATCGATATCGCCGCGCAGCTTGCGGTTCAAGGACCGAACATCCGTACTGCGGTTCTTGGAAATCTCATCGACGGTGTTGGCCATGTTGTTGACGCGAGTCGATGCGAGTTCCGGTTCTTCGTTGCAAATCGCTTCACAGAATTTGTGAAGGCCTTTTTGCTTCCACCGGTAAAACGGAGTGGTACCCGTCAACAATTCATACAATACAACGCCCAATGAATAGACGTCCGAACGAGTGTCGATATCCAGTCCGCTCATTTCCGCCTGCTCGGGACTCATGTATTCAGGCGTCCCGATCATGTTGCCATAACTGGTAAACAGTGTCTTGTCGGTGAGGGTCTTGTCGACAGCTTTGGAAATTCCAAAATCAATAATTTTGGGAACCGCCACTCCATCGTAGTGCGTTACCATAACATTTGAAGGCTTCAAATCCCGGTGAATAATGCCTTTTTGGTGGGCGTGCTTCACACCCAGGCATACTTTGTGGAACAGCTCTAAACGTTTGCGAAGCGGCAGGCGTTTCTTGTCACAATAATCCGTGATCGCCAACCCTGTGACCAACTCCATAGCAAAGTATGGCCGTCCAGATTCCGTCCGACCCGCGTCAAAGACTTTCGTGATGTTGGGATGATCCATCATCGCCAGGGCTTGTCGTTCTGCTTCAAATCGAGCGATGACGTTGCGGGTATCCATGCCAAGTTTAATGATCTTGACGGCCACCTTCCGACGGACCGGCTGCGATTGGTCGGCCATGAAGACGACGCCCATGCCTCCGACACCGATTTCCTGAAGCAATTTATATGGGCCGATTGTGGAGCCAATGTTTATGTCGTTGTCATTTGCCGACTCATTTTGAACACCCAATAAACCCTGCGATGTCTCGTCGAGAATGTTGTTCTTTTGCTCGTGAAAATCCAGCAACTGTTCTACACGAGTTTGTAACTCAACATCGGTGCCGCACTTCTGGGCGAGAAAGTCGGAACGCATGGTGCCACCCGGTATTTCCAGGGCCTCCATAAACAATTGTTCTTCGCGTTGACTGGTTTCGTTCATTGCGCCTTCTCCACAAATGACAGCAGAATTAGTGGACTGCCCCAACCGTCCGAATATTAGTTTTGTACAAAGTCTGCATCGCTCTCTTCCGACCCCGATTATTTAGTGCGTCACCGGCGAAAATATCCCGCCAAAAAAACCGGCAGATTCTCGAACTTCCCGGGAATTTCAAAAAAACGTTTGTTTTTAAGAGTCATTGGCCGCGCCTTCGCAGATTTGGCGATGTAACCAGGCTCTTGCGTAAGCCCAATTACGTTCCGCCGTACGTAGTGACATACCCAACACCTCAGCCGCTTGTTCCATATTCATACCAACGAAAAATCGAAGTTTGACCAAATCGGCTTTGGACTTGTCGCGTTCTGCCAATTCCGTCAACGCGGCATCGAGCGCGAGCAGCTCTTCTTCACGACGGATTGGAACTCCTTCAAGAGCCTTTATTGAAACGCGATTGAATTCGCCACCACGTTTTTGGCTTTTCTTTGCGCGGGCGTGATCAATCAAGATGCGGCGCATGGCTTCGGCAGCCGCTGCAAAAAAATGACGGCGATTTTGCCAATCATCATCGATATCCCCAATCAATCGCAAATAAGCCTCGTGGACGAGGGCGGTTGGCTCAAGCGTGTGCCCGAAAACTTCCTTATTCAATTTGCTGGCCGCCAGACTGCGAAGCTCTTTGTAAACGATCGGCAGCAATTCCTCGGTCGCTTCACGGCGGCCGGACGTAATTGCTTTGAGAATCTGGGTGACGTCAGTTTCCATGCCCCGCGAAATCCGCTCCTGAATTGATGAATGTGTCAATTCAAGAATAGTCGACAGGAAGTTTGCGTCAATTCAGGTGAGTCCGTGAAAAAGCGTCGATAACCGCGCTGTCGGTTATAATTCGATCTTAGTTTTAGTCTTAGTCTCGGCTAAACCTACGACTACGACAAAGATTACGACTACGACTAAGATTCAAAGACCACCCAGTAAATCGCCCGCCTCACTCG
This sequence comes from Planctomycetaceae bacterium, assembly GCA_024638965.1. GTDB lineage: Bacteria > Planctomycetota > Planctomycetia > Pirellulales > Pirellulaceae > Mariniblastus. The sequence goes on from JAHEJI010000020.1 coordinate 4,724, forward strand.
CCGACTCGTCAGCTTACGGTTTCTCCAACTGTTTTCCGTATTCGTTTGTCGGATCCCGATAAATACTGTGCAAGTGGTTCAGCGGATTGCCTCCCAGATTCTGACAGGCGTATTCGATAATTAGCGATGGGCCTTGTATTGAATAGGAAACATCGCTACGGGCAGCCGACGGTCCATGCCAGGCGAATCGCATTTCGTCGAGCTCGGAAATCAGTTGCTTCATCCGCAGTTCTGCGTGCGTCGGTGGCAAATCACCGACCCATTGCGAGATTAATTCCATCAGAATTTGTTTTTGTTCCTTCGTATATGTCGCGCATGAAACGCCTTGAGCTTCCGGGACGAGATTGTCTTTGCCGGGCCCGGTCCGAATGAATCCACGTTTAGGGCTAACGATCGCCTGTTTTCGTTGTTCGTCGGACAAACTGGCGATCAATTTGAATGCATCATCGACTTCACCCGCAAACGGACGAAACTCTTTGTCGCCAATCTTAAACGCCTCAGGCTGCGTACCGATGAAGCTGGGAGACATTGTCAAGTCTTCTCCCTGGAGCGCGATATTGACTCCCACATGGTGACCATCAATTTGAAAAGCCCAAGGTTCTGTGGGGGACGGTGTTGAAAAAATGACTAACGAGAAGTTTTCTGTTCCAAATCCATCGCGAGGCCGACCGTTTCTTAGCAGCTGGTCGTCGGCCAGCATAATGTGGCACATCTTGTCGTAGCCTTGTTTGCTGAAAAGCGCGGCCATCATGTCGCAAGCCGCCTTGACCTGGTTTGCGTTGAGATCGCCAAAACGGACGCCGCCAGCATTCACGGGCGCGGGCAAATTGGTCCATTGACGACGTTCGGGACTGTCCAGTTGATGTGCGGCCCGTTGACGCTGGTTGTCGTCAAGTGAATCAAGAAAAATCGTGGCAGTTTTGGCGATCGACTCCGGGGAGTGATCTGAAGATTTCGGCAGATAGGTGCCGATAATGAAACTGGCATCAGAGACGTAATGGTCCCGTTGTTTCGTGTCCGACGCGTCCTGGGCGACGACGTATCCGTTAAACGACCATGCGACCAACATGGTACCCAAAGACAAGATCAGACTTCTCATTTTTTCTCCAATGCAATGTTTCGGCTTGATCGAAATCAAACGGCCTCAGGCGAAAGCAGACACGTTGATATGGTTTGCAGGGCGAGATCCTTTGGTTGTTGCTCCCTCAGGATGACGGGATACTCTAAAGCTCCATCAGGCTGATTGGATCAAGGTACCAATTCTTGAACCGCAGTTAACAAAGCTCAATAATCCGGAATCACTTCATGGCCATTGATGGTACTGAGATATCGATACGTCGTCGCGTCAATCGACTCTCTAATGTACTGTACCGATGCATCTCCCAGAACAAAATTTGCGCCGCCGGGATGGTAACTGAAATAGCCTCTTACCCGATCAAGAGGGTTCGTCAGATCTGTTGAAGAACTGCTCGCATCCATTGAGATACTTAACGGTTGGCTATTTAACGGTTCCAGGATGTCGTCGGGAGTATCCCACATCCCGTCCGGACCTGGGTTTTGTGAGGTGGCTGCCAAGCAGCTGCCGCGCCCGCCTTCGTTACCTTCACCACTGACACCGTCGAAATCTGCTTTGGACCAGACCTGGCCCATGGTGCGACCCGGTCAGCCTCACGTCCCTTCGCATTCGAGTTGTGCGTTGCTGGCGGCTTCTCCGATCATGAGCGTATTTGAAACGCCGTCGGTAACACTTGCCAATGTCGTGTGGCTGTTGACGTCAAACATCCCATCGCGTAGCTCCTGGTTGTGCAAGTATGCCAAGGGACCCTTGTTCAATGCATAGTCAAGAGGCGCACCTGGAATCCCACCATCTTGATCGACTCGTGAATCATTCGAAGGACAAAGGAAAACGTCAATTTCGACTTCTGTCAACTCAAGATTAGGAGTGGTCTTCCAATCAAAATCAAAATCGTACAGATCATAGAGGTTTTGCTGCTCCATGTAAGGCAGCAGATAGACGAAGCCCGAATGGAGAGCGTCGCGCAAATCATCGTCGTTGTCGACGACGCCCGGCGGCAGTTCACCGAAGGCCGACTCGTAGTTGTGAACGGCCAACCCAAGTTGTCGAATATTATTGCTGCAACTTGTTCGGCGAGCCGCCTCGCGAACCATTTGAACGGCTGGTAACAGCATTCCAATCAGAATGCCGATAATGGCAATTACGACAAGTAACTCCACCAGTGTAAAACCACATCGCGGCTGTTTTGGATTGCGATTCATTTGGCTCTCGTTTGACAAGACTCGTAATTGAGAGGTTGGTCTCCCTACTAGATCTGATTGTATTCTTAATGCCCGAATCGAGCAAATATCAAGACTTTCCGTGGTGACACACTGTCGAAAGGAGCCTCTGCTCTGAACGCCGCTCAATTCAGCTCTAACGTGCTACTCGCGATTGAGAGATTCTATACAAAGCCAGAGATTATTGACTGCTATTCTCGCCAACGGCGAGGACACTGTCTTGTGTTCGAAGATAGATGGCACCTTCGGAAACTGCTGGCGTCGCCAGAATGCTTTCACCCGCTTTGTTTGTTGAAACCAGCGCGAATTCAGGGCCTGCTTTGACGACGAGCACGCGGCCATCTTCGGCCGTCAAGTACAGGTGACCGTCGCTGGCGATTGGCGATGCTGTGAAAGCCAGGGAACCACCAGGGGCGCGCATGCGTTTTCGATAGACTTGAGCACCGGTTGTAGCTTCAAAACAAGCAAGAATTCCGTTATTGCTGCAACAATAAAGATAATCACCGTACACGATCGGAGTTGGCATGTAGGGACCGCCTCGTTTGGCGCTCCAGGGAATAAATTCATTGGTCAAGTTGTCGCCATCGAGGCTGATATCGCCTCGCGCGTCAGGTCGAACCGCATAAATCGGCTGAATCGGACTGTAACCGCTGGCAAGAAAAATCAAGTTGTGTGCTACGAATGGAGTTGGCACAACAATCTCCGAATGTTCTTTGAGCGACCACAGGAGTTGTCCGGTTCTCGCATCATAGCCACGTGCGGCTTTCGTCCCCCCGGTGATTAGCATCGGTAAGCCATCAAATTGGTGAACCGTTGGGCTGGACCAACTGGGAATTTCTTCTCGTTCGGTTCGCCAGACTTCTTTGCCAGTGCCAATATCAAACGCCGCGATGAAGGAGTCCTTTTGAATATCGCATTGAACGATCACAAGGTCGTTGAAGATGATGGGTGAGCTACCGAAACCCCACTGATACCCAGGGTCGTAGAACCAGCCGCTATCGAGAAAGCCGAGTTCCTGTTTCCACAGTTGGTTGCCTTCCATGTCGTAGCAGAAAAGTCCTTCACTGCCAAAAAAGGCCACAACGTATTTTCCATCGGTCGCGGTAGTTGGATTCGCGTGCGAAGATTTTGCGTGCCGTTTGACTGCAGGTTTCTTTTTGTTCGCTGTTTGTTTCCAGAGGATTTCGCCTGTCGTTTTGCTTAAGCAAAGCAATTGGAATTCGTATTCGTTGTCTTCTTCGACTGACGCCACATCGCCGTAAAGTCCAATTCGAAGCGAGGCGTCGTCACCCTCGCTAACCGCAGACGTAATAAACAACTTGTTATCCCAGATGACGGGACACGAAAGTCCCAGTCCTTCGATCGGCGTTTTCCACAGCACGTTTTGATTGTCTTCGACGTTCCATTCAATCGGTGGATTCTGTCCGTCAGCGATTCCACGGGCACCAATGCCTCGAAACGAAGGCCAGTTTTTGGAGGATACGGAACGATCGGCGGCTCGAGATTCTTCGCTGGACGGTTGCCACTCGACGGTTTCAGGCTCCGTTTCCGTTGCGGCTTCAGGATTTTCGGTTTTCGCCGTTTCTGGCGAGGCGGCTACCGGCTTAAATTTCAATTCTCGTAGACCAGCTTCGACCACCAGTTGTTTCACTTTTTCGCCGTCCATTTCAAATTTGAGGTTCGCCCCCGTCATCATGAATTCGTCTTTAGCGACTGGCTCAATTTGGGACTTTTGACCGGCACCAAATGAAAACATTAGTTTTTCATCTTTCAACTCAACGAACACAGTCATCCGGTCTTGTTTGTAAGTGCCCTCGTACTTTTTTAGTGTTTCTGGTGTGACGACAAAGTCCGGTTCATTGTCAGCCGCAATATCCAACCCTTCAAAAAGCGCACTGAGTTTTTCATTCTTTTTCGCGTCCACAATTTTCTTGGCGCGTTTTAATCCCTCAGGCGTTACCGCACCCGAGTCGAGCACGATTTTTGCCAGATCGATGTTCACGCCGGCGACTGCCGTCATCAGCATCGAATCGGCGCCCTTGCCACCTTTGGAAAACAATAATCCGACGATTTTGAAGTGGCCTTTTGATTGAGCCCAGGTGAGTGGAGTCGCGTTGTAAAACGTGTCTTTCGCGTTCGGGTCGGCTCCCGCATCGAGCAGGACTTTGACAATTTCTTCGTGTCCACGGTCACAAGCGTAAAACAGGGCTGTCGCTCCATAATCCGTTTTTGAATTTACATCGATTCCTGATTCAAGCGCGGTTTTCACTCGTTCGAAGTTGCCCGTTCGCGCGGCTTCAAAGAGTTTTTCTTTTGTCCAGTCTTGTTTGTCTTGCGCAAAGCATGTGGTCGATTCGGCTACCAGCACCAGCATCATACTGATGTACATGCATTTCTGAATCGTTCGCATTCGATCTCTCCGTTCGGTGATCTTGGATGATTTCCGCGTATTCAATGTTCATCAACAAGTAGAACCAATCGTGGCCAGTTTTAAAACAGCCGGGATCGAGGAGAAATTATTCGATTTTAATCTCAGGATCCTGTCGGGGATTTAACCACTGAAATTAATAGTTAACCATTCACAGTTCACCATTAATTATTGAAAGACAGCAATGTGATTACGCGAGTGCAAGTTAACAATTCGAGGCAACGGCCGTAATAATTAACTGCGAATGGTGACTTGTGAATCACTAATAAGGTCGGAAATTTCTGCTCTTAATGACATTCTCGATCAGCCTGTTCGCCCCTGTCTTCACGTGCTCTGGCGTAACAAGAACCTCTAGGCTCAAAACTCGGCGTTTCCGGGCGTTCTCGGAAACGCGATTACGTCGCGAATATTGCCCATGCTGGTCACGAATTGAACGGCGCGTTCCAAGCCCAGACCAAATCCCGCATGTGGGACGGTGCCAAACCGGCGAAGATCGGTGTACCACCAATAATCGCCGACATCGAGGCCTTGATCTTTCATTCGGCTTTCCAGAACGTCCAAACGATGTTCGCGCTGACTGCCGCCGATAATTTCACCGACATTGGGAACCAGGACGTCCATCGCCCGAACTGTCTTGTCATCGTCATTACAGTACATGTAAAACGGTTTGATCCTTTTCGGATAGTCGAACAAGATGACCGGATTCTTGAAATGTGTTTCTGTCAGAAAGCGTTCGTGCTCGCTTTGCAGGTCGACGCCCCATTGAACCGGAAATTCGAATTTCTGGTCCGATTTTTCAAGGATCTCGATTGCCTCGGTGTACGGTAGCCGAACAAACTCATTTTCGACCAAGCTATTTAGAACTTCAAGCAACGTATGTGATTCGTCGATGCGATCGTTGAAGAACTCCATGTCCTCGCCGCACTGGCTGAGAGAATCGGCAACGATTCTTTTAATGAATGCTTCTGCCAGATCCATGTTGTCCGATAAATCATAAAAGGCCATTTCTGGCTCAATCATCCAGAACTCGGCGAGGTGGCGGGATGTGTTTGAGTTTTCTGCGCGAAACGTAGGACCAAATGTATAGACTTTTCCAAGTGCACACGCATAGGTTTCAGCCGAAAGTTGTCCGCTCACGGTTAAGTAAGACGGGCGATCAAAAAAATCGAATTTATAGTTGAGGTTTTCAATCGCATTTTTGGCAATTTCGTCCAAATTCATCGTCGTAACCTGAAACATTTCACCGGCGCCTTCACAATCACTGGCAGTGATCACCGGAGTGTGCACGTAAAGGAATCCTCGTTCCTGATAAAACTGGTGAATGGAGTTGCAGATGCCGTTGCGAACGCGCGCGACCGCACCAAAAGTGTTAGTTCGCGGTCGCAAGTGTGCCCATTCGCGGAGTTTCTCGAAGGAGTGTCTTTTCTTTTGCAATGGATAAGTCTCAGGATCGGCCCAGCCGTGGACAACGACCTGAGAAGCCTGCATTTCAGTCTTCTGGCCGCGACCACCCGATTCGACGATTTCGCCTTCGGCTGAAATGCTGCATCCGGCCGTCAGCGCTTTGACTTCCGATTCATAGTTTTCAAGTTCAGCCGGGGCCACAATCTGAATGTTGCCTTGACTTGAGCCGTCGTTGATCTCGATGAAACTAAATCCGGCTTTCGAGTCGCGACGCGTTCGTACCCAGCCTTGAATTAACGTGGTCTTGCCAATCGACGATTCGTCGCGGGCATCCTTCACAGAGAGTTTTGACATTTCAGAAAGTTTTGACATTGGTCCGATCTTATTCAGAGTTAATTTTGTTATGTAGGCTCGTCAGATTTTCTAATCCGGGCGGAAAAGCCAATGATTGCTAACAACAGGAATGTGGCAACGCTACCGATCACAAAACTCCCCGTTCCCGGCTTGCCGATTTGAATTGCTGTGCCAGCATAGGCCTGAATCAATGCACCAATGACACCAATTGCCATCAAAAGGTTCCAGATCGCCATCCGTGCTCCCTGCGGCTTCTCTTCGCCCAGCAACCTGCGGCTGTTCATGAGAGCCAGGAAAGAAACATAAGCAATGGGTAACAAGATGGCGGCAAACGTCGAAGCAACGATGATCAACCAGGTTTTCGATTCGCCTTGCCAGAAAATAAACCAGCAGAACCCCACAGCACAAGCCGCCAGCGCCCCGATTGCCCTCGCCCAGGTACTCTCATGCTGGCCGAAGATTTCTGCAAAAGCATATCCGTTGATCAACATAAGAATGATAATCGTGGAAAAGCCCATTCCCAGGGCTCCCAGTCCAAACACGAGGTTGGCGTTCTTTTCACCCAATAACGGCACTAACGATGCAGCCAATTGGCCTGCGGTTGGTTTGACGACGGTCGGCGCCAGCCGACGTTCGGACTCGCTTAGACTAGCCGCATACTCGGCAAGCTTTTGTTTCTTCTCGTCGGGCTCAAGTCTGTTCAACTCGGCCAAGGCTTCGTCACCAATGACTTCGGCGTAATGACCCTCAAGAACACCCATCGTGCTTGTGAATAGTTTGCTTGTCTGAATGACTGCTGGATCGGTGCTCAAAAACTCTGCGTCCGCTTTGACGTGAAACGCATTTGCAGATGCAATCACGATGCAAGTGGTAACGATCAAATAAGGAATTGCCATCCCGGTGATCAAGTCAAACCGGGCGAGTCCTCGAAACGGCTTGTCCCAGCCGCGAGCCAACATCGAATAAGGCAACAGAAATGTCATGTTCAGCCCAACCGCCGTCGCCGTCACACCAATCATGCTCGTCCGTTGTTCCCCAATAATCAAATCTCCCCAATATTCTCTTTTTTCAACGGGAATACTGCTCAAAACATCCTGCACGGCCGGAGCCGTCGAATTCCAGTGGCCGAAATTTGGAATAAAACCCATGAAGATCTCATTCCAGTTGAGTTCGCCGTTGGTCCCCAACCGATAAACGACCGCGACAAAACAAATCACGATCATGGCGACGATCAGTTTCAAGATCACGTCAAACAGACGCGACATCCAACCCGGGTTGAAACTCAACAAGACGATAATCAGCGCAGCAACAGCCAGAACACCTGATACGATCATCTTCATCTGGCCTGTGTCGGCGAAGCCATTAGTCAGATTGGTATCGAGCGCGTCGTAACAGAGACTGAACTGCGGCATGATCCAAATCATGTTGGCGAGAATCGTGGCAGTGATCCAGCCGACTCCCAGCACGGGATTTACGTACTCATTGATCGCCGCATAGGGGCGTTTACCTGTTGAAAGCGTCACATAGCTGATTGCCGAAAGCATGATCACACCGATCACAATCGCCACCAGTTGCAACCAGAGCATGCTGGTTCCGCCGAGCATACCCAGGTAAAGTGCACCACCCAACGAACCACCGCCCAGCGTGATCGCGCTTTGTAACCAGCCAGGACCGGAAAGGCGAAAAAAAGCTCCCAGCGTTGCGACAGGACCACGTTCATGGGCGGCCGTCAAAATCGCTCGGTCGGTGAATGTCTTGTCTGTCATGGTGGGCAACCCATCGGTCAATTCCGCATTCTGCAATCCGCAATCCGCATTTGCGACTTATTCAATCCCCTGGTCGACCAGCCAACGTTCAACATCGAGAGCTGCCATGCAGCCGGTGCCTGCCGAAGTGATCGCTTGCCGATAGTAATCGTCCGCAACGTCACCGGACGCAAACACGCCGTCAACGCTCGTATCAGTTCGAAATGGTTTTTGCCACACGATGTAACCCTTTTCGTTCATTTCGACTTTGCCCCGGAGGAATGCGGTGTTGGGCGTGTGGCCAATCGCGACAAACATGCCTCCGACGTTCAGATCGCTGATGGAATCGTCTTTAGTACTCTTCAATTTCAGGCCTGTCACAAGATTGCCGTCACCTACGACCTCGTCAACAACCCTGTTCCAAAGCAGCTTAATTTTCGGATGATCGAGGGCTCGTTGCTGCATGATCTTGGATGCCCGCATTTGGTCTCGGCGGACGACCATGTAAATCGTGGCAGCGTCTTTCAAGTTGGCGAGATAGTTCGCTTCTTCGACGGCCGAATCGCCACCGCCAATGACAGCAAGCGGTTTTCTTCTAAAGATCGGCAAAGCACCGTCACAAACCGCACAGGCACTGACGCCCTTGTTTTTGTATTCTTCTTCGGAAGGAAGCCCAAGGTAATTCGCCCGGGCACCCGTCGCGATGATGATCGTGTGCGTCTCGACCGGATCTCCATTGCCGGGAATGACCTTAAAGGGGCGATTACTAATGTCGATATCGACGATGTCGTCACCGACGACTCGCGTATCAAAGTTGAGCGCCTGTTGCTTCATCAATTCCATCAGTTCGACACCCTGAACTGCGTAATGGTATTTGCCGTCTTTTTTGTGATCCGGCGCCGGGGGCAGATTGTAATGGCGACTCTTGTCGACGGAACTTTCGACGAACTCACGAACATTGCCGAATGGAAAACCGGGATAGTTTTCAACTTCGGTTGTATAGGCGAGTTGCCCAAGCGGGATCATCTCAGGCTGCGCGGTGCCTTCGAAAAGTAACGGATTTAGGTTGGCTCGGGCTGCGTAAATTGCGGCTGACCAACCCGCAGGTCCACTGCCAATAACGACGACTTTTTCTGGCACAGATTTATCTCCTTCAGCAATTCAGACGATCGTCATCCTGAACCGAGTGGAGCGAAGTGAAGGATCTCTCGTGCTTTAACCGAGATTCTTCGGTCGCTGAAGCTCTCTCAGAATGACTTGCGCAATGTAGATCAAAACATAAACGGCTGGGCGTCAAACGATTCATGTGAATCGGCATGACTACCCGTGTCACGTTTCACAAAAGTTTCGGGATTATAAGTGCTAACAGTTCGAATTGGCAGTGGACGCCGCGCGGGTTAAGATTGGGACACCGGATCGCTGGTTTTTTCGGCGGTTTGGTTTGGGGGAGCATATCCCGGTTTCATTTGGACACGTTTATGAGTACTTTTTTTGTCGCCGCTGGATCATTTCTGCTGTTCATCGTCGCGTACCACACCTACGGTCGCTGGCTGGCGAAAAAGATCTTTAGGCTTGACGCGAACGCAGAAATGCCAAGTCAACAACTGTGCGATGGCGTGGACTACGTCCCGTCCAAAAAATCGGTCGTGTTTGGGCACCATTTCACGAGTATTGCCGGGACGGGGCCGATTGTGGGTCCCGCAATTGCCGTTTTTTGGGGGTGGCTGCCGGCATTGATTTGGGTTGTTTTTGGCAGCATCTTTATCGGTGCGGTTCACGATTTTGGTGCTCTTGTTGTCAGTCTGAGAAATCGAGGCCAGACCGTTGGCGAGATAGCAGGGCGGATGATTTCGCCACGCACAAAAGTGCTCTTCCTGTTAACGCTATTTTTCGCGCTCACGATTGTGCTGGCGATCTTTGGCCTGGTGATCGCATCGATTTTCAAAATTTACCCACAATCCGTACTGCCAGTTTGGATCTCACTGCCGATCGCGGTTGTGGTCGGGATCATGGTAAGAAAAAGTGCAGCGAATTTGCTGCCCCTTTCTCTGATTTCACTGTTGTTGATTTACGCGAGCGTATGGATCGGTGCCTATTATTTGCCAATCGTTTTGCCGGTCGACAATCCTGTCGTTGTCTGGACGATTATTTTGTTGGGATATTGCGCGGTTGCTTCCGTATTGCCTGTTTGGTTGTTGCTTCAGCCACGAGACTACGTTAACAGTCATCAACTGATCGTTGCCCTCGTTTTGTTGATGGCCGGACTACTGGTAGCGTCTCTACTAGGCAAAGCCGATTTGTTTGCGTCGGCTCCCGCGATCGTTGAAGTCGACAAGTTGCCTGCGGGCACTCCGCCGATCTGGCCGTTTCTGTTTATCACCATTGCTTGCGGCGCGATCAGCGGTTTTCATTGTCTGGTGAGCAGCGGCACCAGCAGCAAACAGGTCGCGTGCGAAAGTGATGCCCAGTACATCGGTTATGGTGCGATGTTGCTCGAAGGCGCGTTGGCGGTCGTGGTGATTCTGGCATGTTGCGCGGGGGTGGGGATGGGCAGGTTCGATTTGGAAACGGGAAATGCAATGTTGGATGCCCAGAACAATCCTGTTGTGGGTGAGGCCGCTTGGAGCGGCTATTACGACGCATCCGGAAGCTGGTCGAAGTTCGGGCTGGCTCAAAAAGTCGGTGCGTTTGTCGATGGCGGGGCGAACTTCTTGACGGCGCTCGGATTGCCAGTCAAGTTGGCGATCGGAATCATTGCCGTTTTAGTCGCCTGTTTTGCTGCCACGACACTTGACACGGCAACACGACTTCAACGGTATGTCATCCAAGAGTTGGGGGCTTCCCTTCGACTACCGCCGCTGCGAAACATGTACGTCGCGACTGGAGTCGCCGTTGTTCTGGCGGGCGCGATTGCGATGTTGCCGGGCCCGTCGGGAGTTGCCGGTACTGGCGGACTGTTATTGTGGCCGTTATTTGGCGCGACCAACCAATTACTGGCGGGACTTGCGTTTATGGTGACTGTGTTTTACTTATGGCGACGCAATAAGCCGATTTGGTTTGTGGCCATTCCGATGGTGATCATGATCATCTTGCCAGCCTGGGCGCTTCTGTGGCAGTTGTTCAACCGCACGAACGGCTGGTGCTGGTCGCTGGGTGAGCACAAGTTGTTAGCGACGATCGGCTTAATCACGCTTGGATTGCAATTCTGGATGGTTATCGAAGCGATTCTTATGTGGCCAAGAGCAAAAGGCATTTTGGAAGAAGCTTTGCCGCCTTTGAAGTCTGCTGGCCGTTCCAAAGACCTGCAAACGACCGGAGGCCGATCATGTTGAACCGATTGAAGATCACTGGCATGTTTTTGATCGCGACGATGGTCGGAATTCTTGTGACGTTGGGTTGCAATCCGGACTCAATCGGCGAATCTTCAACGAAAGATGTGTTCGGCCAGGTGCTTCTTGATGGGAAGCCTGTCGCAGGGGCCAAGGTTGTCTTTATTCCTTTTCGGATCGCAGGGCCAACTGGGGAATTCCAAGAGATGGCTCTCGGGACGACCGACGCAGAGGGAAAATTCACTTTGTCGCGAACCAACGGCGAGCCCGGAGTTGTGAGCGGCATGCATCGAGTCATGATCAGTAAGAAAGATCCGAATCCGGCAAGACCTGTTCTGCTGGAGAGCGTTGACCTCGCGCCCCTATCTGAACAAGAAACCTACCTCAGACAACCCGCCGACGAGATGATTCCCGTCATTTACAACTTGCATTCGACGCTAACATTCAACGTCGACCCTGAATTGAATCCAGTGCAAGCCAATTTTGATCTCAGTTCCGTTGATCCATTGTTGCGGCACTGACACTGTCGTGTGAATCTGAGCCAAGAGCGCCAGCCATGGTTGTATCCTCAAGTCGGCTCGCCTTGAGGGCAGCGGCCCGGACACCCGGTTGTGAGCCCTAGCCGTTCGGCGTGCTTTTCGCTTTCAGCCCAACGGGCCAGCCGTTTTCCTAGCCCAGGTCGACACGACGCTCGCGAGCTCGCTCTGTTTGGCCTGGGCTATGCAAGTTGACGGGCCCTTGGCCCTGCACCAGCGATAAAGATGTGTATCACAACCAGGACGCTCGCCTCAGGTAATCGCGTTTTATTGCCTGATTCTGTAATACCCGACGCAAGCGTACACGGGTTTTGAAATGACTTCAAACTCCATTTTGTGCCATAACAACCGGATGACCACGAAGCGGGCTAGTGATTCCTGCGCGCATGCACTTAGTTACGGTTTTCTCGGCCCATGTTTGCAGGCTCTTCCACACAACGGCGAAACACGTTTTACATAGCCGTTACAACCCTACACAGTTAAACGCACAATAATGCTTATCATTAGCAGGCTTTTTTGCAAAAAACGATATTTTTTACTCTGCGAGTTACGTCGGAACTTATGAAACAGACAACTCGTCTCATTCTCCGCGACAGAAGTAAAACCCGTTTTCAGACAGAGGTGACCAAATGACCAGGAAGTTTATCCAAGTGCCGATGGCGTTGATGTTAGCGATGCTAATCACTGCCATCGCTCAACCGAGAGTTGGTGCACAAGAATCAGCTGAGGAATCTTGTAAAGAGGGTGAGGTCTGCGGGGAATATGGAACTTCCGTCGTCTTTGCAAAATCGCCAGCAGAAGCCGCCAAAAAAGCTTTCAAAGATGAAAAGCTGGTCTTTGTGCTCCATGTGTCCGGAAATTTTGAAACGCCGGACTATACGTGAAACAACGCCGAAGCGCTCCGTGTGAACGCTCTCGCAAATCCTGAATTGGGCAAGTTTATCAACGAACATTTTGTTTCAGCTTTTCAGAAAGTCGGTACGTTTCGAATCGTTGGCAATCAAAAACAAGGTGGAAATGTTGCGTCATACTTTTGTGCACAAGATGGTCGCGTACTGCATGTGGTCGCGGGTCCGGTCAATGCAGCGACTTTGTTGAATGAGGCGCGATGGGTCGTGGAAACGGTCAAAAAGTCGCTTGTTGAAACGGAAAAGAGCGGCAAATCTTTCAAGGCACAGTTTCGCATGGCTCACGCGGAGCGGCTGCGGCAAGAACATGGATTGATGGCCGAACCAGTCACGTTTGACGCGCCGGCCCAAGGTGAACGGAACGCATTGTCTTATCGAGACCCGTCCGGCAAGCCGTTGGCGCCGAAATTGCCACCGCCGCCAATCGCCGGCCCCGATGTCAGTTTTGACGAGAATCAACTTGCCGCTTTCAATGCTCAACAAGACGCCGCAAGAATGACTGCCAGCGAAATTCAACTGGTAAACGGGCTTGGAGGTCGGGGCCAAAAACGGTGGGTGCTGGGCAATCAAGGCCGCGTTCACTTGATGTTGGCCGCCCACTCAATGAAAAAAATCGAAACCATGTACGGCTCTATTTTTGAGGGCATCCTGGGCGAAAGAGTAAGCACCGAGCCCGTGATCGTCGACACCCCGTTTCCATGGTATCGGTGCGGAACGCCAAATGGCGTTCGGCGCTAAAACGGTGTTAGTTGAGTACGTCAGAAATTTAGTAGCTGGATTTCTTGAGAGTTCAGTCGCGGTACATGGGTTGTCTGAAGTCTCACGACTTCGGCTACGGCTTGTTTAACTTATGACAAACAGGAGAGGCTTCCGATGAAACATTACGTATTGTTGCCCCTAATGTTACTCGTTTTACTGTTGGCACTAACCCATGCTGCAAATGGTAACGGCTTGCTGATTCCGTCCGAACCGGATCTCCCGGCCTTGGCGATGTTGAACCACCACGTCCACGTGACGCTGGAAGATCAAGTAGCCATCACGAATGTGCAACAGACATTTCGCAATCACACCGACCGGAAGTTGGAAGCCACCTACGTTTTTCCAGTGCCCAAGGGCGCCAGCGTCCGCGAGTTTGCGATGTGGGTAAACGGAAAACGAATGAAGGGCGAACTGTTGAGCGCGGAAAAAGCCAAGTCGATGTACACCAACATCGTTCGCCAAACGAAGAACCCGGCTTTGCTGGATTATATCGGCTCGGATTTGCTGAGCCTGACGATTTTCCCGATTCCAGCCAAAGGCGATCAAAAGGTCGAAGTAAGTTTTACTTCCGTTGCCAACAAAGAGCACGACTTGGTTGAGTACCTGTATCCCTTGGAAACGGATCGTGCATCGGCGAGCACACTCGAAGAATTTCGACTCAAGCTTGAACTCAAATCACAACAGCCGATCGGCAATATCTACAGCCCGACTCATGAAATTACGATCGACCGGTCAAGTGACCACGAAGCCACCATTCTGTTCGAACAACAGGGTGCACAACTGAGTCGCGATTTTCAGCTGTTTTATACCAGCAGCGGAGATGACGTCGGCTTGACGGCCCTGGAACACCGCCCAATTTCCGATGAATACGGTTACGTAATGTTCCTGGTCTCGCCAAGGGCCGAACTTTCGAAGAAACAAAAAGTGCCTCGCGATATCGTCTTCGTAATCGACTCGTCCGGCAGCATGACAACAGACGATAAGATGGACCAGGCCAAGAATGCTCTGCGGCAATGTCTTGACGGTCTTTCGGCCGACGATCGATTCGCGCTGGTCAGCTTTGCATCGACCGCAAATCGTTACCGTGATCAATTGGTGCCCGCCACAGATGAGCATATCAAATCCGGTAAAGGCTGGGTCGCCGACCAATACGCCGGTGGTGGAACCGCGATTCACGCGGCGTTGACGGCGGCTCTGGAAATGCGAAGTGACGACGCCGATCGCATGTTCACGATTGCATTTTTTACCGATGGCCACCCGACTATCGGCGAAACAAATACCGACAAAATTCTTGCCGACGTTCAAAAAAAGAACTCGTCTAACACACGCATTTTTTCGTTTGGCCTCGGTGACGATCTCAATGCCGTGTTCCTGGATCAGATTGCCGAGCAAACCCGCGCTGTCAGCAGCTATGTGCGGCCAAAACAAGATATCGAAGCGAAGGTGTCGAGCTTTTTCAACAAGATCCATCACCCGGTGTTAGCCGATCTGAAACTGTCTACGACCAGCGGCGTGCGACTGGCCGAAGTTTACCCGCCACAACTTCCTGATTTGTTTCACGGCGACCAATTGGTGGTACTCGCTCGCTATCAGGGAGCCGGCCACGCGGCCGTTGTTTTGAACGGCAAAGTCGGGCCGCACAATAGGAAATTCGACTACGAAGTGAATTTCAAACCGCACTCCAACGACAAGCCATTTGTTGAAGAGTTGTGGGCGCGTCGAAAAGTTGGCTACCTGTTAGATCAAATTCGCATTAACGGCGAACAAAAAGAACTTGTCGATGAAGCAGTCCAATTAGCTAAGCGCTATGGAATTACAACGCCCTACACCAGTTACTTGATAATGCCTGATGCGTCCATGCAAATCGCTGGCGCGAACGGACTGGGCAGTGGCGGTCGACTGAGACGCGTTGCGACTCCGGCGGCGCTAGCTCCAGGAAAAGACGGTGCGGGTCAACGAAAACTAGCAGAATTCGCGCGGGAAGTTCAACAACGTGCGGGCGACCTTGCCAGCAGTCGCGGCCGCTTTCAGGATGATTCGTTTGACAAATTCGATGCTGAAGCAGAAACCACCGCCGCGAGCGGCACCACACCGTGGTATCAATCGGAGGTTCAACGGTTTGCCGAGGCCAAAAAATTAAAAAATACATTGGATCTGGCCCAAGGGAATTATCGATCGGGACAGTTGCGACAGAATCAAATCAACAAATTGGGCGTTGACCTGTCGCATTCGACAAACAACCTTAAAAACCAAACCCAATTGGAAGCAACCGCCATCCGCCGAGTGGCCAATCGTAACTGTATGGAGTTCGGAGGCGTTTGGATTGACGAAGACTTCACCGCAAAAACCAAAACGCTGGCAATCAAAGCCCAGAGCGATGCCTACTTCCGTATTTTGGACCGGCAGCCACAGATGAAAGACGTTTTCCGACTTGGAAATCACGTCGTCTGGATCGCGCCCAACGGCATGGGACTGGTCATCGACACCACGGACGGAAACGAACAGATGACCGATCGGGAAATTGACTCGCTTTTCGCGAGCAAATGATCGTTCACTTGCAGTTTGAAATCGGGACCAAATCGATAACGTTAAAAGGAGCCAGAAACCAGCGAAAAAGTCATTCTGAGAGAGCTTTAGCGACCGAAGAATCATTCGCAAAACACCAGAGATCCTTCAGTCGCCTAGGCTCCCTCAGGATGACTCAACCGTTTTTTCGATTTTTGTTGGACAGATTGAGATACTAAAAAAACTAACACCTACCGGAGACTAAGAAGATGACTCGACAACCATTTCAATTGTTAAGCTTGATTTTG
This sequence comes from Planctomycetaceae bacterium, assembly GCA_024638965.1. Lineage (GTDB taxonomy): Bacteria > Planctomycetota > Planctomycetia > Pirellulales > Pirellulaceae > Mariniblastus. The sequence goes on from JAHEJI010000020.1 coordinate 21,295, forward strand.
ATCGGGATGATTACCTTCGCTTCCTTTGTTGCCGCGAATGAAGAGGCAAAAACCGACGGAGCCATAGCCAAATCGAACCCCAAAGTACAGATCGCGATCCTCTTGGATAACTCCGGCAGTATGAGCGGGTTAATCAATCAGGCCCGCAGCGAGCTGTGGAAAATTGTCAATGAATTTGCGACCGCCAAATTGGACGGAGCAAGCCCGCAGTTAGAAGTTGCCGTTTATCACTACGGGAATCCGCCCGCGACGCAACTCGTACAGTTGACCGACGACCTGGATCGTGTCTCCGAAGCTCTATTCGGAATTCCCGTTTCCGGCGGAAGTGAATACTGTGGTGAAGTGATTGACATGGCCACCAAGGAGCTGAAATGGAATGCTGATGATCGAAACCTCAAGATGATTTTTATCGCGGGCAACGAGCCTTTTACTCAAGGGCCCGTCGATTATCGCACGGCCTGCAAGGCGGCAATCGAAAAAGGAATCATCGTTAACACGATCCACTGTGGCAGTGGCATCCCATTTGGCTGGCGTGATGGTGCGTTGCTGACGGACGGCAAGTCGATGAATATTAACCACACGAAAGCCGTCGTTCACATCCCAGCGCCGCAAGACGAAGAGATCGCCAAACTCGGCGTCGAACTCAACAAGACCTATATCGCCTACGGAAAACTTGGCAAGGCCGGTCGCGACAGACAAGTGGCTCAAGATGGCAACGCCGCCAATTCATCGCTCGGAAGCGCCGGGCAGCGTGCTGTCGCCAAGGCTAACGGTCTCTATCGCAATTCGGCCTGGGATCTGTCCGATGCGCTGAAAGAAGGCAAAGTCGATCTCGCCCAGATTAAACCAGAGGACTTGCCCGAAAACATGCGCAAGATGACGGTTGAAGAACGTGGCGCCTACGTCAAGAAAATGCAGGACGAACGGTCCGCCATCCAAAAGAAGATCAATACCCTGAACGCCGAACGCGTCAAGTTTGTCGCTGAAAAGCAAAAAGAGTTAGCCGAACAGACGGGTGATGCCACTCTCGACTTGGCCTTAATCCAGGCCATCCGCGATCAAGCAACAAAAAAGAACTTCTCGTTTGGCGATGGCAAATAAGGGCGTTGACACTCAGTCTAACACCGTTACTCCTACCTCTCCCAATTTTGGGAAAGGTCGACGTCTCAGCGTCGGGTGAGGGTTAATAATTCTTGGCATAGCCCCGAAGCAAATCAATTTGGCAGTGTCTTCATTCCTCAATCAGCTTCAAATCGATTTCGAAAATCTTGGGGCACAGCTTGCCGGTCACCATCAGCTTTTTGGATTTGGGGTTGAACGCGATGCCATTGAGCAAACCGTCTTCTGGGCGCTGGCGCGTCGGCCAGATTCCGCTTAAGTCGATGATGGCTGTTACGCCGCCAGTGGCGGGGTCGATCTCGTAAATAAAGTCGGTTCGCCATTGATTTGCGTAAATGTTCCCGTTAACAAATTCCAGCTCGTTTAGCTGACTGATGCTACGACGACCTTCTCGAACCCGCACCCGGCGTGTTTCTTCGAAAGTCTCTGGATCAAAAAATCTCAGTCTTGCCGTGCCATCGCTCATGATCAATTCTTTACCATCATGTGTAATGCCCCAGCCCTGCCCTGAGTAGCGTTGTTCACCGACCTTGTTAAACTCCCGATCATAGACGTAGGCAGTTCCCGCTTTCCATGTCAGCATAATGAACTGATCGTTCCAAAGTGTGATTCCTTCTCCAAAACGGTCATCCGGCAAATCGGCTTTTTGTAACAACTCGCCCGTTTCGAGGTCAGTTTTGCGAATCGAAGACTCGCCCAAGCGCCCCGTGCTCTCCCATATGAAACCATCCTCATAAACCAGCCCCTGGGTGAAGGCGGTCGGGTCATGAGGATACTCGCGCAACACGTCGTAAGTGTAGCGGGGAACTTCAGATTTAGGGCGCATCAGAATAACCATATAGCTGCCTCCAATGGCAATCACCAGAAAAACTACGACAAGATCCCAACGCATGGGCCGTTTGCCATACCTGTCAGCTTGCGCCTGCGGAGACTTGGCCTGCGGCGAAGGAGGTGGGTATGCTTTTGATTTTCTTCTCGGCGATTTTCGTTTTTTTGTCATGTCGACAACTTACGAAAACCGGTTGTGTTGGTCTACTGGAGTGAAACGAAATATGCCAAAATGTGGTGACCGACAGTGAAGGCGGTTTTGAGAGCCAGTGAAATTTATCCCTCTACCCTGAGCGTGTAATCACATCTCCCAATGTTGCGCCAACGATCAAAATCCGGCAATCGCCGGTCACAATAACTGCGGAGCAGTGACAGCAGTTAGCCTGGGGTCAGGATTGCGAGCTTTAGCGAGTAAGCCGCAGCCCCAGGTATCAGCCCGTACAGAAAATCCCCGCCTCGATTTGGCGGCGTAGCCGCCAAATCGAGGCGGGGAAGGAATGGTTGCACAGGAAACCTCGGGCTACATCAACACTCGCAAAACTCGGTTGGTTCACCCGAGGCTACCTGCTTGCACAGCTTCGCCGCTATTCCAAATGAGATTTGCGGGCCAAACGAACTCTAACGTAAACACTCGACTATCGTAGACGCTAATGCTCCGAGAAGAGAGCGAATCAATTTCGGCGAACAACTACTATTGTCACGTCGCTAGCCTAGCTTTCCTTAGCCCACAACGACGACGGCATCTGCAAGTTCTGAGTCAGCCCATCGATCATTCGTATCTCATCCTCGGAGAAATTCTTGTTTTTAATCGCTTTGCAGTTTTCCACAATCTGCTCGGGTCGGCTGGCACCGCAGAGCACACTGGTGACTTGCGGCAAGCGCAAGATCCAGGCGATCGCCATCTGCGCTAACGATTGTCCGCGGTGCGATGCCAACTCATTAAGCTGGCGAACGATGTCGACGACTTCGGCCGACAAGTCTTCCGGGCGTAACAACTCCGGGCATGTTTCGGCTCGCGAACCCGCGGGGATCTGCGCCAAATATTTGTCAGTTAACAAACCCTGGTAAAGCGGACAAAAAGCGATCATCCCCATCCCGGTGTCTTCACAAGTGGCAACGAGGTGGTCTTCGATCCAGCGATTGAACATCGAATAGTTGGGCTGGTGAATCAAGATCCGGCTCCAACCATTTTTCTGACAGATCTCAACCGCCTCTTTTGTTTGCGATGAAGAATAACTGCTGATTCCTGCGTAAAGTGCTTTGCCGTGTTCGACCGCCGTGTTCAAGGCGCCCATCGTTTCTTCAAGCGGCGTATCCGGGTCGAAACGATGGCTATAAAAAATGTCAAAGTAGTCCACATTGACGCGTTTGAGGGACTGGTCGAGACTGGCAATGAGGTACTTTCGCGATCCCCATTCACCGTAGGGGCCGGGCCACATGATGTACCCAGCTTTTGACGAAACGATGATTTCGTCGCGAGGCAGATCGGCGAGGATCTTGCCAACGTTGCTTTCCGCACTTCCAAATGGAGGCCCATAATTATTCGCCAGATCGAAATGGGTGATCCCACAATCGAAGGCCGCAAAGATCATCTGGCGTTGAAGTTCCGTCGGCAATGCTCCCCCAAAATTGTGCCAACAACCAAGACTGATCTCAGGAAATTTCAGACCGGATTGGCCGCATCGTCGATATTCCATGCGGCCATCGTAACGGTTTTCGTCAGGTGTGAATCGGGACACTTTTTCTTTCGTCGCAAGGCATTACGAACAGGGTTCAACGCAAGTAAACTACTTCAAACAAAGAGCGTAGTTTATTTCGCTGTTTTGACTCAAGTAGGCAAAAGATGAAACAATCATTGATCCGGATTGCTGGTCGGCTGGTAATCGTCTCGGTACTAGGTTGTGGCGGTAACTTTTTCGTCAGCGAATTATCGGCTCAGTCGCCGGTAGTTGCGGAACCGGTCATGTCAGAACTGCCGGGTTACGAGCAATATCAAGCCATTCGCAAGGCGAGGCGAAAACTTTCCGGCGGTGGAAAAGTAACGGACGTGAAGTGGTCGGCGGATGGCCAATCCGTTGCTTTCACGAAAAACGAGGAAAAGTTGCAACTCGATTTTTCCGACTACAGCATCAAACCCTATCAAGACACGCCAGCCTATGAGGCACCGAAAAAAGAGCGGACGCTTTCAAAATCGCGTGTTGGTCGAGCTTTGCAACGACAGATCGAAATCTCGCCAGACAAGAAATGGAAAGCCATCTTCCGCGATAACAACATCGTTCTTGAGCCCTATGAAGAAAACGACGCTGAAGCCGTGAACGTAACGACCGACGGGAATGACCGCTTGCGTTATGGAACCGGCTGTTGGGTGTATGGCGAAGAGTTAGATCAAAACGAAGCGATGTGGTGGTCGCCGGACAGCAAGTTACTCGTTTTTTACGAAATGGACGAGCAACACATGAAAGACTACTACTTGACCCTCGACAATACAAAATCGTACACCAAAGTCCAAACTGTTCGCTATCCGAAAGCGGGCGACGATAATCCCAAGGTTGCGTTGCTGGTATATGACTTGAATACGAAGGAGACCAAACGCCTGTCTATCGATGGCGAACCGATGCAGTATCTGTTCAATATTCGGTTTTCGCCTTCCGGAGATGAGTTATTGGTGAGTCGTACGAATCGTCATCAAAACAAACTTGATGTCCTTGCCATCAATCCAAAAACTGGCGTCGTCCGCAGTGTGGTGACGGAGACTCAGGATACCTGGCAAGAGAACAAACCTCTGATGCGATTTCTTGAGGACAAGCACCGCTTCGTCTGGGAAACGGAGAAAAATGGCTACAAGCATTACGAGCTTAGAAATCTCGATGGCGATTTGATCAACCCGCTTTCTCAGCCAGACGTCTATCCTTGCAAGGGAATTGAAAAAATAGACGAAGAGAATGGATGGTTTTATTACTCCGCGTACAGTGCCGACAATCCTTATAACGCTCAATTGCACCGCGTGCGTTGGGATGGAACGGAGCATCAACGGCTGACCAATTCGCCACTCAACCACACCTACTTCAATTTCGCACCCGATCACAGCCACGTCATTGCGGTACGAGAACAATTTGATATCCCCCCGTCGACGGTCGTCTACAACGCCAAGGGCGAGGAAGTGGCGGTTCTCAACGAAGGGGATCGAAAGGGCGCTGAGGAATTGAACCTCGTTCCGCCGGAGCTGTTTTCATTTACCGCCGATGATGGTTCAACCCAGATTTACGGCACACTGCATAAGCCTGCGAACTTTGATGAAAACAAAAAGTATCCGTTGGTCGTAGAGGTTTACGGTGGTCCCCAATCCGGTGCGTTTCGCAATCGTTATCGTGCGGCAAACCCAAGTTGTGAATTTGGCTTTATCGTCGCCAAAATTGGAAACCGTGGCACGACCGCGCGGGGAAAAGCATTTGAAAGTGCGAACTACCTCAACCTGGGTGGAGTCGACATGAAGGATCAGGCCGATGGAGTTCGATTTCTCGCCCAACGACCCTACATCGACGGAAATCGCGTAGGCATGTATGGTCATTCGTATGGCGGCTACTTGTCGGCTTTGGGAATTCTCAAGCATCCAGATGTCTTTCACGTCGCTGTGGCCGGAGCACCGGTGACGACCTGGAAAAACTATGACACGATTTACACCGAGCGATACATGCGGACGCCCAAAGAAAATCCTAGCGGTTACGACGATGGTTCCTGCAAGACGTTCGCCAACAACCTGCAAGGACGCTTGCTCCTGGTGCACGGATTGATCGATGACAACGTGCATCCCGCCAACACCTGGCAATTGGCCAAGGCACTTCAAAACGCGGACAAACGATTTGAGATGATGATCTATCCCGGGTTCAAACATGGAGTTGGCAGCACCTACCGTTCGTTGACCTGGGAGTACCTTGTCAAACACCTGCAACCCAATCGCCCTGAGCCCGCTGCGGAGTAGGTACAACATTGGGAGGGCGAGGCTCCTGCCGAGCCGAAAACCAAAAAACAATTCTCGGCTCAGCAGGAGCCTCGCCCTCCCGCTCATGTTCCCAACCGCGGAAAAATGTTCGAATTGCTACGTTGGCGTGATCATTCAAAAAACCGGCGAGTTGTTTTTGAACGCAAAGTTGAGCTTTACCTTTTCTCTTGGCCAAGGCTTGCCGTCAACTTCAATGTGGGGATAGATGAAATAGTTGAGAGGGCCGCTGTTCGACGCCGGGACAAGTTCAATATCGCGGCCCGTTGAAAAAGCCACTCGGTCGGCCGTCAAACGGCCGAAGTAGTAGTCCTTCATTTCAGGGTTTTTGTCCGCTTCAGAGATGTCAACAGGAGCCCAACCTTTGCCCATCGCATGAAACCACGCCCAGCAATGATAGCCGCCGACCGTGCCTTCTTGTTTGTCCGGCGAAAGAGGAAAACCGATTTCAAATCTGGCGGGAATCGCTCGACTGCGAGCCAGAGAAATAAACAGGCTATGGAAATCGGTGCAATTGCCGGTCTTGCTGTTGCATGCCCAAACCGAGTCGCCGTTTCCGTAGCCGGGTTTTGATTTGTCATATTTCATATGATTTTCGACAACGTCATAGATCAAGCGACTCGCCGCCAACGGATCGGCGGGGAGTTGGGTTTCCTTGATCAACTCCACCGGTTCACCATCAATCGGAACCAACGAATTTGAACTCAAGAAGAGCTTTTTCTCTTTTTCGGTTAACGCATCTTGGGCACCATGCAATTTTGCTTCTTTTCGAACAACGTGATAACTCGTCGTAAACTCCAGCTTCCCGCTTTTATCGATGGTTGTTTCAAAATAGCCGATTGAGTTTCCGTATTTCGGATCTTTGTTAATCTGCAGCGGCGCGGGTACTACGGCACCGAGAAACTCAACCGATTGGTGCTCGTTGTTGGTTGCAATCGGAATCCAGATTCGCACTTTCGAACCGGCCGGCACGTTTTCAAGCGTCGCTCCGTAAGTGAACTGGAAAGATCGCGTCGTTGTCTCCGTGTTCGGATCCTCTGCCGCACAAAATGAAACGTTTAGAAAGAACACGACGATGAAGAACAGATGATTAGTCATTTGAATTAGCGATGGAAATCAGGTTTCGAGTAATGTTTGCAAGTCCGCGGTAAAAGTCGGTTTGGGCTTGGGCCCGGATTGAATCCAAAAACGGATCGGTCCAGGTCAAATGCTGTTGGACAAATTGTCCAAGAATCTCCCGTGCCGTCTCGACAGCTCCCCGTTTGGCCAAGAGTTTTGACACGAAATCGAGCTGTACACCCAGGTGATCAACGATCATATTCGGTGGTTCGTAGCCTGGCAATAATTCGAAGTATCGCTGCATGGATACTGATGATAGGCTTTGAAATCTGGCGTCTTGCCAAATCGACTGAACAGGCGAGACTTGTCCCTTGGGGCCGATGAGTAATTGGCAAAAGTCGATGGCCAACCGTTCCAGCGTTGAACCATGATCATCGGGCGGTATGCAACCTCCAAGCGACTCAAACGCTTCTTTGACCGGCTGGTCACGCAATCGGCGCACCATCGCTTGGTCGACTTCAAATAGCCACAGCTGCGACAACAATCCGAACGCAGGTCCGAGCGATACGTCTTCACTTATCTCGATCGTCAGATTCTCCGCTGCCTTGGGTGTCGGGGTGGTGTTTGTTATGAGCTCCGACCCACGATTGTATAAGAACCTTGAATTTGGTGGAGAGGCAACTTTCCGATCGGTTAAAAATACCACGTAAATAATTCGATGATTTTACTAACGTCGCAGAATCAAGAATGAACTTGGCACTTCATTGGAAAGAGCCTCGGCGACCGAAGGATCTCGCGTTCGAACAATCCCAACGAGAGATCCTTCACCTCGCTCCACTCGGTCCAGGATGACTCCTCCGGCGTCTTGCTTAACGCGAAAGCCAAAGTTGCCTACACCACGGCGATGCTATAAATCGGAGGAAAGTGCGAACCAAGCGGTTTCCAGTTTTCACCCCGATCGTTTGAAAGATAAAGACTACCGCAGGCGGTTCCAAAGAGCACTTGCCCGTCCTCATACAACAAGTTGTGGCGGAAAGCAAAATCGAAGCAGTTGTGTTGTGGAAGCCCGTTTCTAAATGCAATCCAGGTCTTTCCACCATCATCTGTTCGACAGACGCACATCTTGCGTTCAACGGCACTGCGAACCATGTCAGATTCAGCCGGCACGACCCAGGCCACGTCTCCGTCGTCGGGATCGACCGCAATCGCAAATCCGAAATTGGCTGGACCGTCATTTTCCGAGACATCTTGCCAATTGTGTCCGCTGTCGGTTGAACGAAATATTCCACAGTGGTTTTGATTCCACATGATGTCAGGCTGAGATTGGCACTGGACCAGCATATGTGGATCGTGCCCAACTTCCGCATACGGGTCCGGCAGAAAACCAGCTCGTTGCCCGGTATTGGTGGGCCGCCAATTCTGTCCGCCATCTTCTGTCAAAAAAACACCTGCACAGCTGACACCGACGCGGATGTGATTTTCGTTTCGAGGATCGACACAGACCGAATGAATTCCAGCTTGGTCTCGACCGCCTCCGAACCAGCCCATCCCTTCCGCCGTTCGCGACGGGTGATTCCAAAGACTTGAAACCAACTCAAATGAATCGCCGTGATTGTCACTCACAAACAGACCGCCCGGCTCCGTTCCCAGATAGAGACGTCCCTCCTGAGTGGCGGCCCCGGTCGACATGCCCCATAAGTATTTTGTGACCGCGTCTTTTCCGTCGGGTAATTTGGATCCCTCGGGATACTTTGGCGCTTCAACCTCTTTCCAAACTTCTTTTGAGTCAGCGTCCGCCCAGTCGATCGCAGACGCGAAATTGTTCCATCGGAAGACCTTGTTTCCAAAGTGCCCATCATCCAGGCAGGCAAACAAATGCCCACTTCGATCGTCGAGAAATACGATCGAAACATGGGAACCCGAAAACGATTCAGTTCGCACGACCCAATGGTCTCCATCCGGGGTCAGAATCAAAAGCCCTTTGCGAGTCGCCAAAGCAATTCTCTCGATCGCCATACTATCCTCCAGAAAGAGCCTGCATGATGAAGATCTGATTGATCTCCTCAACGGAATCGCTGAGCTCTTGGCGATCCGATATCATCTTTTCGTCGAGAAAGATGTTTACGTGTTGCCGTACTGCACCGTTCTCATGAAGCAAATAATCTGCGAAGCCTGGAAACTGATTGTCCAGGTTGTTGACAATCTCACGAACGGTTTCGCCGGTGGCCTGACAAACTTCCGGCAACTCGATAAACCGACGCAGATGCGGTGGGAAACGGACTTCGGTTTGTTGGTTACGCATTTCTGACTCAACTTTCGCTGAACGAAAATGAGTTTAACGAGTTCGGCTTGTACGTGAAAGCATATTTTGCAATCGCGTAGGAATGATGTCCAAACAGGTAAACAAAACGGTCACGCCTTAACGCCCCGATTCTTGCTTCGACGATCCAACCCACGCTGCACTTGCGAAGTTTAATGGAGTAGCGCGAGACTACTCGTATACAACCCGATCCAGGTAAAACGTGACTGGTTGACCCTGTCCGGCGAGAGACCAAAAGAAACCGGTTTTGATTCGTTGCAGATCCAGGCCTGCCAAATCGATCTCGTGTTGTTTCCATTCGGTTTCCAATGTAACCTCGATCTCTTTTTTGGCCGTGTCAAAGTACTTTTTGTCTTGACCGAGAACTCCGAAACCAAATTGAATTTTTTCACCACCGTTTTCGCTGCGCGTCCAAAAGGTCAGTTTTTTGGCTGCCGTCAAGTCGAAACCACCAGGCTTGTCACCCCAGTCGTTTTCGGGATGTTGCCAAACGACGCCGCCCCAGTCGTCGCTGCGTTTGAATTCACATTTTAAGCAGTGTTGTCCAACTTTGGGATCGTCTTGTGAGCTAATATCGAGAGCGATCGAATCCACCGAACCCATATACCCCGAGGGAGCGTAGGTCATTTCGTCTTCAGGTTCGTCGTAAACTACAACGGATCCTTCGGGCTTGGGGCTCGCCTCAGCCAAGACATGTTTTCCCTGGACGCGAATCGGAATATTGGCGGTTGCCGCTCCGTTAGCCCCATCGTCAACAAAAGCATATACCCGATAGGTGCCCGTTGCTTCAGGTAACTTGACCGTCGCACTCGAGCTGTTAGCTGTCACGATGGCGTCATCGAAACTGGGCGGCGCTTTCTGAAAGTCGCCACCAGTGACGTAGGAACCGGCTTCCGCCATTACTTTCCAGGTGACGTTAATCGGTTGACCTTCGGGATCATCGGCGACTAATTTCAGTTTGACAGTCGCGTTCGCATCGACGGTGTCGGGACCCTCCAGCGACAAATCCTGAATTCTGGGGCATAAGTTTTCTGGTTTCTTTCCAGTCCAGAATTCTGACATCAAATCAACGGCGGCCGTTTTCTTTCCATCCGGAGTCAACATCCCAAACCAGGTGGCGGTGCCTTCCTGTTTGCTGCCCCACAGGAACGCATAGGAACCGAGGCAAAACTGTTGATCGTTTTTGAAAGCCGTATAACTGGCGCGATATTGATCAACTTTGGCGGTACTGGTTTTTTCGTTGATTGCTCCGAAGGAGTTCTTTCCAACTTCCCACGTTCCCTGTGGTCCAAACTCGGTGACGATATACGGCTTAGTCCCACCAAGGTCGCGATAACGTTCGGGGACGGTGCGTCCACCGCCATAGGAGTTGATGCCAATGATATCGACACTGGGGCAGAGCTTATGGATGGCCTCTATTTTTCGACCGCCCATTTCAGCGATCACGGTCATTACGGGGTGATTGGGGTCTTCAGCTTTGATTAGCTGAGCCAGGTGTTCGATGTGCGACCAAATCGCAGGGTTGTCACCCCCCTCTCCTTCCATTTCGTTTCCGATTCCCCAAATTAGAATCGCTGGATGGTTTTTAAGACGTTTTACGTGTGACAACGTCAGGTCAATTTGTTCGGTGACCTTATCGTAGTCCGTGTAGTCCATCCCGAGACGTTCGTGTTCCAGCCAGATTCCCATCGTCACGCTCAAGCCGTTTTCGTGCGCTTTGTCCAGCAAGGCAATTGACTTGTCATCGGCACCCCAGGTTCGTGTCGAGTTTCCGCCGACTGCGGCCAACAGCGAAATCGGGCCTTCGTTTCCCGCACCACCGCTACCCTGAATGTAATAGGGCTCGCCGTTGCGGAAAAGTTGCCAATTCGATCCGGTTTTTTTGACTTCCACACGACTGCCATCAAGGTTTTCTGAAGCACCTGAACTTGGCGTTAAACCGACAACGTTGGGCGAAACGTGTTTTTTGGCAACTCGAGTTGGCGAAAGACTTTTGCTTCCCATCTCGCCGCATCCGGTCGTTGCGACGAATAAGATGAGTGATGAGACGAAAAATTTTGCCTGATTGATCGTTGTATTAATCGACATTGTCATTACGCGGTTTGAAAAAAAGTTCAATTTTTGTGACGGCTCCTGAGCGGGTGAACACCTCTGCTGTTTCCGACTCGCTCAACGTCAATTCATGTCTTGAGACAATTTCGCCAACTTTGGAATGCACCACGATTTTGGATGTCTCAGATTTTCGGTAAATGATTGGGACTTGGCACAGCGTAAATCCGAAACTGCCTTCGCTCAATTCGATCGTTTCATTTCTTCCCTCGATGCTCACGAAATCGAAATTGGAACTTTCGCTGACAAGCTCGTTGGACTCAAAAAATTTCGGATCGAATCGGAGAGTTCCGTTTTCGATTCGCACTCCCAGTTCGATAAATCTGGAAAGGATGTCTTCCTTGACCTGCCCCGTCATCCCGGGTTGTTGGACACCGGCGTGCCACGGGGTATGTGAATAGGGGTCGGTCGGAAAAGCACCATAATCGGAAGGCGGTTTGTTAACACCGATTCCTTCGCGGATTTCGCGATAAAGTTCTCGTAGACGTCTGAGCGTCGCGGGCTCCGTCGCCGGATCTTCGTTCGCCCAAACCAGATTCTCTATGGCTGCCAAGCACAATTTGGAGACCATATGCCAGTAGATTGAACCGAGGCCTTCATATCCGAAGAACGTGCCGGAACGACCTGTAAATCCTCGATGTTGAAACGTATCTTCATAAATCTGGTTTAACAGTTGTCGTTCTTCGCGAACAAGCTCGGTAAACTCGTTTTGTTTTTCAAGTTCGTCCAAGCTTCGATTCAGGTCATCAGAATTCCTGAATTGGCCATTGAAGTGCAATTCGCCGAGAACATCGGTCCGCACGAACGAACTGTCATTCAATTCGATCAGTCGCTGCACAAGCGTTGATTGTTCAATCCATTTTTGGTCGATCAGGTTTTTGTCAACGAATCGGGGCAGCTCGCGATCAGGATAAAGCATGTAACTTTGTTGATCGTCCCGATACATTGCGCTGTTCCGCAATGCTTCAAGCACTTCAACTGTTTCGTCTGGAGTTAATGCGGCGCTACTAAGCACGGCAACTTGTCCTTCGAGCATTTCATAGAGATGATCAATACCGGCTTCGTTCGGTTTCAAGGTAAGCAGGTTGTAAGCGTGGTACATCCCGTCATCGCGTCGATTTGCCTTGATCGTGTGGTCAAGAAAATGCAACGACTGCTCAAAAAACTCAACGAACGCGGTGAGCGGAAGCTCCTCTTTGGCGCCAGATAGACCAATTTTGTACAGGCTTTTTCGATACGCGGCACCAATATTGGAGAGTGAATCAACAATCTGTCGACGTTTGACATCGTTGAGCTGTTTGCCAAGCGATAGCTCATGCTCCTGGAGAATGTGGAGCATGCGTTTCAATAACAAGACGACTTCTCGCGAAACCGATATTGTGTCCGACAACGGCAACGTCGAAAACCAGTTGCTCATAAAGCTGAAGTAACGTCGGAGGTAGCAAACGGTTACCATCGACAAACCGTTGCCAACTAAAGCATTGTTGGCGTCGTTCCATTCGGGACGTTGCGTGTTGAGCCAGATACCGCCTTCTGGCACAAAATTTGTCATTTTAATCAGTGCCGGCAGCAGCAGTTTTTCACCGAGTGTGACTTGATGTGTGTTGCCTAACGCATCTTGTAAGAGTTTTCCATCTGAGCCAATCTCGAGCACGCGGGACTTGATTTCTTTTTCTAATTCAAAATCGAAGTCAATTGTGTTTCGCGGGTCCTGTTTGATCTGTTCGTAGCTGCGAATCCGATAAGGAACATTCGCATAGGTACAACATTCCATGCCTAGCCAATGATCAAGCCTGTCGGGCCGGAACCCGCGCGACCATTCAAGCAGCTTGAGGAGATAAATGATCTGGTGATCACCCCAATACCCAATGTTCGCCCACGGATCTGCTGGATCGGGAGCTTCCCACTCGAAACCTTCCTTGGTGACCCGGTATGGGTTGTAACCGTCAGCGGTCGACGCATTGACGAATCGAAAAATCATGCTCCTCGCGTACTCGGGATAGGACAGCGAAAGCGCTTCCCAATTTTGGAATATGTCGCGCCAGTTGCCCTGGTAATTTTGATTTTTTGAACCATCTGGATTCAGCAGCTCAATCGAAAACGCATTCCATGGCCGGGACGGATCTCCATGTCGGCGACTAAACGAAAACGGCAAATATTCCAATCCAATTCGGAGAAGATCCAGATTCTTGAGCTCGCCAAGACGAGTGATCAACTCAATGATTGACAATTCTTCTGGAAGCGCATCGAGAAACGTCAGATTTTGTTCATAAACAAGACGATTAATGAGCTCAACGTGATTGGCAAACTCATGTCTTTTGATTTGATATGCGTTTGCCGGGTAACCACCGCGCATCACATTGAACAAAACGTTAGATTGATGTCGATGTGTGCGAAGAAGATCAGCGCCCGCCTGCAGACCGTCAGCCGAAGCGATAATTCGTTTCAGTTCTTCCTCGTTTTGTCTGATATCCTGTTTGACGATGGACGCGATATCTGGAAGGTTATGCATTTGATGGCGGAGATTGGCGACGTCCGTCTGGTCGCAGCCTGTGTTCGCCACGATGGTCCAGGATTGGGACTCGCCCCTGGGCAACTCAATCTGGGAATTAACGAAATAGGCACCACGATGCGCCCGAATATCGGTTTCCTGGGTTACTTGGTGGCCGGATCTAAATCGCTCAACTTGAATCGAGCTGATTAAGATCGTTGGCTGGTTCATGCCGTACTGCCAGACAACCGTCGACCGTAAGGCTTCACTTGGTTCTGCTCGGTCGGTTGGGATGGAACTCAGATAAAACAAACCCAATTGAGATTCCGCAAGCAGCTCGTTTTTCTTGTAGGCGTCGCCAAGATTGCTGTAACGCAATTGGAAATTCCGATCGAGTCCGTCGGGCATGATATTTTCTAAACCGTCCAGAATCTCAACCGTAACATCAGTGGACCCGTTATTTACGAGCTGAGAACTGCGGACAAAACCATATTGATGTCCGAACGCCCAACAGCTGCGAAAAACCAATCCGCGGGTGAGGTTGAATTCTTCAAGACAAAGCCGACTGCCCAACACGTTCTTGTAGATGTTGCGAGCGATGGTGTCTTTGTTGTCGCCGGAATTAGCAAACGGCTCCCAGATTTCGCCGGAACCATCGCCCAGTCGGATCAACGTTTTGGGGCCCGTGTGATCGGCCATGTGAGAAATCTTGTCAGCCGAATAGTACGGAAACAAAGGCGTATCCGGATTTCGACGGCCAGCGGTTACCGCGCCACGGCTGGATGCAAACATCCAGTGATCGCTGCCGCTGACCGGCATGATAAAAAACTCTGGCATCAAGTGGCAGTTGGCAATTTGGTAATAACGATCGCCATCTAAATCAAGATAGCCGCCGAGCACTTCATCGGTACAAACATTTTGTGGTGTGACCAAATTCAATTAGCTTCTCATAACAAAGTTGAGTGACGTGATGTTTGCGAACAGCCTACGTATCCGTAACTGCCATTTTTCGGTTTTGCAAATCAGTTTCGATTTGCGCCAATAGTTTTGGGGTGATGTTGTAAAATAGCATTGCGGCGCAGGCACAAATCAGGAAAACAGCCGGGGTCAAACTCATCAGGGTGATGATCCCATTGATGGTGTTGTCGTTTTGAACTTGATTGACGTTTTCAACAGGCGCTTTGAACTCAAAAAAGGCCAGCGCCCAACCCGGTACCGCAGCACCAAGGGCGCTGCCGAGCTTTTGTGAAAAAGTTGCCGCGGCAAAAACGAGTCCTGTCGCCCGACGATGATTGACCCATTCGGAATAGTCTGCCACGTCCGCGTACATGGCCCAGAGTAGAATAGGCATTGGACCGCTGATGAATGCGCCGAGAGAATGAATGGCGTACATCAATTGCCACTGATCACTTTTCAAAAACAGGAAAGCCGCCATGCATGCCGCGTTTCCAAGCATGACCAGGATCATCAGCAACTTGTTGCCGAACACGCGCACCAAAGGCTTGGTCAACAACATCCCGAGAATGCTGAAAAACGTCCCGGCGGCGAAGAAGTTGCCAAAAGAACCAGGATTTTCCAAAATCCCAATCACAAAATTAATGATGTATTTGGTGGGTCCGGGAAAATAGCCCGCAATGCTATGCAACGCGGGAAAAGTGATTTCACCGACCTCGACGAAGTAGTTGAAGTAGTATGCAGTTGCGCTGCCGCGCGTCCATCCTGCCAGAATCTGAAACAAACCAACCAATACCAGGACGATCCAAGGTCTGTTTTTCAACAGGTCGACGACATCTTGTCGAAATGTCGAGTTGTGTTTTTGTTCCGGCTGGACTCGTTCCTTGGTAGTTAAAAACGTGACTGTAAACAAAACGACGGCCGCGATTGCATAACAAACGACAGTCCAAAAAAAACCGGACTGCGGATCAACAACAACGTTCTGCGGGGCACCATCAACGATAACTTCTCTTGTGCCCCCTCCAAAGTGCTCGACCAATGGAAGCGTGCAAATCTGAACAATCAATCCCCCGCAGAACGCAAAAACAAATCGGTAAGTAGAGACCGACGTTCGTTCCAGTGAATTGGAAGAAATTACCCCCATCAGCGCGCCATAGGGAATGTTGATCGCCGTGTACGCCATAAACACCAACGTGTAGGTGATATAGGCGTAGATTAATTTTCCGTTCGGCGACAGATCCGGCGTGTAAAACGTCAGCATCCCAGTGACCGCGAATGGAATCGACATCCAGATCAGGTAGGGGCGAAACCGCCCCCAGGCCGTTTTAGTTCGATCCGAGATGTATCCCACCATTGGGTCATTGATTGCATCCCACATTTTGGTCACCAGGAACATGGTTCCTGCAGCAGCCGCAGAGATGCCGAAAACGTCGGTATAGAAGTACAGCTGGAAATTTTCAAACAGTTTCCAATAGAAATTGGATGCCGTATCCCCCAAGCCATAACCGACTTTTTCACCAACCGATAAGCGTTGCTCACCGCTCGATTCGACATATGGTTTTTCCGGTTTACTGCTCATATGTCGTCCCGGTGGAGAGTGTCAGTTAAAAATTTCAATTTCCATGTAGCCGCCATCATGGCGCTCGGCTTGGGTGGGCCAACTATCAAACTGACTTGTACCATACGCAAAAGAACTGGGCCGGCTACACGTATTTAGGCGGCCCCCTGCGGACGATCGAAACGAAAGCCATTTGGCGCCGTGGCCCCTCCCCTATCCACCGCTTCTGTCGTCGCCGCTTTTGCGACTTGAACTGGCCGCTGCTGGCGAAGAGCCCTTTCCAGCCATCAAACGCTCGTATTCTGAGCTGTCGACTTCCTGTTGAACCATATTCAAGAAACCCACCATGCGTTTACCGTTTTTGCCTGTGGCTTCAAAGACTGCTGGTTCACTGGATCCTCGAGGTCCGGAGGTAATGTTATAACGAATGTTGAACGGCTCTCCGTCTCTTTCGCTTACAAACAGTTCATCAACGGCGCCGGGATCCACACCCATGGGCTCGAGCATCCTGGGGTCCGTGTTTTTGATGAACTCTTTAAACGCGGCTTCATCAGCTGGCCCTTCGTACTTGTTTTGCAATTGATGCAAACCGTACAGATTAGCGAGCCGTTGTAGATTTGTTTTGTTCGCGCTGGTTACAGCTGAGGCTTCTGGATTTGCATCGCCGCATCCGAAGAGGCTGAGGACCGTAAATCCAAGCACTGATACGACCGATAATAGAACCAAGTTTTTCACGACATCCATCCTTCATTCAAATGTTACAAATAGCGTAAAAAACAAACTCCGCCCGAGCTGATCGGGCAGAGTTGGGTTTAAAACGCTTCGAGATTTAGAGGTCTTCGAGGGAATAAATTCCACCATCGGCACGCTTGCCAAGGCTGTCGAGGATGATCAAATCTGCCGTATTACGAATAACATGGGTTGAACCGTCGCCCCAAACCGAGGTAATAACACCAGGGTGAGCTGAACCAAATCCATATTCTTCGGTCATTTCACGAGTTCCGTTGCTCTGGCGACCCCAGTCGTCTGGACGTGTTTCCGTGTCTGACAAAACGCCAACTTCCCAAATATCGTCAGAGGTACCGGTGAGGTAACCGAACTGACGCATGTGTGGCCAATCCGCTCCCGTGTAGTAGCCAGTCATTTCCCACCAGGGCCAAATGCTCAGATCTGGAATGGTCCAATATTCCGCGGGAACTGCTTTTTCGGCCAACAAAATTGTATTCGAGGCTCCGTCGACGCACGAACCAAAAGTACATCCACCCACCTTGAGGACCTCAGGCGTCGAGGAAGTTACGTTAACGTGCCCACCCTTGGTGATCAGACCGGTCCACACTCGAGTGAACTCATTATCCCTTGGCGGTTGAGTAACTTGCCATTCGAAACCCTGCCAGTCGGGCTCGTTCCAATTCGCCAGGACGCCAGCAAAGTCGCCGAGACGCATTGTTCCTGCACCAAAATTGACGAACCTTCCTGAACGCGACGGGCATTGGAAAGTCTCGATCTCAATAAATGAAATTCCATCAGCCGTATCAATGAAGCCGTCTGTTTTGCGAAGATCTGCAACATTATTCTGCTCGATGTAGGGAAGAACTTGGAACATCCAGCTTGCGTTTTCGTAACCGTACAAAGGCTTAAGTTCTTCGCCCGTTTGATCAAACTGCTGGACAACTCCGCCGGCCGTTGGGAATTCTCCAAACGACGATTCAAAATTGTGCATGGACAGCCCGAGTTGGCGTACACGGTTCAAGCAGTCGGTTCGCCGGGCAGCTTCCCGTACTTGTTGCACCGCGGGAAGAAGCATTCCAATCAAGATGCCAATGATGGCAATCACGACCAAGAGTTCGACCAGCGTAAATGCCCTTCGGGCCTGATGAGGGTGGTTTCGCATTTTAGTAGTCCTTAATAATTAGCGTGCTGGAAATGATAGCGGTTTCAAGACTGGTGTTAATTATGTGCACAACCGCCGTTTTGTCAAGCATTTTATCACATAAATGGATATTTTTTGAAAACGTTTTCAACATGGTTTTTTACGGGTTTTTGGGATGGTTTTTGCCGTGTTTTGATTTCGCACATTCATTAACCGACCCAAACGAGCTATAATCGTGTAACCGTAGATTTCCCCTAGGGATGCAGAGAGCACTTATGGAACCGAAGAAAGTCACAATTCAAGACATTGCGGAGAAAGCAAATGTCTCCAAAAGCACTGTTTCACGAGTCATCAACAACTCGACTCCAGTTAATGAGCGCAAGAAAAAAGCAGTGCTTTCCGCGATGAAAACCATGAATTTCCAGCCCAATGTGTTCGCCCGAGGCTTGGCGGGTGGTTTTTCAATGACCCTCGGCATCGTGACGCAGAATATTGGGAGCCCGTTTTTTGATACGGTGACCCAAGGAATCATTCATTCACTGGTCGGAACCAGCTATTCACCCATTTTTGTCGATGGCCAATGGGACCGGGAAACCGCCCGCTCCGGAATCAACACGCTACTCGGCCGGCAGGTCGATGGCCTCATCATCGTTGGCGGCAATATGTCGAAAGAACTGATGGACAAAATCAAGGAGAAGACGCCCTGCATATTTGTCGGGCCGGAACTCGAAAATTGGGACAATCAATGTGTCTTCATCGATAACTTCGACGCCGCTTATAAAGCAACCAAGTTTTTGATCGATGCGGGGCATCGAGACATCGCACACATTACTGGAATTCCTGATCAACCCGATTCGATCAGTCGCCTCAAGGGTTATCAACAGGCTTTGGCGGACAATAACATCCGATATGCAGAAGAGCTTGCGTACGAAGGCAATTTCGACGCGCCCTCTGGAGTATTGGCCATTGAGTCGTTGTTGATGCGAGGCAAAAGTTTCACCGCCATTTTCGCGGCCAACGACATGACGGCCTATGGAGCTCGTCTCGGATTGCATCGACGCGGGATCCGAGTACCTGAAGATGTTTCGATCATTGGATTCGATGATCAGGCCGAATCTGCATTTGTGACCCCGCCTTTAACGACGGTCAGACAGCCCGCATTCGAAATGGGGCATGCCGCCGGATCGGCTTTGGTGAAGTTGCTTAAGAACGAGCCATACGATTTGCCTGTCCTGAAGGCAGAATTGCAAGTTCGCGAATCGGTCGCGAAGATCCGAGCGCGGTGATAACCGTCACTTTGGTGCATCCAGTCATCCTGAGCGAACCGTTAGTTCGCCGCGGCGAGAAGAATCTCGCGCGGCAAACAACTCGACAAGAGATTCTTCGCTCGTTGCTCGCTCAGATCAAAGTCCAAAGCTAATCTCGTAATACAGCCAAATCTAATGTTAGAAACAGGGCAGTTCATTGGAAGATCAGCCGTTTCAAATTCTATAGCTTTCGTTTGAAGGCCCAGTATTCTGTTGCATTCGAACCCTGACGGACGTCCACGAGTTCCCAGCCCTGACTCCCGATGGTGTTTAGCAAATTGCCAAGCGTTGCGCGACTCACTTTGCGACTGAGCAAACGATTAAGCGATTCAATGGATACAAATTGTGGAGCCAGATTGTCGGCTCCATAAATCCAGCGTACACGGAGTCCTTGATCGCCAACTTGGACAAGATCCCCGTTGACGAGCAGTTGCGCGTATTCGAATGAGGAATCGGCTTGTTGCTGAACTGGCACCGTGGATTGAACCGGTTTGGCAAGCAGACTAATCGTAACGAATGCCAAAACGAAAACGAGTGAAACTGACGCTAATTTTTTGAGCATGATTTTTTCCTTCCAAGTTCTACCCTCGCTTCCATTAAACCCGATCCGTCCACCAATTGGCTGACCCAAACCGGCTCAAGCAAGGAGTTTTTTGCATTTTTTTTGAATTCTTGAGGTTCGTTTCTATTTTTACAAAATATGTTCGCGTTAAAAAGCATCTCGTACTTTGAGGTTATTTGAAAGCCGTCCGGCCATTGCGAGCGGATTGTCGCTAACCAGCGGTGCCGTGCCGCTCACATTGTCCGGCTTTTACAACATTTGAATTCCCGGACACCCTCAGTTAGTTTAGTCAATTGAACCGAGATATTCCGTCTCAGATATTCCGTCTCAATTGGGCCAGGGTCATTTCCATGAGCAGGATTCCTGAATTGTTGGTGAAGCTTTTATGTGGGGTCTTTCTGGCGGTTCTCGTGACGCCATTGGTCGCTGCGTCAGCTCCGCCTATCGAAAAACAGGCTCGCTCAGACAAGAACCGTGTCTCAGCGACTTCGATATCCAAGTCAACAATTCTCGCAATCAGCAAGCAGATTGATGCGCTGGTCCTGAAACAGTTGAGCGAAAAAGAAGAGCAGCTCAACCAATGTGCAAGTGATGAGGTTTTCCTGCGGCGGATCTATCTCGACCTGGCAGGACGAATCCCCACCCTCGATGAGACAAATCAGTTTTTGGCATCGCATAACAAGAACAAACGGAGCTTGTTGATTGACAGGTTACTTGATTCGTACGGCTGGGTCAGTCGTCAGTTCAACTTTTACGCGGATTTACTGCGCGTCAAATCGCGAGCTGGAAATGTTACGGGCCAACCCTATATCGATTTCATCAAAGATTCGCTTTCTGAAAACAAACCCTACGATCAATTTGTTCGCGAATTATTGACCTCCGAAGGTCCGATGGTGCGAGAGGGCAACGGAGCCGTCGGTTACTACTTGCGCGATGTCGCGATGCCGGAGGACAACATGTCGAACACCATTCGGATTTTTCTCGGGACGAGACTTGAATGCGCTCAATGCCACGACCACCCGTTTGACAAGTGGACACAACGCCAATACTTCGAAATGGTTGCCTTCACCGGGGGTATGAGTTATCGCTTACGGCGCCCAGATTCGGAATATAGCGAAGAAATTTTTGGTTTGCGAAAAATGAGAAACGAATTCGACCCGCAGGTGCTTCGTGTGCTGCGAAGAATCGTACGGCCAATGACCTATGGGATTAGCGGAACAGGCACTGGGCTGGCAAGATTACCAGAGGGTTTCATGGGTGATGACGGCGAGGAGTTTGATATCGTCGCTGGCAAAACCATGTTTGGCGAGTTGCCGCTTGTTGAAGCGGAGCATCCAAGTTCGCGAAAAAGCAGACGGTTTGGTAAAAATCCACTGGTCATATTTGGTGCTCGCGAAGTCAATTCGCGTGAAAAATACGCGGAATGGCTCGTCAGTGCAGATAATCCTCGCTTTGCCAAAGTTATCGCTAATCGTTTATGGAAACAGGCGTTTGGGCTGGGCCTGATTGAACCGGTCGACGTCATCGAGGATAGCACGGTCGCCTCGAATCCGGAATTGATGGACTTCCTGACCCAAACCATGATCGATCTCGAGTTCGATACGAAACAGTACTTGCGAGCGATTTACAATTCATCCACTTACCAGCGAATGTCCACTGGAACCGATGTCGTTGACCCCTCCAGATACAACTTCAACGGTCCAATCGTGCGTCGAATGTCGGCAGAGCAACTGTGGGATTCGTTGTTGACTCTTACGGTTGAAGACGTCGATCAACGCCAATCAGCCCAGAATCGAATGCGTTATTTGACTCCAGGCACGGGAGACATTTATGACCAGTATGAAAGACTCCGCCAGATGAGTGTCGAAGAACTGATCACAACAGCAGAAGAATTGTCTCAGGGCGATCGGAGAGCCAGGATGTCGATGATGGCAAACGCGAAGCGGCGGACGCAACGGCAGAAATATCAAGGAGAAGTTTCCGCTCTCAGAAAACGAATGGCGGTTGAGATGAAAAAAGCGCGAAAGGCTGGCGACTCTTCGAAACTCCGGCAACTCCGACTTGAGATGAGTGAGTTGGTCGCCAAGTATCAAAAAAATCGTAAACCAAACACATACTTACGGGCTTCAGAGATTACCTCGCCTGCTCGCCCCGGCCATTTTCTGAGAGAGTTTGGCCAATCCGACCGAGAATCCATCGATAACTCCAATTCCGATCCAGCGGTCACCCAGGTTCTTTCTTTGATGAACGGTATTATCGAGAAACAAATTGCCAACAATTCCAGTACCGTTTTGATGAGAAATGTCTTCAAATCCGAGGACGGAAATAAACTTGAGGCGGTATATCTGACGATGCTAAGTCGCGATCCAACACGCGGCGAACAGAAGATCTGGCGGGATGACTTCAAATCGAACGGCAAGAAAAACGAAGTTGTTGCAGATTTGATCTGGGTCCTCGCGAATTCCAACGAGTTTATTTTCGTGAAGTGAAACATTCAAGAATTTCTGTATATCGAGCAGAAGGCCAATTCAATGCCCAAGCCATTTCAAGCTCCATTTTCCCGACGTGCTTTTGTGGCTGGAGCGGCCAAGTCATTATTGGGGCTGGGTGCGTTGCCGATGATTGGTGATCTTGCCCGGGCTGCAGAATCAAGCGGAACCCCGTTTCGTAAAAGTGCGAGAGCCAAATCGGTGATCTACCTTTATCTTAACG
>JAHEJI010000156.1 GCA_024638965.1 Planctomycetaceae bacterium
TTTTGCCCGACAATTGCAGTTGGGTGTCACACAAATGCCGATCAATCCAATTACAATAGCGGCCAGTCTTATTGAAAGCCCAACGACTCGACGGAGCCACGATGAACAATTCGGTATTGCGATTAACGTTGTTAGTTTTGGCGGCCTTTGCGGCCATTGGCGTACAAGAAACAGCTGCTCAAGCGAGTTTATCAGGCGATGTTTTGTCGGGTATGTCGGAAATCAACGAGAAAGACGTTAGAGCGACGATTTCGTTTTTGGCGAGCGACGAAATGGCGGGTCGCGATACGCCATCCCCGGAGTTGACGATCGCGTCAGCCTATGTCGCGGCGAGGTTTCGAGGTGCCGGGCTGATTGGTGGAGTCGATGGCAGCTTCTACCAAACTCATCGAGTCGCGACGGTTGCGATGCCCAATTCTGACATCGAATTCAAGATCGACGGAGTATCTGCTGAACATTTTGGGGTCCTGGCCGCGTTAGACGAAGATTTCAGCTTCATCGGCTCGGTAACGGAAGTTGAAATCGGTGACGATTCGTCCGCTGTGACGTTCGACGGAGCCGTCCTTGTCGATGGCGGAGAAGTTTCTTCGCCACGCGAACAATTTTTCTTTCGACGACAGTTGCGGAGCTTAAAACAACAAGGCGCGACCTGTATCTTGATCAAGGTGAATGCGGACAGCCCAATGGTTGCGGCCGCGATCAAAGCAACGCGACCACGACTTGTCAATCCTCGCCAGCGGGCGTCGCTGCCTACGCTTCTGGTTTCGGACTTCGACACTTCCAAGCTGGTTTCCATTACGATTCCAAAGCGACGAAACGGCGACGCTGAAGTGCGAAACGTAATTGGCGTTCTGCCGGGCAGCGATGAAATTCTTGAGAAAGAAGCGGTTGTCTTTTCCGCACATCTGGATCACGTCGGTTCGCAAGCGGGACTTGAGGATCCTGTCTTCAATGGTGCGGACGACGACGCGACTGGAGTCACGGGTGTCATTAAGTTGGCTGACGCGTTTGCGGCGCTGAAAACCCCTCCTAAACGAACCATGATTTTTATGACGTTTTGGGGTGAAGAAAAAGGCCTCTTGGGATCGCGTCATTATGTGAATAATCCGACATGGCCGTTGGACAAAATTGTCGCCAACATCAACATCGAAATGATTGGTCGGCCGGAAGCGGGCGCAGCCGAAAAGTGTTGGATGACGGGTTGGGACCAATCAGATCTCGGCGCCCTGATGGCAGAAGCTTCAGACACCGCCGGTGTGCGAATATTTGAACATCCGAAATTCAGCCAGATGTTGTATCGCGCAAGCGACAACTATTCGTTTGTAGAAAAAGGAGTCGTGGCGCACAGCTTTTCAGCTGGTTCGCTGCACGATGACTACCATCAACCGGGCGACGAATGGGAAAAGCTGGAGTTGCGACACATGACACGCGTGATTCAAGGACTTTTTGTTGGAAGTCTACCAATTGCCAATGGCGAAGTAACGCCAAAATCTTCCCGTAATTAGTTGGGCAACGCCATATTCGATCTCTCGCACGAAAAAACACGATGTTTCACGTACCTGTGAGCGGCAAGGCGCTCATAGAAAGTGGCGTTGTCTACTTAGAGCATTTCAAAAATTGGTATTCAGCCTCAGTCATTCTGAAGGAGCTTGCGACTGATCCTTCACCTCGTGCCTAGGTTCAGGATTGACACAAGTGCAAAACAATTGTGGAACTGCTCTCGAACTTGATCTTATGTTCAAGTTCCAAGTCAGGATTCGTCATTGGTGATGTACTGGCGATTTACGATCACGTAACAGCCAAAGCACAGACTTGCGATCGTAATCAGGGCGATGAAGGCAAGATGCATGCCGACTTTGATGTCCCCGTAATACAAAGTGTAACCCTGTCGGTCCACCGGAAAGACCCAAGCCAGCCATTCCATGGCAAGTGACTGCAGGTGGTAGCGAATCGTGAGGCGGTTGATCAGCGCTGGCAAATTCGCAACTGCGCCTTCCCAAGCCATCACATACGCGACGCCGACGACCATGGCCCGTCGGTAGGTGACTGTACCTATCATTGAAAAGACGGCGCCGTACGCACACGACGCGATGAAGAAAATCCCCGACAGCGTGGCCCAAAGTCTGAGAGGTTGCTTAACCTCAACAGTGGAGATTTGGCTGATGATGGCAACCGAAAGAGTGATCGCGATAAATGAAACTGCAAATGAGGACAGAACAGCCGCAACAAACTTACCCATGAAGTTTGAGACGCGTCCACCTGGGCGGCTGGAAATAAATGTCCAGCTTTTGCCTTCCAACTCCGAATAGACATTGGGGGTTGCCCATAGCAAAAGTGAGAGCATGCACACGAGCGCGACCAAAACGATGAGGACGACTTCCACATAGGGAATGCCGGGTTCGTCGAGTGCCTTCGGCGCCAGAATGAGAATCGTGATCATCAGTGGCGGAAACAGTGCCAAGACTGCTGTCACGGCGTTTCGTTGAAAGGTAAATGATCGTTTCAATTCAAACGCGCAAGTCGCAATGGATCCGTTAATCCAGTTTCTTATCACAGCGTACCTCGTCTGGTTTCACCGCGATGAATTTGCATTAATGTCGAAAACAATGTCTTCAGAGAATCATCTTGTGAAATCATGTGTTTTATCGAAATGTCGTGTTCTGACAGCAGGCTTGGCAGTTGGGAATGAACCTTTCCCGTTGATCGAGTCGTCACGGAAACTGTTTCTTTGTCATCGGCGAACTCAACCGAATCAATCGGGCAACGATCGATCAAAAGTCTTGCGAGTTTTGCCGGATCGCTGCACCGAATTCGCAACGTGTTGGGCGAATCGGCAAGAATCGTTTGAACTTCTTCTGGTGAGCCACTGGCCAACAGCCGTCCTCCGGAGATCAGCAAGAACGAAGGGTGGACCGCCTCAACTTCGTGCAAAATGTGACTTGCCAGGATCAAACTTTTACCCCTGGTTGCCCATTCTCGAAGAAAGCTGGTCATCTCGTAGCGACCGATCGGATCAAGTCCGTTGAAGGGTTCGTCCAGAATCAAGAATTCCGGATCGTGGGCAATTGCCTGGGCGATTTTGGCTCGTTGACGCATTCCAAGCGAATAGTCTCGCATTGGGCGGTGCATCGCATCTTCAAGTTTGACCGTTTCCAGCGCTTGCAGCGCGCGTTGATGTGCTTCTTTCGGGCCGAATCCGTGCAGCCGAACCAGGTACTTTACCCATTCGTATCCAGTGACGCGCGGAAAGTTTACTTCCAGTGCCGGGCACAATCCGACTTCCCTTAGTAATCCGCTGCGCTTCCAGGGGTCTTGTCCGAATAGTTTTACAGTTCCCAGGGTTGGGGTCAGCTGCCCAAGAATCAGGTTGATTAACGTCGTCTTTCCCGAGCCGTTGGGTCCCAACAAACCGTACGTACCGGGGGCCAGCGAGAGGTTGATGTCGTTAACACCGATCACCGTCCCGTACAGTTTTGTAACGTTGTTGAGTTCGATCATGACAGGATTCAGACGCGAATTGGTGCCGAAACGCGGCGAAAAAGAATACACAAAGAAACGACAGTAATGGCAATCAGGGCAACCATTCCTGGCCAAACGTCTTTTAAATCACTGAATCCGAACACCCAACTTTGGATGTCGCCCAGGTTGTTGTACAGCGATAACACCGACCAGCCTTGTACAATTTGACTTTCCAAAACAATCGGGTCAAACGGTGCTGTTTCCTCTCTAATGGCTTGCGAAATCAAAATGGCAAACCACGCCCCGTGACCCAACGCCCATACTGCGAACCAGGCAAAACTGGCGAATCGGCTCTCGTGCGTAAGTGAGGAAAACATCAAAGCCAGTGCTGCCGTCGGTACGACCAGAAACACGCTGGCTAACACGATTCGAAACGGAATATCCCAGGTCGCGTAAATCACGTTTAGATTGGGGGATAGCCCGATGGCAAACAGGTACAGCACCAGCGCTGGCAAAGTGGTTACGGCAACGATATACATTCCCGGTACGAGCAACTTTCCAATAATGTATTCCAACCGTCCGATCGGTCTCGAAAAGTAGAGTAAAAACGCTCGAGAACGTACGTCTCTTGAAATTAATCCTGGTGCGATAAAGCCCACCAGGAACAGAATCAACGTCGCTTGTGGATACCGAAAAAAAGTCATCAACAACCAATTCCAGACCTTGTTTCGTATTTGAACGTCGTCGCCGGATTCAATCGCCTCGGCAAGTTTGTCTGCACTGGGAACAAACGCAAATTGGTTGCGAATTCGGTCGGCTGCGATCTCGTTGAGTACTTGTTGTTGGGCAGATTCAGTTTCGGAAACGTTTTCTTCAAGAATCTGCATTGGCGGTGACTGGCCCTGAAAGGCACGGGATTGCGTCTGTTCGAGAATAAAAAACGCGATCCCCCAATACAGTACAGGCAACCAGGCAAAAAACATCAGCCTCCGCACCCAGCGAGATTTGAAAGCCAACGTGATTCCCGAGTTGGCAATAATCCACCACCGGCTCCATTGAGGTGTCCGGTGTCCATCCCAGCTGCGGTAGCCGACGTTATGAAGGGGCATGGGTCGCCTCCTGCACCGTCTGCATAAAAATTTCTTCGAGAGAATTTTGCGCCGGTTGGATGGATTGAATTGTCGTATTCGTGCTATTCGCAATTCGCCAAATCTGATCAGCGAGATTGGGCGAGTCGCCGTTTATCGACAAGATTCCGTTTTCGATGGTGGTCGTGGTGCCTTCGTTCGCTAAAGTTCTAACAAATGCTTCGTGGTCGCCAAAAGTTTTCACGGCGATCGTGGGAGCCGATGGACGATTCAAGACCTCCAGGGATTGGCTCAGTCGAATTTGTCCATTCGACAAAATCAGAACGTGATCGCAGATCGCCTGAACATCGGGAAGAATGTGAGTCGAAATAATCACCGATTTTCCAGCTTGTCGACAGAGAATCGTGATTCGGTTGAGCAGGGATTCGCGTTCTTCGGGATCGAGGCCAGCGGTTGGCTCGTCGAAAATCAGGAATTCTGGATCGTGTACAATCGCGGCCGCAAACTTGGCCTTTTGCCTCATCCCAGTGGAGAAAGTTTCGATCGTGCGGTAACGCTCTTGCTGCATTCCACAAAAATCGAGCATCTCATGTGAACGCCGCAGCGCTTCGACGGGCGGTAAACCAGCCAGGCACGCGGAGAACTGAACGACTTCGACACCCGTCATTCCAGGAATGTAACAGTCGTCTTCCGGCATGTAACCGACTTTGTTGCGAATGGCCCGACCTTCACGTCCAAGTTGGTGACCCAAGACCGTTCCCGAACCTCCATTGACTCGAACAAGCCCCAACAGGACTTTGATCAAAGTGGACTTGCCTGCGCCATTGGGCCCCAACAATCCGGTAATCCCCGGCTCGATTTCCAGGTTGACGCCGTTGAGTGCCCGCATGGAACGGTAGTCTTTGACAATGTTGTCGAGCGAAATCAGGCTGGTTGTCATGGATTCCTTAAAACCGATCGTGTTGCTTATTGGATTAGGTCGCGATGAACGCCAATCTTGTCCCACTTTAGTTTCGTCAACACGTTTGGCAAACGGGGTCGCACGACGAAAATTAATTCAAATGAAAGCTGATTGAGCGGCCATGTGTCTTGTCCTGAGCCTTGAGGATTTGATTTATTCGTTAATTTTCTGCCGTTTTTCTGGCTTCGAATCCGCCAATCGCGTCCGAAGCAACTAGACCCGCAGGTCAAACCCACTTATCCTATTACAGAGGGTTGAGTCCGTATTCGCCTCCTACCAAAAATCATTGGAAGTGTTTTCTAAATTCGGCGAATTTATTTTCTGCACGGCAGGAGAAATCAAATGAACGTTCGAAATATGTTGTCCGTCGGGATCGCGGCCATCGCGATAGCGGCCTTTCCGGCTTTTTCCACCAATCTGTTTGCCCAATCGATGAATGGGAGTTGGGAGGTAACGGGTGGAACATTGCATGGTACAGCAATTCCAGCCAATGTCGCCTTTACGATGACGATTCAGGTTGCAGGCAACACTTTCGTCGCTAATTCTGGAAACATGACTTCTGCGGGCACGGTGACAGCCAATTTGCAGGCTAGCCCCCAACAAGTGACTTTCAAAATTGACAATGGTAATGATCCAGGTCGAGAATTGCGTGGAATCTATAAGTTCGAGGGACAAGCAATGACAATCACGTTTAGCGAAACCGGCCAGTTTCCAGATACGTTTGAGTCGACTGCTGATAACAAATATCTGACGTTGAATTATCAGATTGGCACGGGGCGTAACACCGGCGGAGTCGCTGGAAACCGTCGAGGTACACAACGAAATATTACAACACCGCCAGGACAGAATCCGAAAACGACCGACGGCAACAGCTCCGCGGCTGCTTTTTAAACACGTTTGCCGCGTTTGAGACGCGAATGCCGATCACCCAAATATGCAAAAAACGAAAAAACGGAGCCCCAAAGTGGCTCCGTTTTTTTCTTGTCTAATTTAATTTGCTGTTACCAACCCATCAACATATTGGATTCGACTGCCTTGCGGGCCTGTTCCAAATCATTTCCGGTTTGCTGCATGTACAGTCGAATCGCGTGAACTTTGTCGCCAGCGGCCTTTGACAAACATTCACGTGCGACGGAGCATGGATCCAGCTTTTGTTCTCGAATGCCCAACAGACCCTTTGAAATCACCCAGCTATCCCTTGGACGTTTGGTCAATCGGACAATGTTCTCTGTTGGATAAGAGGCATTGGCGACGACAGTAGCGTTATCTTCGCTATCCGCCCAAGTGATGATTATGTGCGCGTCTGTCTCAACTTCGAATAATGGCATAACTGTCTCCTGTCTAGGAATCTGATTAGAAGCTCGTAGGTGTCCTGGGTACTTGCCGAGTACCACCTTCTCTAAGCTCCTACTTAGATTCTGACACTATTTGTGCACAATTTCCAGTGTTCAATGGGCGTATTTGATGGCTTTGACCGCATTTTGACGGTTTACCGACAGTGGGGCACGGGTGACACATCGAGCGATTTGCGGGTCCGCCCACATTGTCTGTAACGAGGCCAGAAAAAGGGACGACTTTTCGCTTTGGAGCCCCGTCAATTAATCCGTCGGATTCGGCCTGAAGCGACTTTCATCGGTTCATCATGTCTCGTTTCTTTAACCAAAAGGAGGCTGCCGCAGGGAGCGATGCCTGCGTACAATCCGCTAACAACTTCTCGACCCGGAAGCTCTACCTCAATGTGGTGATTAGACAACAGCGAAAACCGGGAAAATGCTTCCAGCGTATTTTGGTCGGAGTTCGAACAAGCAAGGTTCTCGCAAACGAAATGAACGCATGCAACGGCCAGATCAGTCAAAGATGTGGGTTCTCCCCCGCGAGCGTCTTTAATCGCAACCGGTTCTAACAAACCTTTTTCCCACGCCGCGAATTCCGAGACATTGTTGTTCACGTTTAAACCAATGCCAATCACAACGCGATCTGAACCCACCGCCTCGATGAGGATTCCACCCGCTTTCTTATCATCGATGATGATGTCATTGGGCCATTTGATCTGCACGTTGGATAATCGGGCTATCTGTTCCACGGCCTGGCAAACACTGATTCCCACGGCGAGCGGGATCAGGGTCTTCGAGGTCTTGATGTGGTCAACGTCCATGCCCAATGAAAGAGCAAGACTTCCCGGCTTAGAATGCCAATTACGGGCTCTTTGGCCACGACCTGACATCTGCAAGTTGGTCAGAATGACTACCGGACACGGATTAGAAGCTACCGATACATATCGAATAGCCTCATCGCTCGTCGAGCCAATCTGCTCATGAAAAAGAACTTTGCGCACGGATGTCTGTTTGCGAATTCGCTGAATGTCAACAACGTTTTCAAGGTGATCTTTTTTGGAACCCAATGGAGATCTGTTCAATTGGACAGCCTCGTCGTTAGCAAGTTCTGCCAGAGCATTTTCAAAATCAATGTCAGTTTCTGTCATTCTGAAGGAGCTTGCGACTGAAGAATCTCTCGATCCTTCGCGTCGATCCCTCAACTCGTGCCTCGGTTCACAATGACAAAAGTGCAAAACACTCTTTGAATTTGCTCTAGACTTTTTGGCGACCGAACATCCGAGTCTATGATGCCAGTCCGCGAATGTCCATGAACCAACCGTCCCTTTATTTATTTAGAGATCGGAAGGAGTGGATTGATGCTGCCGGGGGCAAAGCTGCCATTGCCGTGACTGATCGAGTCTGGCAAGACCACCGAATTATTAGTCAGATTTCGATGAGGTCGTTCTGGAGCAGGCCCAGCTGCGTTTGAAACAGACGTTTTCGGTCCGTTTGCATCGAAACTCGCCTGGGAGTTGTAGGTTGAGTTCGTCGTCGCGTCCCGGTTCAACTGCGAAAAGTTGCCATGCGGAGTGGAAGGGTAGCCGTTGCTGCTGGGCGGTCTTGCTGGATGACTGCCGAAAACCGGGTTTTGTCCCGCGCCCGTTCGTAGCGAGTTGTCTGGTAACCCCTGTTTTTTGAATTGTGAGTAAGGAGGTTGAGTGTTGGCGATACGCGGTTGCTGGGGTCTCTGTTGGGATGCTTGTTGGTTGGGCTGGAATGACAACGACGGATCACCCGGGTTCTTTACACCCTTGGATTCAATTTGTTGTCCAATTGATCCGGCAAACTGATTTGTTGTTTGTGGTACTTCGATGGAGTTTTGGACCCCCCCGGCACTGCTTCCCGCTGATTTGGCAACGTTAACATTGACCTTCGTCAACGCTTCGGTCGCTGAATTGATGCTGTTGCCAATCTCATTACCAATTCCTGTCGCGGACCGTTTGGCGGGTAAGGCAAAGTCGTTTCGCCAATCGCTGCCGAAATCCTCAGATTTATTTTCAGCTGAGCGAGTTTTTTGTTTCAGAGAGTCAGCAAGTTCCCGTTGAACTTCGCTCAGCTTTCGGTCGACAGTTTGAGCTGTGGAACTCCAGTCCGGCAGCTTCGTTTTCAGACTGCCGGGGACGGCTTCAAATGAATTGTCATTCGAAGTTGAATTAACGTCTGCGTTTTTCATACTATATGGCTCGCGAATTGGAGATCCCGATTCGCGATTTGAATCGAAGGCAGCGTCCAAATTGTTTTCAATATCTGCGACGTTGCGGTCCAAGTCGTTGCTGGTCGTATCGTTAGCCTGCATCTTAACGCTTGGTTCCGGATTGAAATGTGCTGCTGGCGGTGGTGGTGTGGAGGACAGCCGAATGTCATCTTTTTTCCACCAGGCAAGGTCCGCAAGTTTCGGCACACTACGATGCGATCTACATCCCGTTGAAGAAAACAGGGTGGTGGATACGCAAACAGCCATGATCAAAATGTTTACTGGGTAAATCAGTCGCATTGAGTTGCGCCTCTTTAGTGGAATTGCAAACGTTCCGTCGTCCCCGGTACGGGTGCTCAATCATTTAATCGGAAAAATCGAACCATTTTCTGTTTTCGAAATGACAGAAAGTCCAGTATTTGGTTAAGGAAAAGACCTTTCGCGGGCGGAATGTTAAAGATCGCGCGAAGATTGGTCAACAGCGAACAATTGCCGCCGAATTTCTAAGCAATAACAGAAAGGAAACGGTCCTCGACATCATTGTGCTAGCTGGGGCTCAGGTAGAACTCGCATCAAATAGCAGTCAGCCTTTGCCATGATGGTCGGCAGCCCACGAAAAAAGGCCCGAAGCAGTTCGGGCCTCGCTAAGCTTCTTCGAAAAATTAAGATTTGGCAGCGACGAATCGTGCAGATACGGTATCCCAATCGATCACATTGAAAAATGCGGCTATGTAATCCGGTCGTCGGTTTTGGTAATTTAGATAATAGGCGTGTTCCCATACATCCAAACCGAGAATCGGAGTACGACCTTCCATGAGTGGATTGTCCTGGTTGGGTGTGCTTTCAACTGCCAGTTTGCCAGCGTCGAGACTGAGCCATGCCCAACCGCTACCAAAACGTGTAGCAGCTGTATTTGAGAATTGTTCTTTGAAAGCCTCAAAGCTGCTGAATTCCGCAGCGATCGCGGTCGCGAGTTCGCCGCTGGGCATTCCTCCTCCTCCTTTTTTCATACTCGTCCAAAACAGCGAGTGATTCGCATGTCCGCCGCCATTGTTGCGAACCGCAGTTCTCTTGTCATCGGGAACCTGGCGTAAATGTGAAATCAGATCTTCGATCGACCTCGATTCCAATTCGGTTCCTGCGATCGCGGCGTTAACTTTTGTAACATAGCCGGCGTGATGTTTTCCATGGTGAATTTCCATCGTTCGCGCATCGATATATGGTTCAAGTGCATCATACGCGTATGGGAGTTTTGGCAATTCGTAGGCCATATTTTCTTCCTCGCAAGTATCGTTTCAATTGCTGGATTGGTAAACAAAGTCGAGTATGAAAGATAACCCACTCGAATGTCGTTCGCAATGGGCGCGATGCTGGCGGAGTTGGAAGCGAGTTTCACGACGGCGCAAAGTTTAGAGCATGAACCGGTAATAGCACGCCGCGGATCGGAATCCATTCCGTTCCAATTGATTCAAAACAACGTATGGACTGCAACGAGGCCTCAGAGAACGAAGAATCCAGTGACCAAAGGCAAGAGATTCCTCAGTTCGGCCGCAATTAATGTCGCAAATTCGCAGCATTCTGGAGCATTATCGTTGACTCGGTTCCGTGGCTGCTGGTGCAACCGTCAATCGAGCTGATTCGTCAGTGATCATCAAATACCGTCGAAGTTCTGTCATCACGGCTGGAGCAAGTTCACTTGAATTGCTGAAGAACCAACCGTTTTTACCGCCCCTGATCGTGATCCGGATGAAGGTTGCCATTCGCTCTCCGACGAGATTCTGATCTTCGTCCACTGCTTCCGTTAACTCAACGTCAACGATAAAGGAACCTTTGACGTTCGAATTCGGATCGGTCGCCTGGATTTTTACGGACGCGTAATCAGGTTCGACCTTGCGAACTTCTGCACCCATTTCCAGGATGTAGCCTCTCAGGCTTTCGATGACTACTGGGAGGGGCGTCGATGTTTTGAATTCTTCGCAAAACAATGGCTGACCTTTTTGTTTTCGCCATTTCACGCCAGCGAGCGATTTCGTTTCTGCATCCTGAAGCGTGATCGGCGAGTCGTCAGATGAACAAGCAGCCACCACGCGGTTTCGACCGGTCTCTTTCGCATTTAGCAGCCCTTGGTCAGCTCGCACAAAGAAATCGGTTGCGGAATCAGACCGCTTGAGTTGCGAGACACCGAAACTTGCCGTGATGCATTTGCCATTGAGCATTTGTTGTGGTGTTTTTGTCAGCGTAGAGCGGATCTCTTCAGCGCGTTCGACCGCCGCGTCGATATTACAGTTCGCACAGAGAATGACAAATTCTTCACCACCGTAACGGGCGACGACGTCTTGGCCCCGGACAAATTTCTTAAGCAGTTGTGCAAATGCAACAAGCGCTTGGTCACCAACATTGTGGCCATAGTTATCATTGATTTGTTTAAAAAAGTCGATATCGCAAATAATCAGTGAACACTCGAAGTCAGTCAAGTTGTGGGCGCGGACGTATTCATCAAGGACACGCTCAAATTCGCTTCGATTTGCGACTTGTGTCAGCGGATCCAGCATGCTCATCGCGTATAGATCTTTGAGCTGACGTTTGAGGTCAAGTTGAACGGACGAGTCCTGAATCAAAATTACGGCCCCGCAAATCGTACCGTCGTAGGTTCGAATCGGAACGATATTGAATTCGGCTTTCACTTCGCGTCCGCTACGTCCGACGATTCGAAATTCGGACTGTTGTTTTTTGCCGTTTCGAATGCAGGCAACGAAAGGGCATTCCTGATCGGAGACTTCTTTTCCGTCGGCGTCGGTTAAGTTAAATATGGACGGGCTGATCGGTTGGCCGATTGCGTGACCACTGCTGATTCCCGTCATAATCTCGGTTGCTTGATTCCAGGTCTGGATTCTATTGTTCCCGTCTACGAAAATGACGCCGTCCCGAATATTGTCTAAAAGGCTCTGTGCGAACAGGTTTTCGGTAGGGACTCGGTGTTGATCCGTGGATGCTAGAGCCGCCATGATACTTGCTTCCGTAAGGTTCGTGGCGATTTCAAAACCGGATGTAGTCATGGCTAATTTCTAAAAATGTGAGCTGTTGCTTTGAAATTTTCAATCAAAAGTCGCACCGAAGTGGACGCCTCACCAAGTCTAGGTCTCCGCTTGTCAGTGGAAAATAATTTCAAGGCCTGACTCAGATCGAAGAAATGTTTTGTTTCGGTTTGTTCCGAATGTGGTGATTGGAAGGCCAATCGGCAGAATTCATAGTTCGAAACGTTAAATTAGAAGCGGGAAAACTTGAAATCGTGTCGTTGGTGTTTTGCGAAATCGTGTCCGTTGATTTCCCAGGTATGCGAAACGCTGGGTGTAGCTTAATTACTGGTATTTTTGAGTGGCCTGCGTCGCTTGAGCCTCCAGACCTTTAGAATTGGCTAGCAGATTAAGTCTCAGGAGCAGATTGCCGAACAAATAACGAAGGCTCTTCATTTCATTGTTTGTATGGTTTTGGAAATGGTTATACGTCGTGATGGTCAAAGGCGGCGGCGAGTTGTAATTGACGAAGTCTCCAACAATCGCGACGAAAAAAAGACCGTCTCGCGCGCGACGACGGATTCGCAAACCGTACGCAACAAAAAGACAGATAAATCGAGTGACGACTCCAGGCTGTACTCGTTCGGAGCGGATCGCCGAGGACAGCCCAAGACGACGGATTTCCTGCCAAAACGCTTTCTGCCGTTCGCTTGTGTAGTGTTGGTCCTCGTTGCATCCATTGGTGTAATCAATTTGTTGGCATCCTACGCCCCGACCTGGCAAAGTGTTATTGGCGACGCCGGTCAGCGAACGTTTTCGCTCACCGGAGTCGGAAGTCTTTCCAGCTGGTTTTCGTCTTTCTTGCTGATCGTTACCGGATTGGCAAGCCTTCAAATCTATGCGCTTCGACAACACCGGTGCGACGACTATCGAGGGACTTATCGACTGTGGCTGTGGATGGCTTTGTTATTTATGCTGGCCAGCATTCATTGTGTTGTGGACCTGGCAAGTTTCCTGCAAAACGCAGCCTCAGCGATTATGAACCAGCCTGTCGGCGAAAAGGTGTGGGCCTTGCTTACTTTTAAACTAGTGGCCTTGTCCCTGCTGTTCGTTCGTGGACTCTTCGAAGTCAAAGAATCCCGGGGCGCGTTTACAATGGTCCTCATCGTCTGGCTGGCGTACACTTCGGCGACTGTCTTGCAGATTCCAGCTTTGCAAAACTCGTTGGTTGTCGACTACAACGCAGTCTATGGAAACCTGATTCTGTTCGCCACGACGATGTTGTTGCTCAGCCAACTTGCGTATGCACGATTTGTCTTT
>JAHEJI010000021.1 GCA_024638965.1 Planctomycetaceae bacterium
ATTCTTTGCCAACCCGGCAAGTAGTTTCGGGCGAGCCAAATCGTGTTGGAAATCTGATTCGCGAAAGTACGGCCAGCAATGTGAATCTCCAGCGGACATTGGATCCGGTTTCCGAATGATACCCAGTGTACAAATTGAAATCAACATTGGAAGACATCCGTATGTCGGGTATTCGTAGGGGCGATTGCTGTGAAGGAACATGACCCAACGAGCGGTTGTACGACGCGCATCTCGTGGCATTCCATGTTTTCGGCCAATGTAGTGTTCGCGAAAATCGCAGTACCCAGCCCAGAGCTCGCAGTAGACCTGATCTACTGCCAAGTCGGCGTTATCGAGTATCGCGTCGCAACGATCCTCGTACTGATGGTTAGTCATTCTGCCAGATAGAAACTGACGAACGAGTTCAGCGTACTGTCGTCTCGCGTCCATGTTGCACCTGATTGATTGAGGCGGATAACGGTCAGGATCACCGAGCCCGGACGGTAATCGTTGCTTCAAAAAATCGCACGCAAGCCGGGCTTCGCGTGCATCCGTTTGTTATCTGGCGCTGTGTCTTACCATTGAGCGATCCATTCTCGCAAATCTTGAACATCTTTGTCGGTAGGGAAATGGTCGAAAGTTCGAGAAAATGGCCCGCCACCCGGATATCCTTCCGTACCGCTAACCATAACGAAGCCAATCTCCCAACGTCGGAAATTATGGTTTGAGCTAGTCGGGTCACGATAAATGAACGCCAGTTTGTATTCCTGTCCATTTTGAATAACGACAACCAATTCCTTCAGGTCATTGTCTTTTGATTTTTCTGGGTGACGCTCAAGCACGAACAGTCGTTCTGAACTTGCTAGAGTCAATTCTTGACGAACCTGTTTTTCCAAAGCCGACTCGACTTTCCAACAAACCTTGATGGCGATGGCGCAGCATAAAGTGGCAAACAAAAGCGAAACAATCGACCATTTTGGTTTTGCCATTGGTTAAGCCAGATAACGTTAATGTTGACCGTGCCGACAAGTCAACGTGAAACAAGATTAGAACTTCAAGGCCCCTGGGCAAATGCTTTGGCGGCTACGGTCCAACATATTGTTATACGTTACTAGTTTGCCTGCGCGAACAGGAACCCCCACAACACTTCTTCATGCATTGTATATGTGGTCCCTCTTCTTGCATCCTTCCATTTTATTTTTTTCCAGCGAGTCGAAGATCTCAGCTTGGCCAGATCCTCTCTTGCGGATTGTGGATTTGGCAAAGACAAGGGATCGGTCCGGAAAGTACCGTTTTGTTTGCAATATTCAATGTATTCTTCTGCCGTTTCTGGTCGCCCAGTGTAGCTGTATCCCCTAGCGAGAATAAAGTATGAATTACCCGAATAAACTACAGGATATAAGGGCCAGTCAGTATCTAACATCGTCAGGTAAGGTAGACTCAATGCGCCAAAACCCGGCCGTCGTAATAGCTCCGAATCTCCTCGATAAAGAATTCGGCAAATCCAACCGATTCGCTCCTTGATGTCGTGCTTGCTAAGAACCTCGTTTTCGGCAATTCCCTTCAACTCCTTGATTGCGGAGTCCTCACCCATTGCGATGTAGCGATTCGCAGCAGAAGCAACAATTGAAGCGCTGAATCGTTCGTTCCGAAACAACCGAGGCAACCTTTTGCCGTGGTCGTATTCCCAACTAATCTGCTCTTCGATTGATAATTCTGCGCCCGTATCCACTTTGGTGGACGTTTCTGGTGGCGTATCCGATTTCTCACAACCGGTCTGCAATATCAGCAAAATTAAAAGGAAAGTTCGGCTGCCCTGAATCATTAACTTAGAATCGCCCCTAGTCGTATAACAATATAATTATTCAACCAAACGGTATGATAAAATGAATATCAGAGTTTTATCATCCGTGCGCTCGATCTTTACGCATTATCACGAGCAAAATCAGATTGATCTTTACGCATTATCACGAGCGCCCGGTCGGATTTTTGCACATTATCAGAGGCGTGTTTTCGTAGTTTTAGGTTGCTTCTGCATCAAACTCGATCAGCCGCGCTTGCACGCACTCCGTCCCTCTCGGTGACAACCCGCACGAGCCGCCCGCTCGCATTATTGACCAACCGCCGTAGCGAATCAAGCTTGCACGCCATACCTACTCAAGTTCAGTATCCTACTCCCATTTCTCACTTAGGGTGGGTCGAACTCGCCAACTGTTGGTGGGTGGTTGCAAACTCGATTGTTTGGAATAACTAAGTCTACTTCGGTCGAGAAGGACCTGAAGCGAGGAAAAACCCACCAGCGTCATCGTTTGCTCGACGCCACCTTACAACCTGTGAGAAATGCGGCTACAGCATTTCTGTTATTGGTGTTCACTCTCGTTTTGTGCCGGAAACAAAAATACACTCGCTTGCGCTTCGGGTTTGTATAAACCAATTTTGGATTTGCTCTAATTTGGGTAAACGCGGGATCTATCGAAAAAAACTCGTCCATGGCGGAGGGCCAAGCACGCTTCACCGCAAGTTGGATACAGAATGGACCTCGTGTCCCCGGCGACCCGGCTTGAAAAACTTCCCAGTAGTATACACAATTACACAATCACTAAGCCGATTCCGCGTTCATCTGGTTGATTCGAAAATGAGTGATAACGGCGGCTGCGTGGTACGAAATTCAATTGGTTTTTGACTCCTCCAAAATCGGGACTGACGCTGGGTTGGATATGTCCATTCAAGAATATATTCGGGAATTGGCCGAAGCGGATTACGGCAAGAATGACCAACAGTGGTTTCCAAGCTGGATTCGGAGATTTCGATCGACCTCGCAAAAGGAAGCGCGCGAAAACGAGCGTCTGGTAGTTTCTCAAGAACTTGTCATTCAGTTTTGTCGCCAACTTTTAAAAAGCGGTACCCCTGCCTGGCAAAGGCTTCAAGCCGTACGAGCCGTAATCGCCTACCGAAATTTGATACTAAAAACTTCTCAACCCTGTTTGGAGGAAATCCGAAAGACTCTCAACCGACTGTCAAAACACGAAAATGAAGGCGAAGCGATCACCGACCTTCTTGCTGCGAGAGACGTCGTGGGTGCGATTGATGAAAACGAACCCACGATTCTGCAGCAGATGCGACGTGAAATTCGCTTGCAAGGAAAAAAACTGGAAACCGAGCGAGCCTACACTGGTTGGATCAAGCGTTTTATCAACTTTTGCAAATCGGTGCATTTGGAAAAGTTTTCAGAACCTGAAATTCGAAACTTCCTTAGTCAGTTAGCAGTCCAGCACAACGTTGCGCATAGCACGCAAAATCAGGCCAAATCTGCTTTGTTGTTTCTTTATCAGGACGTGTTGGGGCGGGAACTTGAGTTTTTGGATGTATCGCCGACTTCGAAACCGGTAAAGTTACCGGTCGTACTCAGCCGTCAGGAAATCGGCAGATTACTGCCGCAATTCAGCGGCGTTAGGCAGCTCATGTTCCAGTTGATGTACGGCGCGGGACTTCGCCACAGCGAATGCCGCCGCCTGAGAATCAAAGACATCTGTTTCGATCAGGGACATCTCGTCGTTCGTGATGGAAAAGGCTCAAAAGATCGAATTGGTATCTTACCCGAGTCCAGTCGTCCGCTGTTGAGTCAACAGATCGAACGGGCGAGAACGAACCACCAAAACGACTTGAAACAAGGGCATGGCCGAGTCTATTTGCCTCACGCATTAAGCAAAAAATACCCCCATGCGAACCAGCAACCAGGTTGGCAATGGGTTTTCTTCAGTCACAAAATCTCCAAGGACCCGCGTAGCGGTGACTGTGGGCGACACCATGTTAGCGAACATTTTTTTGGAAGTTTCTTTGCCCGAGCGGTGAAAAAGATAGGAATTGTAAAAAACGCCTCGCCTCATTCGCTGAGACATAGTTTCGCGACGCACCTCCTCGAAAACGGCTCGGATATTCGCACGGTCCAGGAATTGCTTGGACACAAAGACGTGCGAACGACGATGATCTATTTGCATGTGATGAACAAACCGGGATTGGCCGTCAAAAGTCCCGTCGATACCCTGTCGGAATAAGAGAAAAAACGCTGATGTGGAATACCGCCAACGGCATCCGAACGCTCGCCGGCGCGGAACGAGAGTTGATCGTCAATGGGCTGCATGAATTGGTCGATGCGGTCGTCATGGCAAGACTATCGGATGAGTCCGCTTCTCTGGGGATCGCGCTGTTCGATGAGGTGACCTGGCAGCAGCAATTGGCTTTGCTGCGAAGAGTTGCTCGTCCGTTGTTGGACCCGAACGCGCCCGTCCCCAAGCCTTCCGCGATCCTCGATGCGACCGTGGCTGCGATTTACGCCTATCTCGGTGAGATGATCGAATACGAAATCGATGTGCAGAGAACTTCGGTGGAATCCCACGACGACGACACCGGACGCCGCCAGGATCTTGTGCGTGCACTCAAAGAACGTCGTCCCGAGGGGGCTTGGCTGGATCCGGAGTGCGCCGTGATGGATGAATGGGAGGTTGCAGTTGAAGTTTGCAAGAGCTGGGTGCTGTCTGATGAGGATTATAAGTTAAGCGAGCTGGCACTTGATCTCGGCCCTGAGCAAGCGACGGCAAGCAAGGAGTTTTTGGGCATCGACAAGGACTACTTCATCGATATCGCCCCGGATTCCCACCAGCAATCGCCCGGAGAAATCTGGGCCGACCTGCTTGAACTGACGACCGGCAGTCGACCCGACCCAAAAATCCTCGATGATTAGCCAAGGCACGCAAGCGTAGACTGAGTGCAGTACCGTTCAAAGAAGAGATCGAAAACGGTCATGTCATCCTGAACGAGCCTAGGCGACTGAAGGATCTCTCGTGTTTTTGCGCGAGATTCCTTCCGCCGCGGTGGACTAAAGCTCTCTCAGAATGACTTTGGATATTTCCTTGCTTCATTAAACGGTATTGAGATTGAGTGAACCGCGAAAATCACGAAAAACGCGGAAATGAACCAGCCGAAGCGTGCCAGGCTGGGGAGGGACAGGCTGTCGTACTTTGAGTTCCTCGCAAAAAAAATTGCAGCGTAACGGCAAGAGGGACCCCCGCGATCAATGTTGTTCCAAATTCGGCCCACCGATATTATGCGTGGTCTGTTGTTTCCTGTAATGGGCGTAGGGCCGGAATATGAATTCTTGGAAGTCGGTTTCGATGCGACGAGTGCGACGCAATTTATTGCGCATTTTTGGACGCGAGTCAGCCATGCCTACGCATCCCTTTGTACAACAACATCGGCGTCATTTGAGACATAACGATATATTTGTGGTTTCCTATCCACGTTCAGGAAATACCTGGATGAGGTTATTGCTTACGGAAATTGTGCAACCATTTGTAGGG
This sequence comes from Planctomycetaceae bacterium, assembly GCA_024638965.1. Taxonomy (GTDB): domain Bacteria; phylum Planctomycetota; class Planctomycetia; order Pirellulales; family Pirellulaceae; genus Mariniblastus. Next base: position 5,337 of record JAHEJI010000021.1, read on the forward strand.
ACAAGAACTGAGGTAGATCGTGCGATTGGATATGGTGAGGTAATCCCGGATCTCGATCGTGGTTTCTGGCCGAAGACCCACGTCGAATTCACGATGCCGTTTCGCCTTTTTAAGACTCATAGCGTTTATCATCCGATTATCAAGCATGCGATCGTGGTGATCCGCAATCCGGCCGACTGCCTTTGCTCTTATTTCCACTTATTCCGCCGTCGCAATCCGTCGGATAAACGCGTCCGTGCGGGCATTGACGCATTTTGTTTGCATAACGTTGACGACTGGTGCATTCACGTTGCCTCATATCTTGAAACCAGTCGAAACAAATCGTTGAGATCGTTTTGGACGAGTTACGAACAATTGCACGCGCAGCCGACTCTAGTTTTAAAATCGGCAGCCGCTTGTTTGGGCTTAGACACCACTGACGCTGCATGTCAAAAGGCTATTGAAAACAATCGTTTTGACAAACTTCGTGCGACCGAACACCTCGGATCGAAATTCCACGAATACTTTTTTCGCGTCGGACAGCTTAATAGCGGACGAAACGAACTTCAGGCCGATACAATAAACACAATCGAGCAAAGAACTTTCGAGATCTATGGCGAGGCGAAGAGACAAATAAAATCGATGCAAAATCGCTCAGCGGCGTAAATCAAGAATCGGCACTGATTTTCAAATGTTATTCTCGATTCAGGCAGATACTGCATTAAATATTGCGTCCGATGGATCTATCGGCATCAAAGTTGCAGCAATATCCACTTGGCTGGTTCTACGTGAATTGGGGTGAACGACGGATAAGTCGAATATCGCAAACCGCAGCCAAAACTAAAAAGGAGCAACAGAATGGTCTATTTTGCAATAATCGAAGTCGATGACGGATTTACGATCATTGAGGTGAAGGACGATCAATCGGTCGAGGAAATCGCGGTCCGTGAAGGCGGCATTCTGGTTGATTCGGGACCTTACTCGAGCTACGAAGAGGCATGCGATGCGCTGGATCAGTTGGAAGTCGAAGACGACGAGATCGATGCCGTTTGACAATGCCTTGAAACATGGGCAAAAATGACGCTGATCAACGGTAATTCACATTCGCGTTGATGTGCATTTTCGCTCGGTCATGCGTGCAACGAATTGAGATTCAGTCGCGGCGTCACCGTTTTCCATCATTCTTCAAAGACGAGCCGCCAATAGCAGATCGGAAGGACCTTTTTTCGGTCAGCCGCATCCATCAATTTTTCAGAGGATCAACCGCACTCAATTCGGTGAGATGAACGTCGATGCATTCCGCGACCGCATTTGGATTGTATCCGCCTTCCAGGACGCTGATGATTCGGCCTTCTGAGTAAGTCTCGGCGAGACTTCTGACCGTTCGAGTCATTGCAGCAAAGTCCTCGTTTTCCAGACCCAACGAACCGATCGGGTCGTCTTTGTGGGCGTCGAAACCAGCGCTGATGAAAATGAGCTGTGGTTTGACCCGATCAGCAAACGCGGCCAGTTCACGTTCAAATAGCTGGAGCTGTACGGCTCGCGGCGTACCAAACTGGATCGGCAGGTTCTTAATCGTACCGGCTCCCGAACCGGCTCCGGTTTCGGTTGCCGCGCCAGTCAGCGGATAAAACGGATCGCGGTGGATCGAGAAATAGGCGACCTGAGCATCTTCCCAAAACGTAGCTTGCGTGCCGTTTCCGTGATGAACATCCCAGTCAATAATCAACACACGTTCGTAGCCGCATTCCTCAGTGGCCATTCTGGCCCCGATTGCGACATTGTTGAACAGGCAAAAACCCATTGCGTGGTCGGCCATTGCATGGTGTCCGGGCGGACGCACAAGGCAAAACGCGGTTCTGTCTTCATTGCGATCAATCCTTTCGACCGCATCGCAAATCGCACCGGCAGCCATCAAAGCAACGTCATATGATTTTTTACTGACGACGGTGTCTTGTTCGATATAGCCGCCTTCGGCGGCTGCGAATTCCTTAATTTGGTTGACATAACTCTCGTTATGGACACGATGAATTCGCTCCTTCGTTGCCGCTGGCCAATTCGGTCTGCGGCAATTTGGGTTCAAGGCAATCGAGTTCAATTTCTGCAGAGCTGGCAGTATTCTGGCGGCGTTCTCTGGATGATTGCCTGTTGCGTGCTCAAGAAAAATCGGATCGTAGTAGAGTAAAATTGTTTTCCCTTCGTCGTTAACGGCCCATGCAAAACCAGATTCTACGTTGTTTGCGTCCACCCTAAAATCCGGCGAACGCAATCTTCTTGGCAGCCGAAAGTGGTCTGGGACCACGGAAACATCTGCCGCCTCGAGTTGAGTTGGGTCGTGCGCAATGAGATGATCCTCACGCGGGTCGACACAAATCTGTTTGCAAAAAAGACACTCGACACAAATCCCAACAAGAGATCCTTCGCCTTGGACCTCGGTTCAGGATGACTCACATCAATTAAAATATCTGAAGAAGTAGAGCCAAACTAGCGATCTAAGCAGCGTAACGAGATTGTGAGTCTTGTTCTTCGGCAATGGCGTCGCGGTGAGCTTCCGGATTCGGCTTCGGCAGACCGTGGTTCAACGTCCACAGGCGAGCCTGTTTATTGAAACTGTAAAAGGCCGAAATCCAGGCGGTTTGCAAACCTTTTTTGCCGTCAAGAATCGCGCCCTGCAGAATGTATTCGCGGAAGAAGCGGAACATGGGACGCACCAGCAGCTTGAAATAGGACGTGTCGCGGCCCATTTCACTCCATTGCTGTGCCTGAAGCGTCGAATACCGGTGGATCTTCTCAAGAAGCTGATCGTAGTCCCAAACTGAATAGTGCTGCATTTTGTTTTTCAAAAACCCAACCCTGCCCGTGCTGATACGAACTTCGCCATGATCACTCGGACCTTCATACCGGCCACGGTCTCGGTGGAACAATCGAAGCACTCGGTCAGATCGAGCGTCACCGTACTTCAGCTTGTGACCCATAAAGTGATTGTCACGATAGATCCAATAACCGTCTTCCTGTGGACCGCGACTGAGTTCGAGAATAATTTCGTAAGACAATTCCGGCGTAATTCGCTCATCTGCATCGACGATCAAAACCCACTCATGCGTCGCTTGTGGGATTGCCCAGTTCTTAAAATTGCCAGACGTAATGTAATCGCGCTCGATAATCCGAACTTTGTCAAACTCTAATGCGATTTCAAGCGTATCATCTGTCGAACCGGAATCCGCGATCAAGATTTCATCGGCGAGATTGACGAAACTCTCTATGCACGGACGTAAGTTCAACCTTTCGTTCTTGCACGGAACAATCACGGTGAGTGGTTGCTTCATTGCTGAAAAATATCCAATAAACGTGAATTAGCGATATGGTTCGGCATCAAGTTGGTCGACTTAACGACGTAAGACCAACCCGTTTGAATCATCTGAGGCGGGGAAAGTACTGAAGCCCTGCCCTGCCGTCAATGCGTTTTCGTCTGGCTCAACGTTCTTTTGATGCTTAGTAAGAGATGGGGAACAGGGGAAGATTTCAGCCCCAATACAGGGTGATTCGCTAGCAATATCACGGAACTGCTTTCGTAAATCTGCCTTCAGTTGTCCGAATCCGGCGTCATGAAAATTCTACCTTGACCATTATCGACTTGATCGCAACCATTCCTCTCGCTTTTGGAGCAGTTAGCAAAAAAAGCAGCATCGACAAAGGAAATACGCAAATGATTATTCGCTGCGGACTAATAGTGGGCACTGTTTTGGCTTTTACGTCTTCGGCAAGTGGTTGCCAGTTTCCTTACGGCCAAGGCGTTGCTTCACCGCCTCCTCGTCCAAATACCGCGGCCGGAAGTGTTTTTGGCGGTGCGTCCGGGAGCCTGATCGGAGCGGCGATCGGATCGAGCGAAGGCAAAACGGGTGAAGGCGCATTAATCGGCGGACTCATCGGAGCCGCGACAGGCGGTATTCTGGGCAAACAAGTTGACCGCGAAAACGAACTGCGAAGTAACTACTATCGTCAACAGCAGCAACGAGCGTTGAATTCTGCGGTGACGTTTCAACAAGTAGTTCAGATGACGCAGAATGGCTTAAGCTCGGATGTTGTCATTAATCAAATCAACAGTAATGGAATCTGGTCAAAACCGACGACCAGCGATTTGATTAGCCTCAAACAAAACGGCGTATCGGATCAGGTCATCACTGCTCTTCAGAATGCCTGGTGCGTGAATGACGCAAACGTCAAGCGATCAGTCGTGAGCCCATTCGCACCCGCGCCGGTTTATCGCGAACGCCATATCTACGTCGAGCCTGCTCGCGTTTATCGCGTTCCACCTCATCCTGCCAACTACTGGCGCCCCTACCCTCCACGAGTCGGTCACTGGCACCATCATCATGGATACGGAGGAAGCGTGCGGATTAAGTTCTGAACGAACGGGTGCAATTCAAGGGATTGCCGTACTTCAATCGTGCGTGCCGTTCTGATAACCTCAAGGTTCTCCAATTGTTTTTTTGCGGAACCCGTTATGAGTAATGAACACGAATCGAAACCAGCTGACCCGGTCCCTGAGGAAAAGCGCGGTCGCTTTCCCAAAAAGACGATTGGCTTAACCATTATTGTGCTCGCGATAATCGCGCTTTCGAAGATATTCGCCAGCGAGGTTGTCGACGTCGTTGGCTTGTCGCCAGACCTTATGAACGTCAGTTCGTATGCGCTGGTCTTCCTCGTTTTTTTAATGTGGGCAGTCTGGATGCTATTTGTCAGCGGTCGTCGCTGGTACGTTCGGATTCTGATGCTCGTTCTTTTGTTTGGTCTGCCTTACGCGTTTTTGAGCGTGATGCGGCCCGTGATGAACGGCGATGCTGGAATCGCTCGTTTTGAACCGATTTGGACGCCGAAAACGGTGGTTAATGCAGATGTTGAGACATCGTCTTTGCCAGTTGACCTGAAAACCGAGACTCCCAATGATTTTGCGGAATTTCTTGGGCCCAATCGAAATGGTGTGGTGAGGGATGAACCAAAATTGCGCGATGATGCCATTAGTTCGGATACCGAAATCGTCTGGAAGCAAGAAATTGGTGAAGGATGGTCGGGTTTTGCAGCGCGAAATGGTTACGCGGTCACGATGGAGCAGCGTGGCGAGCTCGAGTGCGTGACTTGTTATGAAATTGAGTCCGGAGAGTTGCAATGGCTTTACAAACATCGGGCTCGACACCGCGATCCAATGGGACTGGGACGAGTCGGACCGCGTGCAACTCCTACAATCGACGGAGGCTACGTGTACGCCATTGGAGCACTGGGCAACTTGGTTTGTCTTAACGGAGCTGATGGGATTCCGATCTGGCAACACGACTTGTTGAAAATGTTGGAAATTGATTTATTGACTGGTGAAATTGACAATTTTGAATTTCAGTATGAAAACTCGGCGCTTGCCTGGGGTCGAGCGGGCTCACCGTTGATCGTGGATGATATGGTGGTCGTCACAGGCGGAGGTCCAAGAGGTCTGGCAGCACCAGGTGAAACTTCGGAAGATAGCGCCGTAACGTTGTTGGCGTTCGAAAAGACGACGGGTGAATTGCGTTGGAAAGCCGGTACCGAAATGATCGCGTACGGTTCGCCCAGCCTCGCCACGCTTGCCGGCCGCCGACAAATTGTCGTGGTCGCGGAGTCGAAGGCCCTTGGTTTCGATGCGACAACCGGAGAGCAGCTGTGGGAACACGCGCGTCCCGGAACTAGCGACGCGGATGCCAACTGCTCGCAGGTGAATGTGCTTTCGGACGATACTATTTTGTTGACGAAGGGCTACAATGCGGGCGGCGAACTCGTCACCATCAATTACGAGGACGGCAAATTCGAGGCAAACTCGATCGAATCCAATCCGGCAGTTCTCAAGACCAAATTGACTAGCCCCATTGTTTATGAAGGGCATGCCTATTCGTTATCAGACGGATTTTTGGAGTGTACAGACATCTCAGATCTTTCCAGGAAATGGAAACGGCGCGGAAGGTTTGGGCATGGTCAGATGTTATTGTGCGGGGACAAACTTCTGGTTCATGGAGAACGCGGGACATTGTCATGCGTTCGGGCTACGCCGGACGGTTACGAAGAGCTTGGAAGCATGGAAACGATTGATGGCGTCTGTTGGAATACGTTGTGTCGTTATGGCGAATACCTTCTGGTCCGTAGCGAACTGGAAGCGGCCTGCATTCGATTGGGCGTCGAGACGGCTGATTAAACTATGACAGACGAAAGTCAGCTTTTGTCCGGTCGTGTGGCGGTCGTTACCGGATCTTCGTCGGGCATCGGACAAGCGATCGCCCTTGCACTGGCCCGAAACGGTGCGGATGTCATCGTTCACGGCCGTACAGAATCTGCTCACCTAAAAGAAACAAAAAACCGACTCGAATCATTGGGCGGCCAGGCAACTTCAATGCCAGCAGATCTCGCTGACGAGAAAAGCTTGCCGTCCCTGGTTGAGGCATCTTGGAACTGGCAAAACCGGGTCGATATCTGGATTAACAACGCCGGCGCCGATGTGCTCACGGGTGAGATGGCTCGTCGCGACTTTACTGAGAAGTTTGATTTGGTCTGGAAAGTCGACGTCCGAGCGACGTTAGTTCTTTCGCGGTTAATTGGGGCCAGGATGCGAACCCTGGAAATACCGACCAGCGGAGCGTGCTCGATCTTGAATATGGGTTGGGATCAAGCTTGGCAAGGGATGGAAGGCGACAGCGGCGAGATGTTTGCCACGACCAAAGGCGCCATTATGTCGATGACGAAGAGCCTCGCGCAGACTCTGGCTCCACAGGTTCGAGTTAATTGCCTGGCTCCCGGATGGATCAAAACGAAATGGGGTGAATCGGCATCGTCCGAATGGGATCTGCGCGCCAACTCCGAATCCCTGATGAATCGCTGGGGGACTCCCCAGGACATTGCCAACGCGGCAACATTCCTGAGCAGTGATCGAGCGGTCTTTATTTCAGGCCAGATTCTGCCTGTCAACGGCGGGTTTCGCAATCGCAATTAGTTCAGTGAAACTCACTACGTAGGGTTGAACGTGATCGAATACGCAAAACAAAAAATTGGCGACTTGAATTGCGTACATGCGGCGCATCGAGACGCGAAGGGAAAACCAGACGCCGTCGTTATCCTTTGTCACGGTTTTGGTGCACCAGGAACGGACCTGGTACCGATCGCCAGCGAGTTAATTCTCAGCAGTGGTTCGCTTGCCAATGTTCGGTTTGTTTTTCCCGAAGCACCAATCGAACTGGATCCGAATTATGATTCGCGCGCCTGGTGGATGATCGATATCGAAAGGATCCAGTTGCTCATGATCACGGGTGAAACACGTGCTATGCGGAAAGAGTCGCCTGAACGATTGCCAATCTGCAATGCAGCGATCAACAAAATAATCGAGTTTTCAAAATCGGAATTTGAAGTCAAATCGACCCACCTCGTGGTCGGCGGGTTTTCGCAAGGTGCGATGCTGACGACGGATGTCGCCTTACGCCACCCCGAGCGATTGGGTGGATTGATTGTCTGGTCTGGTTCCCTGATTAACGAAGCTGCATGGAGGCAGGCGGCGAAAAAACAAACACGACTTGACATCGTGCAATCACATGGACGCGTTGATCCGATTTTGCCGTTTGCCGGCGGGGAGCTTCTTCGTGATTTGTTCCGTGAGACGAATCACAACGTGCAGTTTGTTGAATTCAATGGGCAGCATGGGATTCCCCAGGAATCGATCGATGCCGCGCAGAAGTTGATCGAACGAGTCGTCGCCAATGGCGGTTAGTGAGAATGTTTTCTGATGCTTGTCGGTTATTAACGTTTACGGGAAGTCGTTTAGCCCGTAGGGCCGTTGAAGCTAAACTAAATGATCATCTAAAGTAAGGGCCCTTGAACGCATGCCCGGTAGAAGTTGTAGTAACCGTAAGCGAACGCCAAACCGGCTAATTGAAAATTACACCGTCTACTGAGTGCGAATGTAATAAGGCGAATTTGTCCGAGAGTCGATTGACGGGAGTTTCGGCTCCTGCCCGGTTTGTTCAGCTCGTCGGATACGCAAGATCAGGTTCACGATCTGTTGCTGAGCACGACCTGCGATGTGTTCATCAACAAGCCCAATTGTCGAGATCTCTTCGCTTAACAACTTCGCCGCCCGCTCCGCCATGTTGGATAAGATTTTCGTGCGAGTGGCCAGAGGCGCGCGTTTCAAGGCGGGCGCCCAAATTGAAGTGTCAGCTCTTCGCAACAGGATCTTGATCTCGGCATCGGACATCGATTCGATGTCGGAGAAGGCAAACACTGACTGTTCGATTTTTTCAGCGAGCTCTGGATCCTTTTGACTCAGATGAGCAAATACTTCACGTTGCGTATCGGGATTTGCACAACTTAACAAATCGGCGACAATTTCGACGCCCGATTTGCGATACTGGTTCTTGTTGACCAGCTTCTTCAGGCGGAGTTTCAAAGCGTAACTGAGCTGGGCTCGTTCTTCCTGCGTGTTTGTTGCAGGACCACACAGGCGCCTTAAAACCGAGACGCGAATAGCGGGTTCGAGTTGTCCAATGATTTCGGCGGAGATTTCCGGTGACAAATCGCCCAAAACCATTGCAATGTTCTTCGGATGTTCGTCTTGAATAAGCTTCTGTCGAATCTCTGGTGTCAGGTCAACGATAAATGCGAAGGGACGATAGGATGATTCAGAGATTTTCGGTAGCGCAGGTGAGATTGTTTTAAGCTGATCACTGAATTGGCCCAACTCACGATCTTCTCCGTGAAACTGACTCTGGCCGGTTTCTGCCGCCAACTTGTTCAGTGCCATCCGGATTTCAGCGGTTGAGAATCCGTCAACCTTGTCGAGCACATCAAAAATGGCCTTGGTGTCCTCTGCCTCAAGGCGCGAAAGAATCCTTGCGGCTTGCTTTTTCGGCAAGCTTTTGAGAATGACAGCAGCTTGATAGAGACTTGACTGTGACATCGAATCATTCGACAAAGATTTTTCGACCTAATTCGCCCGTACTAACAACATCGTCTCGATAAGATGGGTTAATAAAATGAGTTCTGCTGTCTTGGAATAGCTTGCCTCAAGCTTCCAATTGGTGGGCGAATGCACCAAAAAAGCAAAGCAACCGGTACGATCGGAACTGACCGTTTAGATCGCGTTTTGGTTTAAGTTTGGCGTCTTTTCGCCGGTTTCGACCGGCAATCCGAGCCGCCACGACCGCTGTACGTCTGTGCGACACGCACTAGTTGGGTGGGCCGGGCATGCCAAAGACAACGGGCGTTTTCGCTTCGTTTTTCGGTGATTTTACAGCTGGGGGTGAACCGGTTGCATCCGTTTCGGACTCGGTCGTGCTTTTTGCGTTGCTGACTGCCAAAGACGGTTTAAGTGGTCTTCTCTTACGCACAAACGGTTGTTGTGGGGGAAGTGAATTCAACCGGTTGGACATCGTTCGTGGCAACTTAATCGTCGTCGCATTTGATTTGCGGACAGGCCCGAACGCTGTTTCCCCGTTTGCATGACTGAGCTGGGAGGCTGGATTTGACTGCTCGTTGTAGGTGGCCCTTTGAACCCCGGACGGGGTAACAGCACTAGAGTCGTCTGCCGTTCGCACGGAGTTCAGTTGTTCTGTTGTGATCTTTGAGTAAGACGATGGGTCGGTATTTGCTTCGAGTTTCTTTGGTTCAGGTCCAGGCAACACGTTAACGCTTTGCCCGCCCTTAATCACAGTTCCGTTCGCTGATTTGAAGATTGGGATTAGCGAAACAGTCCTTCGTTCGGCACCGATTTTTTCCCAGGGTACCCAAACGCTGTATGAACTTCCGAGTTCGGATTCACTGAAGTGTGACTGAAAGTTGTCACGTTCAAAAACGAACTTTCGATCTGGCGCGAAGTCTTCTTTTGCGGTTGAATCGTCGTATCCAAAAACATTGAGTTCGCCGTCTACTTTGATGGGGACGCCTTTTTCATTGTAGAAGAATAATCGAGCCCCGAATCCGCGTACTCGCGAAACGCCAACTTGATCGTAGATTCCGTCGCTCCAAATCGCCGCCATCCTTACCGGTTCTTCAAATTCCGGCTGCTCCTTTTTGCCAACCATGTTTTGGACCGAGGTTTGAAGTTTTTCAGGAACAATCCTGGCTTCCTCAAGCGACTTGCAACCGGATGAACTGCAAATCAGCAAACTGAAAATTGTCAGAGTTGAAACTATTCGGCGCATTGGATCGTCCATGATCACGTTATGGGTTGTCAAATCTCTATTTGGTCATTGAATTGGGACCGTTCGTGCAGGTCAGCAATCTAGCGGTTGCTCGCGTTCGCTTCGTGCACAGGTTGAGTCGGCGTTGCCTCCAACTGGGCTTGGCCAGGCGTGACATTTGCAGAGTCCTCAACTTGAGGTTGCAGGCCGGCTGGGTCCGAATCCGGGTAGTACACCACTGGAGCAGAAGGCGAACTTATCGGACTGCCGTTGTACTCGGTATTGCCGTAGATCTCTGCTACATCGCACAAGCACCAGTGGATGCGATCCATTTCGTCTTGATTCTGCATTACGACTTCTTGATCGTTATCGACCAGGTAAGGGGTCAGGATAATGAGCAGTTCATTCCGCTCGGCTACGTCTTGTTCGAAGGTGAAGAGTGGTCCGATTACAGGCAAATCGGACAAGATGGGCGTTCCTCGCACAGCGTGAAATTTATTTTCCTGGACAAGGCCTGAAATCACGACCGTTTGACCGTGTCGAGCCTGAATGGTTGTTTGAACTTGCCGTCGGATGATTTGAGGTGAACGAATAACCTCACCCGTTGCCGTGACGGAGATCGCAATCCCCTGTTGTTGAGTGTTAATGGCCGACTTTTGTGCATCGACAAACATTACTATCGTGCCATCGGGGCTGACTCGAGGCGTGATGCCAAGAATCAGGCCGACTTCTTCGTCAACAACCGTGTTGGAGACACCGCCATTAAAGTTGTTCGTGACAGATCCCGTGATGCGCGGTACCGAGTTACCTGAAAAAATGCGTCCTTGCAGGTTTTCGAGCGTCATCATATGAGGCTTGCTGAGGATTCTTAAGCAACCTTTGTCTTCCAGAGCACGCAAAAGAAAGTTGACGGAATCATTTCCGGCAGAAACGACCAAGCCTCCGTAGCCCAACTCTGCATTGGTGCGTCCCACGGGGAGATTGGATAGAACTTGCCCCGCAAAAGTACCTCGCCCGACGTTTCCGTTGCCGAGTCCTGGTTGATTGAAATCAAAAAGAATTCCCTCGGCCGCACCGCGGTCAAACAACAACGAATCTTGTACACCGACGGTTATGCCGAACTCTTCCTGGGTTTTTAAATCGATTTCCGCAAGCAGCACTTTGACCTTAACCATCGGAGGTCGTCGATCAAGTTCTGTGATAATCGCGGCGATTTCGTCATAGTACTCGGGAGCGGCACTCACGATCAGGCTATTGCCGACCGCAACCGGCGTTACGGTAACCTGGCGTCGAACTTGCGCCAGGGGACTGACGTAAGTCGGGTCGTCTTCAATAATGGCCTGTCGTTCGTCCAGCCAGGCGTTGATGGCGTCTGCCATGTCCTGGGCTTGTAGGTTGCTAAGGCGATACACCTTGGTTAATCGGCCGTCGAGATTCTCGACGTCCAGTCGTGTGATCAAAGAGTCGACAACGATCAGGTCGCTCGCAGACCCAGAAGCGATGATTGCGTTGACACGTTCGTCGAGGCTAAATCGAAGGTTGGTTAAAGTGATTCCATCGCCCGCCGTTGCCGACTGCAACGGAAGTTGACTAAGTGCTGTATTCTGACCCTGTTGTCCGCCTTGGGCAGTTCCAGTGAACAGCGTATTTAGCATTTCCAAAAGCGATGCGGCGTCCCCGTACACAATTGGAAAAACCTTGATTTGACTTTCGGAATCTGGAATCGTGTCAAGTCGTTCAATCAGAGCTTCAATCACTGGCATTGCCGCTTCGGGGCCGGTTACGACCAGAGAGTTGCTGTTGGTATCCGCCGTGACGCGAACATCAAACATGATACTGCCTTTGACAATTTCTCCATTTGGACCTTCGAACTGCAATTGCGCTGATCGAAGCGAAGACGAATTGCCCTGCGCATCAAATTGTTGTTGTTGAAATTGACCCTGCTGGCCTTGCGGATCGGTATTCAGACCCTGACCGGCGTTTTGCAACTGACCGTTGATTGCATCTTGAATGACACGTTGTAAATCGCTTGCCACGGCGTTGCGTAGCGGAATCACTCGAACGACGTTGACCGCACCCTTATCAACTTCTTCCACATCCAGTTCTTCAATTAATAGACCGACCTGATCCTGGAGGGCTTTGTTTGCGCGAACGATCAACGTATTGCTTCGGTAATCGGCGACCGCAATTGCCGGTAATGCTGGCGGCTGATTCTCAGTGACAGCCTGAACGTTGGACTGGCCGAGAAACAGATCCACTCGGGTTTTCGCGTCGACGGCAGAAATGTATTTCAGGCGATAAGTCTTGAATTCTGCTTTTATTTCCTCATCTGTTTTCACATCAACCAGCTTGACGAGATCTTCGATAACGCGAACGGAATCCGCTTGTCCGATGACGATCAGGCTGTTAGGCGAATCCCATGGCGCGATGGAGGCCCTTCCTTTTAGATCCGCATAGTTGTCGTCGTACAACTCTTGCAGTCGCTCCGCTACCTGTGAAGCTTGGGCATTTTCCAGCAAGATCTGTGCCTGGGTTGCTTCGGTCAGTCCAGATGTCGCGACAATGTCGTTGATCATCTGTTCAACTTTCGCCACGTCTTGTGGTAGACCCCTGAGGATGATGACTCCTAGTTCGGGGACAACTTCGATCGTGACAGGCGCCTGAACGCCCACTTGATCCTCTTGAGTCAGGATTGTCGGACGAGGCGGGTTCACTTGATTCGCGTTAAAAGGAACCACGCGCTGCTCGATGTCGCCACCTCGCTCCGGCTCGTCTTGTTTCGGCTCGTCCTGTGCAGGTGGGTCTTGAGCATTTTCTTCTCGTGGAGCCGGATCTTGTTGAGCTTCTTCCTGAAAACCCATCATGTAGGCGGCTTGCATGATTTGGCTCGGCTCAGCATCCCGCATGTCAATCATTACGACTCGACCATCGCCGGGTGCGTTGTCAAGGTTGCGGACGAGGCTCTTCCAGGCTGCGGTTTGGCTGGTAGTACCTTCAAATGTCAGCAGGTTTTTCGCGCGATCGATCAAAATCGGCAAATAGTCTGAATTGGTCTTGTTCGGCAAGAATACTCTGGCGTGGCGACCATCAGCAGATGTCGCGACTTTTAAACGTTGGTTCCAGGTGTTCAACAATCGTTGCTCAAATGACTGCCAAGTCGTATGGTTCAGCTGGTAAATCCTTCCAACGGTCGCGGTCGGACGGGCTGGCCAAGAACTCGCCGGTGAATTCGCCCGCATGATCGAATCATTGACTTCCACGATCCACTCGGCGGTGGAAGGATTGGCGTCACCCGACCCCAAATTCGGACTTAGCATTTGAGCCTGCGCAGAAATATGTGACGAACCGTTCGTCTCCATTGTCTGGATCGGCTGAGCCTGAGAGGTTGACGAATCGTGCATCGGAGGCAGCGAAACGGTCGTAGGGATTCCAGAGAGATCGGGATCCGGATTCAATGGTGTTCCACTGCGGTGATTGAAGGGCACATTGACGTCACCAGTCGAATTTAGCCCCATTGTTTCATCGGGATTGTCAATCGCTTTAATTAGCGGTGCATCAAAGAGCGGTTGGAGCGAATTGGTCGTTGGCTCCTGCTCCTGTGATTCCACAGGTTTAATTGCCGCGGAGATGATGATGGTTGTTCCAATTGCCAAGAGCGAAAAATAGCAAAGTGCTTTCGTCACGCGCTTGAATGGTCTTAGGTAATTCGTGTCGGCCATGATTTCTTGATCCTGTTTCATCAAATGCCACTCCCGTGGCTTACCTTTGTTGACACCGTTCGCTTCAAATAACCGTCTGTCATTTGCGAACTTGAATCACAGGCGCACAAGCTGACAAATTTGCCAAAACGAAGTGAGCATGGATCAAACAAATTCAGATTCGGGTCAATCAAGATATGCGGGTTCAGACGAGCAGCGGGTCCGCCCAATCCGAGTTAATTCCTTCATCGGCAAATATTCGTTCGCTGTTAGAATAAAACTAACCAAGAAAACCCGAATATCCCGAAAACTTTAACACCGGTTGATAAACTGGCGAGTCTCGATAAACCCTGCGGATGCCTGATAACGCTGGCCATGTAGAGCAACACTGTCCAACAATTGGTGGTGAAGGCTCAGCTTTCGCGTCGGCATTTGGAGCTACGACCGGTTCCAGCCGGATCAATTGAAATCGCGTGGATTGGGTCAAACGTCACCCAAAACGGGTGGATATTTGGAACATGTCACAATTCACGCTGAAATAGATCTGTCGAGCGGCATGCTGTCGTGACCTTTGCGTGAACCGAATTGGCCTGCTGCGTTCTTGGTTGCTTGTGGACAGGCTTCTACGTTGCTGGCAAGGTTTTGCTTGTGTTCAAACGAACCAACCTGCTATAAGCCTCTATGCGCCTTTTGTTGATACTCCTGACGACTTGGAGTTTTTGTGTTTCTTGAAGAACAGATCCAATTGGGCGGACCAGAATCAAGCAATACTCCTCATGGGGAATTTGACTAAGTTCTCACGGGTTATCGATCAAAAACTTTGGGACGATCGCTTTCGCTACGATTTGATCCTTGGCTACCCGGAAACTGACCGCAAAAAAACTTAGTAGGCGCATTTTTTTGCCAGAATTTGCCGAAGGCATTGGTCATGTCCTCGAACCGGTACGTTTGGCAAAGTGATCCACAGAGTGATGGGGGCTTATATTTCCGCCAAAGCACGGGGTGCCTCGCGTCGCAGCAGTTTGCCGATCTCTCCGAATTCTTCGGCGAGCAGGTCGAGAACGTCGTCGAGACTGAGCAGACCGACAAGCGCTCCGCTTTCATCGACGACCGGCAGGCGACGAATAAGTCCGCTGCGCATCAGTGTCAGAGCGGCTTCGATAGATGCTTCTTCGCGCACGGTCTTTAAAGATTTCGTCATCACTTGTTGCACCTTCATCTCCTGCCCGTCAAGCCCACGGGCAAGTACCTTGATGGTCAGATCGCGATCGGTCACCAGGCCGATCGGCTTCTTGTCTTCGTCGAGCACCACAAGCGTACCAACATTCCGTGAGTGCATTCTCTCGGCAACGACTTGAACCGATTCGAGCGGTTCGGCGGTGTCAACTTCTCGCACACAGATTCGTCCGACTGACATGATTTCACTCCTGGGGATTAAAGTTGATTGTCAAACGTGCAAACCGGATGCCGTTTTCCGCGAAAGATGCCGCCGAGTTTTCGAAACCCGACTTTCCCGCGGTACGCATCTATGACGCCGCGGACGCCAACCGTGCCTCAATGCCGTGTGCCGATTCGCACACTTTTAACTGTGCTTTCAGGCAAATGCTGGAACGGTTTCGGCGCCGCGCGCTATGTCGGTTCGCCTGCGCCGCGAGGGCCATTTGACAACTTTGTTGGGTGGCTCGGCCAGTTCCGCCACAAGCTGCGCACCGCCCGGCACCAACAATCATCCCAAATGTCGCAGATTATCAGGCGGTCTTGCCGGCTTCCCAAGCGAATTTCTTAGTGACCGCTTCCGGCGAATCGTCAGGGTTTGCCAATTGCCAGGATTCTGTTCGTCTATCGATCCTTTGTCGGATCAAACCGAAAATGTTTTTTCCGTCCTTAAGGAATGTAGGCAAGCCCAAAAGGGTTCAATCCGACCGTTACTTCGCCGACCAGTACCAACTCCGGCGACAGGCCGACCGACCGATAAATGGTTACCTTGTCGTTAGCGCCCGAGTGAGTCAAATACAATTTGCGACCATTGGATGACAGGGCAATGTTGTGTGGTACCGGATAAGGAACGTCGATCGGTTCACCGACTATTTCCAATGTCCGGGTGTCAATCACGAACAAGGCGTCTGCGCCACCGCCCGGCAGATTGGTGGTGTAGAAAAACCGCCCGTTGGTTGGCATTCCGGCGCCGTGAGCACCCGGTACGGAAATGACCCCAATGGTTTCCAACGAAAAGCGATTGAGCACATGAACCGCGTTTCCGCCCTGAGTCGGTACGAACAGGAAATCTGTTTGCGGGTTCACGGAAAGATGTGGATCGTCTGCCACGGCCGCCCGGCCTACTTCCGCCAGTGTCGTCGTGTCGTACTGCACGATAAAGTCTTCGGGTCCCGCTACGCCAATCACTGATACGTAGGCAAAAAGTCCATTGGGACCAATGACAATATCATGGGGCTTGCCACCCAACGCCACTAGATCCGCTGGCGTAGGTACGGTGGCCAATGTCTGAAGAGTATTCATGTCGACGACACTGGTGGTGTTGTCGATATCATTATTCACCCACAACTCGCCGAGCCCAGTATGTCCCCACATATGGAACACGCCCAGTCCAACTTCAGCGTAGCCTTCGACGTCAAACGTTCGTGCATTGAACGCAACCACCCGATTGTTGGCTCGATCACCGACAAACACCCTGCGTTTGATGGGCGAGTAAAACACGTACATTGGTTCGCCGTTATCCGGCATGGCAATGGTGGCCTGTAGCTCGTCAGTCCGGGCACTGATTACTGAGATCGTTCCGGAACCGCGATTGGCCACAACGATCTTCCCACCTGTGACGAGCGGACTAGCCGCCTCTTGCGCTGTAGCCGGCGGTAGTGTCGCCAGACACGAAAAAAGATACATTGAAACGAAAACAAACGGCAATGCCCAATTTAGGCGAATGATGTAAGTCATGATCATTTCTCTCTGCAATTAAGTTTTGTGCGTTACTGCCCTCTCTGAGAGCGAATTAGCTCGGTCAGCTCACAAAAGGAGCTTGATTTTTCGCAAAAGCTGGCCATTTCGGTTGTGAGGTGCAGACGACATGCAAGTGTGCAATAGGCGCGCCGATTCGCTTCCAAGTTACATCTACTCTCTCGCCAGCAACCATGCCAAGGTCTGCCAGAGTCGTATTCAGGAAAGGAGCTGTCTCGCCGACAAGAAGCAACGTGGTGACTGCAGTCTTGGCCGGTGAACGATGTTCGGGAGCTCAGGCACTCTTCGACGGAGTCGGCAACACAATACGTTCTCAAAATTCGACGACTTGGAAGAGCATCAGAGCAGTCTATTCCGATTTGCACTTGGGTCATCAGCGTGGCACGAGGTAACGGATCTCCGTGTTCCAGCGAGAGATTCTTTCCGCCGCGGCGGACAAGCTCCTTCAGAATGACGAGGCCGATTACCAATTTTTGAAATTCTCCAGCTGATTTTTTGGGGCGACGAATGCCGAACAACTGACTACTGAAAACTGAAAACTAACTCGCATATAATCGATTTGCAGACTCTCTGATATGAAACGCAAGCCATTCGGGGCGTGTGTAGATAGCGTGTCCCAACATCTTTTTGGCGAGCCCCAGTTCGTTGCTATAGTCGACGAGCAACGTCATTCCTTCATCTGGTACGCGCATCCCCAGCTTGAGCCTTTTCAGAAGGTCACCTCGTTCAATTCCTTGCTGTAACAACTTGCCAAGCTGGTTTTCGATTTGGACGAGCTTGCGATCAAAAACAAAAGGCTTCAAGTTGGTGGTAGCGATTGCAGACTGTTGCACGAAATCACCCTGGATCTGGCTAAGAATCTCAGACGAAAGTTTCGGTAATGGTGCGAGATAATCGGGGTGATCCGCTTGCGGCTGATGATTAATAAAGTGCAGCAGTTTGCGATATCCGCTCGTATCCCAGCCGTAGCGAATTGGAGTCCCGAACGTAACAATGTCCAGCTCCAGGCCATTCCATTGCGACTTGTCGCTCAAGGCGGTCGCCACCCATTGGAAGATCCTTTTTTTGGCATCATCATGAGCGAACGTCGGCTCAATCAACTCAAGAAACGATTCTCGAACCTCGTCAACTGCACCCAGCAGGTTCGTTACCAGCGCCAAGACATTTCCCGCATGGCTATGACACCAGACAAGAACTTTGTTTTGTGATGAATCAATTCTTTTTCGTTGCAGTAGTTCGCCCAAAAAATTTATTGCGGCTCGACTACGGGCTACATGAGCATTTTCACCCGACCAATTGAATAGACGGACCGGAATACCATAGCCTGAATTTTTTTGGATTGAGTCTTGAAACTGATTCGCAAAGGCCTGAGTGTAATTTCCGGATGTCCCCAACGGTTTGCTGACAAATTGCTTTCCAAGTTCGGTTAGTTTGTTTGCCACGTTGGGCCAGAATTTGGAAATTTGTTCATTCCACCCGAAAGCGTCACCGCCAACAAAGGTCCCGTGCAACAGGTAAATCGCATCCAATTTGCCATGCGTTTTCTTCCCGAATGCGCAAAAAGTGGCCGCATATTCTTCCAATTCTGGCGAAGGTGGGAATTCGGCTCTCCGCAGTTCGTATTTGGTCTTCGGTTTCTCGGCCGTGTATCGCTGATGTCGAAAGTTGTTTTGAATTGGCATTCGAGCATGACACAGATTTTTGTTGGATCTCGCCCGGCAAACAATCTCAACGAGAGATCCTTCACCTCGCTCCACTCGGTTCAGGATGACTCAAGCGGAGAGAGAATTTGTAGGCCGGAAAAAGCTCTTCGCAGTTCGGGCAAACCAATCGCGATAAACTCGGTGCCGAAACGGCGCCACGCTCGTTCTTTCCTGCTGACTGACACTCTGAAGGACTGGTCTAGTTTCCGTCACAACTCAAGATTCGGGTAGTGGACGAGGTCACGAGTCCGTCTTTGCTAAAGAAAAGCTGGGGGACTCGCTGCCTCGTCCACGCCATTTAAACTGAAAATTTAAACTGTGTCGGAATAATCGACTAGTGTGTTTGGGACCACTCAACTCTAGATTTTAAACGATGTAAGGTACACGCCGAACGGGATCGAAAAAATCGCCGAGATCAATGATGAAACTAATTTCGCGGCGAACTGCCACTGATTAATGTCGGATTTGGACAGGGCAGGTCGTACAGCAGCCTCTTCGGCGTCTTGGGCCTCAGCAGCCTCTTCGGCTCGTTGGGCAACAGGTTCTTCGCGGCGGGGTTTGTTGAGAAAATCGCGGAACTTATAGGTCTTCAAGACTCCATCGACTTCAAAAACGACTTCCTGTGTTTCGATCGACACTGATCTTACGTTCCAGGTGAGTCGGTCGAGTACGAACGAATCGCCGGCTTGAACATGATGAAGCACGCCTTTGGGGCGAACGTCGATCCAGGCAAACACCTCTCCTTTTTGGTTTTTTGTGATTGATGTAATTTTTGTCTGTTGGGCGTCCAGAAACTTTGGCGGCAGAACTACGAGTTTCACGTTGGCGATATTTGGGAGAGGCTCATCATTCCGCATGCGAGGTTCCTTGCCGTCGTCCAACTTGACTTCGAATTCATAATCTCCTGATTCAAGTGGATCGCAAACAAACTGAGCTTCATTCTCACCTTCCCCCTGGTTCAGCTTCGCACCCGCAATTTCGGTATCCATCAGTTCGAATGTAACGGGGTCGTCGTCGCGATCTTCGGCAAAAATACTGGCTTTAATCGGCTCACCAGCAATGACTTCGATCGTCCGACTTTCGCGCGCAATCGAAGGTTGGTTGTTTCGTTTCTTGTTGACCTTAAGAACAACTTCTTTTTCGGAAAACTTGGACGGGTTGCCGTTATCCGCTACGCGAAACAACAGCTTGTATTCGCCAACTTCAAGCGGTGGACTACGGAAAGTCGCTAGACGCGATTCGGGTTCACTTTCAATCACCGCATCGTCGGCTTCACTGCTGACGAGTTCAAATCGGAGCGCATCTCGCTCGTCGGCATCTGAAGCTTCGACGGTGAAGCTGACTTCGTCGCCTGCGTACGCAGATCTCGGACTGGCGATTTTGAGTATGGGCGGATTATTCGCGGGTGCAAAAATATTCCGCTGAGAGATCATCTGCTGATATTCTTTGAGCGAGTAGGCAAGGGGAACCTTGGCCTCGGTCAATGGTTGGCCTTCAACAGCGTTCGTAAGCGAAACGAATTCCATCGTCGCCTCAATATTGAACTGACCGGAGCGGATTAGTTTTTCGTTGCCTGTTCCCGCCATCGTTTTCGGGGTCATTTTGAAAGCCACCAATCGCTTTAAAAGGGCACTGCGATTGAACGCATCAAGAAAATTGACCCATTGTTCCAGCGTTCCAACCATGTTGACAGTGCTAACTACTTTGTTGCCTATTACGAAAAGTTGTCGATTTCGAGTGGCCGTCAAACGCCCGCCCCCTACCGTCCGGATCCTGATAATTCGCATACCAAAATCTTTTTCCATATGTTCATTCAACCACTCATCGATCGCGAGCTTCGCTTTGCTTGCATCGGGTGGCAAACTGACGCCTTCGTAGTAGGCGCGACGTTGTTTTGCATACTGGGCCTGATCATACGTTTCCTTGCTGTCTTTGACCTGCTTCTGCAGGCGAATGACTTCCATGGACTGATCATTGTAGGTTCCGATAAACCACATAAAGACCATGAACAACACCATCACCGGAACAAGGCATGCCGCGACTGCGGCAAGGATCTGTTCTCGTTTTGTCATGTTTTCAAACATCGCGGATCGATTTTCAGGGTAATGGAGTGTTATTGGTCGGTGGTGTCAGAATCAGCAGAACTGTCTGCTGCCGATAAAGGCTCGGGGTTGGCGCGTTGATTTCTGTATTCGATTGCCAACCGGTTCGTTTCCGCGTTGACTTGACCGATACCCGGTACCGACATGTGGATGCTATACGAAAACTTTTCAGGATAATCAGGATCTCCAGATTTGCCGGCGTTGTTAGGTGCCACCTGCAGATACGGCCGGTCGATCAAATCCCGGCGGATGGTCGTTTCGGTTTTCGAATCGGTTACCCGACCGTTCATTACCAGGGTGGGAACATTTTTTTTGAAGCTGATGTCGAACGAGTCAACGATAAAATCATCGGGCGTCTTGGCGGCTTTACTGATTTCATACATTTCGTCAAGCCAATTAAAGGTGCTCTGTTTGAAGGAGTCGAGTTGCTCGACTTCCAGCAGAATCTGCTCGACGGTTTCGTCTTCGTTCTTCGCAGTTTGAGCCTCAAGCTGAGCACTGAGTTTTTTGATTTCAGAGGCCTGGGAACTGAGCATCCACCAACCAATGAGAGCGATCAACAACAAAGCCGCCGCGACGATTCCACCGATCCGATAAACTCTGCTCAGATCCTTTTTGCCAGAAACCGTTTTGCGGGGATTGAGGAAGTCAATATCATGCGGGTGATCCGAAACATGTTGCAACAATGCTCCCAGCAACGCCGTAAAACTCTGGGTTTTCTCAGGTCTTTCGAAAGCCCGGTCGGTGGTGACCAGCTGAAACGGTTCGACGAAGTGAGTTTCGATCTTGAGTTGCTCGGTGAATTTCGTTTCCAGCAATTCGGCGTTGGCAAGATTGCCACCGCAAATCAGGATTTCTTGCGGCGATTGAGCATCTTCTCGCGACGCTCGTGACGCCACCGTTCGACGAATCTCACGGATCAGTTGATCAACCTTTTGCTCAAGATTCTGATCGGCAGAGACGCGTACCGTCCTCGTGGCAATCAGATGACTTCCTTGAGTAAAGCTGACGTCGACCTGGTCACCCGTTTCATCGACGATGATTCGGCATTTGTCATCTGCTAACCGCGTACTCAATAGATCGACTGCAGCGTAAGGTCGAAACACAATGTGCTTCAAACGAATTCCAGCGGCCTCCGCGACAGTCGAAATCTGGGCGGTCAGCTCCGGCGAAATGGCGGCGGCCAGAACCTGACGAGGTTGATCTGGATCACCTTTGAAGGGAACAAAGTCCAGTGACCAGTTGTCGGTCAGCGATCCAAAATCGCTACGGGCTTTGAACTTAACCAGATCGGGAAGCTCGTTGTCAGGAGCCGGTGGGATGGTCAGTTCACGGATTTCTGCGCTTGCACGGCTGACTACCGCGATCGCGTCGGCGCGATGGACCCCATGGGACGAAAGCCACTTGCGAAGACGTTCTCCGTTTTCCTGATCCGAATCGTCTTCTTTCAGTTTGATATAAAAAGTACGTTCAATCTTGATTCGCCGTGCTACCGTCTGCGCCACGGCGACCAGGAGTTGGTCTTCTTCAATTTCAAGGGCAATAAGATGCGACATAGTCTCTTCTTTAAAGGGTGCTACTCGATTAAATCGATCCCTAAAACGTCAATGGAGTAGCCACCCTGCAGATGGCTTTTATCTCTCCAAAATAATATGCGAGGCAGCGGGACGGTAGTATCCAAAACCGCCTCGGCCCGAGATGTGGCAACTCCATCATCGAAATAGCCGACAATTTCAGCCCGATAAACAGCACCACCGGTACAAACGAACGGCAACAACACATCGCGCATCGTCGGCAAGTTGACAATGCCGTCAACTAACAGCCACGTTTCATATTTACGGTATTTGTCAACGCCGTCAGGATCGCCCAATTCAAACTCACGGACCTTCAGGATTTGATCGATATATTCGTCGGTCATTCCCGGGATACCCGCGAGGATTCGCCGAGGAGCTTGCATGATGTTGATTCGTCCAGGAAACGAATCGCCTTCCATCGTCGTGATGGATTCCATGATAATCGGAAGCGTAAAATGCCAGTTTTCAGGTTGCACCGGTGATTGAATGATCGGATCGTTGAGATTTACGTCACTCGCATTCAAATCCGTCGGTTCAGTGCCGGTCGTGTATACCCCAACTAGATCAAGCACGTTGTTGAAGGTGTTGCTTCCAGAGTCGGTCAAGTCGACCGGATACGTCGAACAATCCTTGACGATCGGGTCTTCTTCACCCGGGAAGGCGGGTCCGTTGATGCGATAGTTGATGATAAATCGAGTCCAGTTTTCGTCAAACACACTTCTCAAATCGGTATATAGCTGATCGAGATCCGGATTGTTGATATTGATTTTTGGCAATCCCTCGGGATTCAAGTTGGATTCTCGACTGAAGAGAGTCATGTAATTTGCCCAACCCAGCAGCATATCGGATTCGACAGAAGAAGCGTCGCTATCCATTAGCTCATCCGGGTCAATGATGCCGTTGCGATTAATATCAAGTCCGAAAAGCAATTGGGGTGTGACGTTTCGAACAAGCAGCAGCTCATCGATGCTGTCCATCGGTCCGTTTTTTGCATCGTAGGGTGGCTGGCTGCCGTTGTAGTAACTGGTCTCAACCCCAAATTCTCGTTGCTCATCGTCAGCGTCAATCCAATCCAGAATTGCGTCCGCAACGTCTTCCGTCATTGCGGGAAGGGCCATCAAAAGCTGTCGACCAGCACCTGGAAGTTTGAGATCAAGAATTGGAAGCGAATTGATGTTCAGTTTGTTACACTCATCCATCAACCCGTAACGAAAGCCTTCAGCGTTGCCAATTTCATCCATGCTGGATGAAATTACCGTGAAACGTCCGACACGTTCTCGGTTTAAAGGATCAGCCAAAACGGATATGTTCTGAAATCGTTCGGGGTTATCCCAGATTCCGCCTTTTTCTCGAATGGTCGCCTGATTATTGGAAAGGAACAAACGAACATAATCGACACCCGAATCGCACAAATATTTTGACTGCATCCTTTGAGTCATCAATCGCGACGCTTCGTCCTCGGTCTGCATGAGCTGTGTGAACGTGTATGCGGACAGCGAAAGTACAACGATGGTCACCAAAACAATGATCAGAATCGTGCCCTGTCGTGTCGAAGATCGGGAACTGGAAGAACGCAGGATCATTATTCTGACTCCTCCAGCTCCGCAGTGGGTAAGTGAATGACTGCGCGATAGGACTGCATCGTATCCGGGTCGAATCCGGCATATTGATAATTGTTTCCATCCCGGCTGCGAGCCGGATCAAGGATTAAGACGATTTCGACGGCGGGCGGAAAACCGCCGTTTTCTTCGGAGTCCCATTGCTCAACCCATTCTTCACCATCGAAGTAACGCATTCCGATCTGCGCTACCTCGGGTGCGACAAGTTGAGAATATTGATCAACTTGAACGGTTCCCGTCTCTTCACGAAACGCTGCAACCGCCCGATCGATTTGGCGACGATAAAGTCCACCAGGTGCGTTTTCGGTTCGCGACTCAAACTGATTCTCCTGGTTCTCCGGCGCTGCTTCATCAACGAAATAGGCGATGGACTTAACGTCAGAGGGGGTTTGCACCAGGTTGCTTTGAACTGCGATAAGTGGATTGTATTGGTCGACTCGAGGCAAACGGCTGGCGTCGACGGAAATGGCTGTGGCCGTTCCGATAAAAGTCGGACGACAGGCAACGCACTCTTCCATGTCCGCTGCTTCGCTCTCAGCTGCAGATCGATCAGTTCCAGCACCACTGGCACCCTGTCCACCAGCACCACCGGCACCCTGTCCACCAGCATCGTCGGCACCCTGCCCTCCAGCGTCACCTGCACCCTGCCCTCCGCCAACTTCTCCGACGTCTCCTCCGCCAAGGCCAGCTCCAGCCGCGTCCATTCCGGCGTCGTCGTTGTCTGGATTCGCGTCATCTTGCATCGCAAGACCGATGCCGGCAATCATCTGTTCCGAAAGAATAAGATTTTCCAGAGCTGAAAAGTCCTGTGCGCGATATTGGATTGCCGCCCGAACGTCGTTGGTGATCATCATGATGACGCTACGGGCGACTTGTTGAGATTCGATTCTCTCTTGTTGCCGGTTAAGCGTAACAAGGTGCAGCCGAATCGCCACCGCAATCGCCCCGATGACGATTACCGACAACGCAAGTGCGATCAAAACTTCAAGCAGAGTAAAACCGGACTTTTCCGTTCCTGTTTGACGTGGCGACATCATTCTTCCTCCTCCTCTGGCTCGTAATCTGGATCAGGCATGAATCGAGTCGCGGTAATGATGACGGGCATCCGTGTCGTTTGTTTATCCGGACGTGCGGTGACCGTCACGACGAGCAATCCCGGTTGGTCCGATGTCTCAATTGCAACGGAATAAACCCAATCTGGATTCTCGTCGAGTGTTCGTTGCGAGACGGCTTCCAGCGGCAAAACGCCGGCGGCAACCTCAGCCATTTTCGTATCGCAATAAACGTTGCCGTCACTGCGCAATCTGGCTTGTAAAGCGTGATGGTATCCCAAACCTACGAGTTGCCCGATGACAGCCAACGCTCCGCCGAGGATCGCGATCGCGAGCAGGACCTCCAACAGCGATAGTCCTTCACGTTTAGCAAGAGCCCGTTGTTTGCTGAGTGGATGATGCATGACTTCTCCAATTACCGCTCTTTGATCTTGGTCGAAGTTGCCGTTCCCGTGAGTCCACGCAAGTTGACTTGCATTAATTCCTGCTTGTCATTTTCGATGATCACTTGAGCATCCTGAGATGTGCCGTCAGGATAAAACAAGATCATTTTGACGTTTCCTAATCCGCCTGGACTCTCGTCGGCAACCGCTTGCGCGGCGCGAGCATCGACGATCGCGTCGCCTTGTGCAAAAATGACGCCGCGCGGCAAAAGATCCTTGGCAAAGTTTTCAGCCGATGTTCGGTTTCGGGATTGTTTAGCGCGACGTGAAGCGATGCTCATTTGTTGCTCGGCATTGGAAAACGGAGCGACGCCGTGCCAGGCTTCTCCCGGTACATAATAGACAGCATGAACCTCGCCCGACTTAATCGCTTTTACACGAGCCTTGCCCATCGAAGCTCGTAAGAGCCCAGCGCCTTTAACTAGTGCTTGACGAGAAAAGCTTCTTTGAATGGTTGGGATCGATAGCGCGGCAACGATCAGCAAAATTGCCATTACGAAGATCAACTCCATTAGCGAAAAACCGCAACGCTGTGTTGCGTTACGGTCTGTTTTCGCCAAAGCAATTTCCGAGTTTTGCTCGCTCAAAATCATCGCCTTACTCGATCTGTGGAATATCGTCGTCCGTTCCCGCCGTACCGTCTTTGCCAACGGACATGATAGTCACACGTTCATTTTGTTCATCAGGCGTGTACTGATATTCACGGTTCCAGGGATCCATCGGAACAGGATCTTCCAGATACGGACCACCCCATCGGATCTTTGTCAGGCCACTCGGCATGAGGTGTAGATCGTCCAGCGTGTTTGGATAAGTTCCGACGTGAAGCTTGTACGCCTTGCACTGGTCTTCAAGGTTTTGAATCTGAATGTAGGCGGCTTGTGAATATGCATTGGCCTGCATACTCATGACTGAAAACCCAGCCAACGACGCCAGCACAACCAGAATCGCCATGACGAGGAGTAATTCGAGCAACGTAAAACCCTTACGTCTTTTTGATCGTTTAAACATTTCAATATCTCCGCAAAATTGTTTATTTTTATTCGAGGTTGGGGATCACCCCATGACCTGTCCCATTTTGATCACTGGCATCAGCAATGCGACAACCACGAACAAAACGATTGCCGCCATCACCAACAACATCAACGGTTCCACGAGTTTAACCATCAAATCTAATCGCCGTAATGTCTGTTTTTCCAGCCCCTCAGCAGCATTGATCAAGACGGTATCCAACGTGTTGGACTCTTCCGCCACATTGATCATCTCCGTGATGTTTCTGGGAAAATGTCCGGAAGCGCTCAGCGGCTCCGAAAGTGATTCACCGGAAGTGATATTTTCGGAAGCTTCTGCGATCGCCTTTGAAAGCACCCGGTTTCCAGCGGCTTCACGGCTGATCTCCAGAGCTTTCAAAATCGGCACTCCATTTTTAAGCAGCGTTCCCAGAACACGGCAAAAACGGGCAACGGCCAAGTTTCTAAAAATTACGCCCAGAAGCGGAAGTTTCAGCCTCATGGCGTCGGCAAACCATTTGCCTTTGTCCGATGCTAATTGAACCTTGGCAACGGCAAAAAGTATCGCCAAAAACAGCAGAATATACAGCCAATAACTCCTTAAGGATCCGCTAAACGCCAAAAGCATATCGGTAGCCTTGGGAAGTTCGCCCTTGGCACGCAATTGGTCGAATAATGAACCGAATTCCGGCACAAAAAACACCAATAAGACGACGACGATGATCGAACCAATTGTGGCGAGTACCGCGGGGTAAATCAGGGCGCCCATCGTACGCTGTTTGAGTTCGGATTGTTGTTCGGTAAATGTCGCGACGCGGTCGAGGGCCTCTTCAAGGAATCCACCCTCCGCACCGGCTCGTGACATGTTAACCGCCATCTCGTTGAAGATCTTGGGGTGCCGTGCGAACCCTTCCGAGAGCGTATCCCCATCTTCGATTCGGGTGATAACGTCGTCCAGAGCCTTCTTCAGCGCTGGAATGCTGGACTGGTCTTTCAAGATGTTTAACGAGCGAAGCAGCGGAACACCGTTTTTGATCAACGATGCAAGCTGTTCGTAAAAGCTTGAGATTCGGGTGCCACCCACGCGTCGACCTCCGAACGTGATCTGTTTTTTTTCGGCTGATGAAACCGAAATTGGAAACAGAGATTTTGCCGTCAACGTATTGAGCACGTCTCGTTCGGTATTCGCGGACAGACTACCGGTGACTTTCTCTCCGGACATCTCACGGGCTACGTATTCAAATGTTGGCATGGTTCGTTAGCTCTTCTCAATCCCTCGTTATCGTCGATCGCTTTTTGTGATCCGTACGACTTCGTCAATCGTCGTATTGCCCAAAATGACTTTTCTCCACCCGTCATCGCGGAGCGTCTTCATGCCCTGCTTGAGCGCGGCTTGCTTGAGTTCCCAGGTGCTGGCTCGATCTTGAGCCAGTTCGCGAATGGCGTCCGTCGTCACGAGTAATTCATAAACACCCATCCGGCCGCTGTAGCCAAGATTGCGGCAACTGCGGCACCCAACCGGGTGATAAATCTCTCCCCCAGCCAATTCTTCCCAGGGAAAATCTTTGGGAAGTTCGTCTTTTTTTGGCAAGTAAGCTTCTCGACAATCGGGACACAACCGTCTCACAAGTCGTTGGGCCATGATTGCTTCAACCGTACTGGCGACCAGAAACGGCTCGACGCCCATGTCCACCATTCGAGTAAATGCACCGGAAGCATCATTCGTGTGCAAGGTGCTAAAGACAAGGTGGCCGGTAAGCGAAGCCTGGATCGCATTCTCCGCTGTTTCCATATCACGAATTTCACCGACCAGCACAACATCCGGATCGTGACGCAAAATACTGCGCAGCGAATGGGAGAAGGTGAGACCGATTTTCGGATGGACTTGAATCTGGTTGATGCCGGCCAGTTGGTACTCCACCGGATCTTCCGTGGTAATGATCTTGGTATCGGGACTGTTAATTTCAATCAACGCGCTATAGAGAGTCGTCGTTTTACCAGAACCGGTAGGACCGGTAACAAGAATAATACCGTGTGGCAATCGAATCAGGTTGCTAAAGATCTCATAAGTGTCGGGGGCCATTCCCAGGGCTTGCAGATCAAAAACCATCGCGCCTTTGTCGAGAATACGCATGACGATGCCTTCGCCATGAATCATCGGGATGACCGAAACACGAACGTCGATTTCACGACCATGAACTTTCAGCTTGATCCGGCCGTCTTGAGGAAGTCGTTTCTCGGCAATGTTCAAGCGAGCCATGATTTTCAGACGGCTGATAATGGCGGCCCGAAAATGATTAATCTCGGCCGGCATTGGTTGGGTATGCAAGATCCCATCGATACGATAACGAACTACCAATCCTTCTGCTTGCGATTCAATATGGACATCACTGGCTCGGGTTTCGATGGCTTCCAGGACAATTTCATTCACCAGGCGAATCACGCTCGCTTCCTGAGCCATTTCCGAAAGTTCGGAACCGTCCGTTTCAATCTCTTCGAGTAGTTGCAAGTCGCCTTCTTCGACTTTTTGTTCAATCAATCCACCGACTGTTTCGCCGCCAACGCCAAGATGCGTCTTAATCAGCTTGGCAATCTCGGTTTCTTCAGCCAAAACCGGATCTACGCTGAGCCCGGTTGTCGCACTGATTTCGTCAAGCGGATAAAAGTTAAGCGGATCGGTGGTAGCGACCCTGATCCTTCCGTTGTCGCGGCTGATCGGGAACAACATTTCACGGAAAATCAGCTTCCGCGGAAATGTGTCCAGAAGTGACAGATCGACATCAGTCTTGGTGAGGTCAACAAAATCGACACCCATTTCGCGGGCAACGGCCTCAAGAGCCTCGTTGCGATTAACGAACCCCATGCTCACCGCTTGTGCCAATATGTTCTCGCCAGCTTTTTGCGCCTGCTCGAACTGCAAACGGCTGATTAATTCACGATCCAATAAGATTTGTCCAACGTCCATAAAGCGATTTAGCTCGAGATTGTTACGGGATTCGGCGCCCCTTTCGAATGGGATGCTCAGGCTGAAAAACTATTTGCCCCGAGACCATTCTAATCAAAACGACCAATTTCAACTGTCGGACCCGGGTCAAAATCCTTTCGGTCAACGTGATTTCGACGATTTTGCGGATCAGCCGGAAGAAACGCACCGTGGTGTTGGGGTGAGAGGGGATGCGCTATTAACGCAACGATGCGTTTCTTCTGGCCGACCCGCGAAAATGCAAGGTTCGCCGGTTTCGGAATCAAATGCCCGGAAAGGGAAACAATTGCCCCACACCTACCAATAAAACCCGGTCGATCGCACGAAGTTTCGCGATCCAACAAAAACTTGGAACATTTGAATCGAGGGGGGGATTTTTGCAGCGCAAGCCTCTCACCTATTGGATTTAGCCGATACTCCTTCGGAGTGGTAATAAAGAAAGTGCCATCAGGCGTGCGACTTAATGCTACTCCAAACGGACCAGCAAGCGAAACACTTGCCCTACTTGACAATTTGCGATCTGTCCAACCGAACTAATGTTGCCAGCAATATCCCAAACAGAATCAAGACAGCGATTCCAAACCGGCGAACCGGTCCCGTCTCAAAGACAATTGCACCGTTAATCGCGATGAAGATTAAGTACCCATAGATCATCCAAGTTATCCAGCTAGACCTCGATTCGTAGTGATTTGAATTGACGATCCACCAAATCGCATCCAACAGCCAAATGACGACGAATACGTAGTTGAAGTAGATACCCGCTCCGAAACTAAGCCCGAGCAAACTGTCCGTCTTCTGGGCGGTATCTTCGATCGCCAAGTCGTGACTCCATTGATGATAAAAACCCATAGCAAAAAACGCGTGAAACAGGGCACACAAACTACCGAACAACCAGATGTACGAGGCCAAAACGGGATAAGCTAATTTTGCAGGCTCGGCCGCGCTTTGGTCCGCATCCCCAAGCGCATTGGTTTCCAGGTCGGAACGCCGGAGCCGCATTAATAGAACCAACGCCAAACAAATCATGGCGGCTCGAATCGTCCAAGCCGTCAAAACAAAGCCAAGATGGCTTATTTCGGATAAAACCATGGGTAAAACAACCTACCTCAACTGGAAAAGCACGACTCACCGTTGCACCAATGTTGATCGACTCGCCGAGTCGTTTCTACCAGTCGGAGACGGGTGCAACTGTGGTAATCAAGACAACTATGTAACAAATGCTTACAGAGAATTACGAAAAAACATTGACGATTTCCATCAAATGACACTGGTTTTCGTTCCGACAGGCCAAATTGGCGCGAATTTCTTGCAAGGATCGCGGCGTTTTTGCGAACATCCACTGTCAGCAACCAGTTTCAAACCAAGGAGAACAACCGGGGAGCCTAACGATGAGCACTGCTGAGATTTCCGCAAACCATCCTACTCTCGTTTCAAACCCGTCAATGACTTGGCGCGGTCTTCTCGAATTCGAAAAGACAATTTTCGTCGTTCTTAATTTGATGGACATCGTGATGACGTATCGGTTGTTGAGCACAGGCTCGTTTTACGAATCGAATCCAATCGCAAATTTTGTGCTCGATGGCTGGGGGTTCTTTGGCATGATCGCCTTCAAGTTGATTCTAGTTGGTTTGGTTCTTCTAATTGCGAACGTCGTGGCGATCTGGCGCGTCGGCACCGCCCGCAAACTGTTGTACCTGGGATCATTTATGATCGGTACCGTCGTTACTTATAGTTATTATCTGATGTTGAACTTTTTAGGTTGGATTTAGATCCCTCTCTGGATAATTAATATCTTCAACCTCCGAGCGAACCAGCAATCAACGACGCATTCAGCGCGGTTAGAGGCAATCGCGATTTGATTGAAATCGTCTCTCGGATCGGGCTCGAACAATAGCTCACACAGTAATCCGGCAAGACGATGCATGAACCTTGTGCTCTGCAGCGATCACCAGTTCACTGTTGCGGCGTCAGTCCCTGACGCCGATTCCCACCAGAGGACTGTCGGACATCCGGCTCTCGGCAACTCTAAAGTTCAGATCGGTCTTGTTCGGATACGTTCGGAGTCCCGCCTACAACTGAGAGTGCTTTGGTTCAGGATGACACCGGCGCATTTCAAATATGAAATGCTCTCGACGAAATTCTAGACTAATATTTCAACATTTCTTGTAACCTTTCTTCATTTCTTTTTCTTGTATAGGCGAGTACTTTCGAGTTGTCAGAAGGGGGCCTGCTACAAGGTATTGAAATGTGCGAGTCAACAAACCTGAATCCAATGCCGATGTGGCAATCCTGGTTGATATTTCTCGGAGCGGGCGGCATTGCGACGATTCTATTTAGCTTCGCCACGCCTTGGTGGATTGGGCTGGGACTCCGTAGCGACCAGGCGCTGCTGCTGAACACGACGACTCTCTTAATTTGTCTAATTGCAATTGCTGTGGTCTTGTACGGCCGCGAGAACCGCCCCTGGACCTGGCGTGCGATCAAGACGCGTTTGCGCATTCGCAACATTACTCGTAAACAGTGGATGCTGGTTGGAGTTGGGATCATCTTTGTTGATCTTACCTACATCGGGCTGCAGGTTACGCGTGGCCCCATCGTGGAGATTGTGCCTGAATGGTTCAAGGCGCCACACCGAGCTGACAGTTCGATTAACTACGCCGGTGACTACATGGCTCTGCTGATGTTTTCCGGCATGATTTTTTTGAACGTCATCAGTGAAGAGCTTTTGTGGCGAGGCTGTATCTTGCCGCGCCAAGAGGCCAGCCACGGACGTAACACGTGGTGGATTCACGGCATCCAATGGGCTTGTTTTCACTGGTTCAAGCCCTGGGATCTGATTCCCATTTTGCCGGGGGCACTTTTGTATGGTTGGCTGGCAACGCGAACCAAGAGCATGATACCAGGTCTGGTGCTCCATTTCGGACTGAATGGACTGGGTATAATTTTGTTGGCGGCCCAAGTGTTCGGGTCGTCGTAACTGTACGACCAAAGCCTCGACCAACCCTCGCAGTATCTTTTTCCGCTTATTCGAGACCACGATTCCAAAATTCAAAACAGAAGTTTTCCAATGAGTTAGGGGGTGTGGAAAACTGAGGATGAATATTCCTTTACCTCGGCCTCGATTCAGAATGACGCAAGTGAATCTAGCAAATGAGAAATTCGTAATTTTTTGTGTACGAACAATCTCTTCAGCAGTTGGTATGATAGAAGAAAAGGCGGCCGCTCACGGAATTAACCACGATGACAGAACCGGAATCACTGGAAATAGGCCTGTTGCAGCGAGCTTCGGCTGGCCAGCCGCAAGCGTTGGGGGACTTGCTCCAACATCATCGCGAGCATTTGTTGCGGATCGTCAAGTTTCGGATGGATTCTCGGTTACGTGGTCGACTTGATCCAGACGACATCGTTCAGGACGCGTTTATCGAGGCGACTCAACGGTTCCAGGATTTCGTCGACAACCAGGAAATGCCATTTTTCTTGTGGCTGAGGTTTATCACGATCCAAAAACTAATGCAGATGCATCGTCGGCACCTGGGAGCGAAATCGCGGGACGCGGAGAGAGAGATTTCCATTTTCGCCGGGCCATCTCCACAAGCGACGTCGGCCGTGTTGGCCGCCCACCTGCTGGGAAAACACACCAGCCCCAGCGTTGCTGCGATGCGAGCCGAAGCGACGATGCGCGTCGAACTCGCTCTCAATTCGATGAACGAAGTCGACCGAGAGATCCTGGCCTTGCGTCGATTCGAGCGATTGCAAAATCACGAAGTTGCTAAACTATTAAACATTACAATATCGGCGGCCAGCAATCGTTACATACGAGCCTTGGCACGCTTGCGTGTTGAAGTCGAAGGGGCTCCTGGTGACTCGATAACGTGAATGAGCGAGTGTATTGTGGATGAATAAATCCGACTCCGATGACAATCTCACGATTGATCAAATCGCCGAGTCTTTTGCTGCGCGGCTGGAACGTGGTGAGCGTCCTTCGATCGAAGAATACAAACAAAAATATCCCGAATACGCTGAACGAATCGAAGCCGTCTTTCCAGCTTTGGTCATGTTGGAAAATGTCGAATCCAAGGTGCCGGATCGCAATTTGGCTGTAGACGACTCGATTCCCCAGGTCTTGGGTGAATATGAAATCATTCAGGAAGTCGGTCGCGGCGGCATGGGAATCGTCTTCGAAGCGAAACATTCGACAATGCGACGGCGTGTGGCATTGAAGGTCCTTCCCAAGAGTTCGGCTAAAAAGCCCAGTTACCTGACCCGGTTTTTGACGGAAGCCCGTTCGGCTGGCCAGTTGCACCACACAAACATTGTTCCCGTATTCGAAGTTGGAGAAGCGGACGGACTACATTATTACGCGATGCAGTTCATTCACGGCGAAAACCTGGATCGTGTTATCGAAGATATCATTCGACTCCGGAAACAATCCGGAAATTTCAACAGCGGGAACCGTCGGGGTTCGACGCCCGGGAATCTGACATCCGGGCCGCAAATGAATCAAACCGACGTACATAAAACACACGGGGGTCTAAGTGAAAGTATCGCCCACGAGCTTGTGGTTGGCCAATGTTCAAATCGAACAGCTGGGAAACCCGATATTCACGCGCGAACAGCTGCGTATTCGACCGCAGGCGATACGTCTCAGACGGACAAAATAACAGATGCAGCTGATGTCGTTATCCGGTCCTCCGACAACTCGTCTGCCCGATTATCGGATTCGGTGTTCGGATCAAAAAATTCGTCAACCATGATTCGAACGCGAAGTATTTATCACCAACGTGTCGCGGCGGTAGGAGTGCAAGTTGCCGAAGCACTTGATCACGCCCACAACCACGGAGTGTTACATCGAGACGTAAAGCCCGCTAACCTGATTCTTGATACTGACGGCACCGTTTGGGTTACCGATTTTGGATTGGCTAAATTCGAAATGGAAGACTTGACACAGACGGGCGATATTATTGGCACGCTACGATACATGGCGCCCGAACGGTTTGCGGGCAAGGCCGACCGGCGCAGCGATATTTATAGCCTTGGGTTAACGCTGTATGAACTGTGCACGTTGCGATGTGCGTTTGATAACGATCGAGCAAAACTGATCAAAGAAGTTGCCGACCGATCGATTATTGCCCCGCGAAAGATCGACGAATCTATTCCACCTGACCTGGAAACAATTGTGTTGAAAGCGATCGAATTACAGCCTGAGCGAAGGTATCAAACGGGTAAAGAACTTGCCGAAGACCTGCAACTTTTCCTCGCGGATCGCCCGATTAAGGCTCGGCGAGCTTCTTTGACCGAGCGAGGTTGGCGGATTTGCCGACGCAATCCGATGTTGGCAACGATGACGGCATGTATCGTCGGATTGTTGGTGCTGTTAGCGCTGGGATCGTTGCAATTCGCAATCTTTAGCGCACGGAAGACGATGGCGGAGGTCAAGATCCGAAAAGAATCACAGCGTCATCTTTACCTTTCCAAAGTCGATCAAGCCCGGATGCGTCGATTCAGTCGGCGCTTTGGTCAACGATTTGAATCTCTAGCAGCGATTCAACAAGCCACGAGGTTGTTGCCCGAGCTGAATTTGACGTCCCGCGAGCGCGATGCCGCGCGACTGGCTCTTCGTAACGAAGCAGTTGCAGCCTTGTCCTTGACCGATTTGCGCAACCAATGGAACCGCTCCGTTAACGGCAAATGGGGACAGAAATTGCGGATCGCTTTTGACGCGAATTATGAACTTTACGCCGAAGGTCACGACGACGGACGTATTCGCGTCCTCCGTCGAAACGAGCAGATGGACAACGCTGTGATTCTGCCCAGTCCCGGCACGCCAAGTTGGGTCATCAAGTTTAGTCCCGACGGAAGATTTCTGGCATCCGAGCATCACAAAGAAACTGCGCTGTACCGTGATGTCGAATTGTTGATCTGGGATTTGCAAAATCCCGCAGAGCCAATCCACAACCAGCGAGGCGCGGTTTCATTTGACTTTTCAGATGATGGCCAGCAACTGCTTTATGCAGTTGGGAACCGCGTCGAAATTTTTTCGCTTGGCGAAGCGAAGGTCGTTAAAACGCTTACGCCCCGGATCGCACCGCGGGCGGTCCAGTTTTCTCATTCCGCGGATCAGATTGCAGTCAGTGAAAGAAATGGCGGCGGCGTCGAGATTTGGAATGTGCTCGGCGAACCACAGCTGGATTGGGCCGCTCAAGTCGATGACAACATTACCTCGATGGATTGGCGATCCGAACGGTCGGTCCTTGCCGTCGGAACGTTGCGGGGCGGGTTGCATTTTTGGCGAGGCGATATGGACTCCAATCCGATTTCGCTCGCCGTTCACCAAAATTCGGTCAATCGGTTATACATCCATCCCTTTCAGGACTTGATCGCGACGGAGGCACTGGATTCAACGGTTCGATTGACCAGTATGGTTGCCCAAAAGGAGGCACTGCGGGCGGACCATTTCGTCTGGTTGTTGAATTGCGGTTTCAGTAACGATGGACGGCTTTGTCATTACAACAAACAAGAAAACGCCGTGGGGATCTGGGAAGTCGCCAAGCCGACCTTAGACGTCTTTTCCGATTCCAGAGCTTATGGTAACGCCGCCCGGTTTCATCCGACGCAACCCCGGATCGTCGCCAGATCAACAAACTTGGGCATCGAGTTTTGGGATATTGTAGAATGGAAATTGGTCTACCTTTTAGATGTAGAAGAAGCCGGGAAGGATGCCTATTTTCAGTTTTTGCATGATGGAAGCGGCATTTATACGAGTAGCGGTCTGGGACTAAAGCAATGGCCGATCGAATTGACCGAGACCGAAGCCGGTTCATTTGAGCTAAAGATCGGTTCACCTGTGCGCCTGATCGAAACGGCAACGAAGCGCATCGTGCTAACCAAGTCGGGTGACACCATCGTCGTTGGAGTCGGGTTCACAGTGAAGGCAATCAATGCTACCGACGGATCAATTAGAACCGACTTCGGTCGGCATGGTGGTTTGAAATCGTTCGCCTTGACTGCGGATGATCAGTGGTTATTGACGGGTACCTGGTTCGGAAAAGGCGTCGGTGTGTGGGATATGGAAACAGGAGAGCTGGAGAAAATGTTGATGCCCGAACAGATGAGCGTGTCAGTCACTGCACACCCTGCGGACAAAAACGCTTTCGTGACGACAGAAAATTCAATTAGTTTCTGGCAGTTAGGAAATTGGGATCAACCACAGGTACAAAGAAAAGTCGAGCTTATTGGTGCGACTTGTCGGTATGTGGAAGACGGCAGTTTGCTGGCGGTGAATAACCGATCCTATCAACTGCTCTTGTTGGACCCGCTCAGCGGTAAGGAACTGGTTGCGGTTGAGACGGCTGACTCGGAACGAATGGTTTCTTATAGTTTTTCTAACGATGGTGAACGCCTGGCGATGTCTTGTTACGACGAACTGCAAATTTTGGACATCGCAAAAGTGCGCGAAGAATTGGAGTTGCTTGGATTGAACTGGTGATTGCGATATTCTTTTTGTTTCCGACAATAAATCGGGGGAAATTCAGGGCGATTCCGCAGTTGTATCAAGGTCAAATCAATTTGCCCGTGACTTTTTTTGATGAAAAACGTTAACAATAACTAGCAGGCGATTCAAAAAACCGGAATTGAGTAGTTCGTAGTACCTGCTTCAGCCGGAAAATTCCGCCTGAAGGCGGGACTACAAACATGTCGTTTCAGCTTTGACAATCCACTAATAATCCGTCGAGAAATAATAATGCAAAGAAAAAAACACCCTTATCTGTTTGTAACATGTGGGCTCTTCGTCGTTGTCGTGACGACAGGGCTTATTGCCGCATCGAATTCTTTACCTGAGATGTCCAACGTAGCGGACGAAAATCACGAAGTTGTCAAACAGGGACTGAAGGTCGAAACGGATTACTATGACATCGGCGGTTTTCATCGGGCCGTGACAACAGATTCCACCGAAGCACAACAGTGGTTTGATCGTGGTTTGGCAATGTGTTTCGCATTCAATCACGAAGAAGCCATTCGTTGTTTTCGCCGTTCACTCCAGTCAGATCCTTCGATGGCGATGGCATTTTGGGGATTGGCTTACGCCATGGGGCCAAACATCAATAACATGGAAATCGAAAGTCATCAGATTGCACAAGCTGGATTTGCGTTACAACTGGCGGAACTGCACGTCGAGAATTGCACAGATGTTGAGAAGGATTTGATTGCCGCACTCAGCAAACGATATGTCACTCCCGTGCCAGCTGTGGACGAACGCGGTCCGCTCAATAAATCGAATGCGGATGCGATGAGAGAGTTGTTTTCAAAGTATCCAGACGATTCCCTCGTCGCGGCGTTGTTTGCCGAGTCATTGATGATTCTCAGGCCTTGGAATCACTGGACAAAGGACGGCCAGCCAGCCGAAGAGACTCCGGAAATTGTCGCTGTACTAGAATCGAGTTTGAAACGTTGGCCGAACCATCCGGCTCTTTGCCATTTGTATATTCATACGATGGAGGCCTCGCCGCATCCAGAAAAAGCGCTCCCCGCTGCTAACCGCTTGCGAAACGCCATGCCCGGATCCGGGCACCTTATTCACATGCCCAGCCATATTGATGTTTTGATCGGAGACTACGAGAGCGTCATTAAAACCAATCAACGGGCTATCAAAGTGGATCAAGAATTCGTTGCGAACGAGGGTGCCAATAACTTTTACACGCTCTACCGAATTCACAATTATCACTTCACTGTTTATGGAGCGATGTTTGATGGGCAAAGCGAGTTAGCGATGAAAATGGCCCGGGAGTTGGTGGTTCAGGTGCCTCAGGAAATGTTGCGTGCCCAGACGGATTTTCTGGACGCTTTCATGCCCATGCCATTGCACGTTCAAATTCGGTTCGGACTGTGGGAAGAAATATTAGCGGAACCCGAGCCGGCCGAATATTTGCCCATGTCTCGCTCGATTTGGCACTATGCCCGGGCGTTGGCCTTTGCTGCGACTGGTCGAGTGGAACAGGCAGAAATTGAGCAAGTCGCTTTCATCAAAACTAAAGCGGAAGTTCCCGAGTCAAGTATCCTGTTCAACAACACGTCAAGGGGCATTCTGGGTGTCTCCGAGTCAATGATAGCCGGTGAAATCGAATATCGAAAAGGCAACTACAAGCAAGCGTTTGAACATCTACGCGAAGCGGTTCGTCGAGACGACGCGCTGAATTATGACGAACCATGGGGTTGGATGCAGCCCGCGCGACATGCACTTGGGGCGTTATTGCTGGAGCAAAATCAATTGGCCGAGGCGGAATCGGTTTACCGTGAGGACTTGCGCCGTCGACCAAAAAATCCGTGGGCACTGCACGGGTTGGCAGACTGTCTGGCCAAACTGGGAAAAGCCGACGAAACGAAAAGCGTCCAAGCCGCCTTCCAAGCCGCCTCCAAACGTTCCGACATC
>JAHEJI010000022.1 GCA_024638965.1 Planctomycetaceae bacterium
CGGAGAACCCGGCTGGATTACAATCTGGAGAGGCTGGGAAAAACTAAACATGTATGTTAGCGTTGCCAGCAGGCTGAAAATCCAAACCTAGATGTGGGTAACGACAA
The DNA here is from genome assembly GCA_024638965.1 of Planctomycetaceae bacterium. Taxonomy (GTDB): domain Bacteria; phylum Planctomycetota; class Planctomycetia; order Pirellulales; family Pirellulaceae; genus Mariniblastus. The sequence goes on from JAHEJI010000022.1 coordinate 108, forward strand.
GGCCAACGGCCTGGGAACCGAATTACCATCAAACGTCAAGGCCCAACGGGTCGTTCCTGAACACTGAGACACTGTTTAGGGCCGCCCCGTTCGGGGCTTGATGGCGTAATTCGAAAAACATTTCCCAGGGCGATGCCCTGACATGGGTCCGACCCTGCGAGCCTACAAGTATTACGCGTTTGCGATTTCTCATTGGCGTATTTGCTTTAGTCGCCTTTGCTCCATCATTCACTCGGCCAATTTTCCGGATTCATCAAGGTGAGGCCAGCTGCCGGAAAATTGAATCGCAACGTTTTTGCGATGGTCTCTGGCTATTTTGAAAAACAGTTCCTGTTTTGCACTGGCTAGAACCTCCCCATGTGCGTCTTGAGGGCCCTTTTTTCCCGGTTTGATTTCCAGACACTTGATTAAATGCCAGCCAATTGCGGTTTTGACTGGCGGGCTGATTCGGCCCACGCCCAACTTGAATGCCGCTTCGGTAAAATCTGGAGGCATTGGGCCGTCGATGCTGATCCAACCGACGAGTCCAGCAAGATCTTTGGAGGCTGCCTCCGAATGCTGAGCGACCAGCTTGCTCCAATCCAGTGGCTGGGCAGCCAACTGCTCAAGGATGCCTTTCAGCTTTTTCACACAGGCCTCGTCAGTATCTGAACCGTGTTTGACAAGTACCTGGGCGACCTTGATTTGGGTTCCATCAAATTTGGTACGGTTCCTTTCAAAATAATTCGCCAGGACCTTTTCAGTCAAAACCCTGTTGAGATAAGAATCCCAACTCAATTTCCATCCTGTTTCAAACTCAAATTGTTCGATGGTCGTCTTTTTTTCACGCAAATGATCTTCCAATGAAACGTCGGCTCGTTTTAGTTGTGACTCGAAACTCTCGATATCAAGTCGGACAGCGTTTTCGCCCACCCAATAACCTTTCTTAACGAGAAAGTCACGAACGATGGCGCGGCGTACAAGATGTTCCAACGCCTGTGCCTTAATCAGATTGGTGCCGATAATTGACCTATTACGTTCGCCCAGATTTTGGTCAATGAAACGTTCAACCGTTTTCTGGTAAATCTTGTGGTCACCGATGTTCGCCACTACAACATTAGCTGATTCCTGGTTTGGATTCTGGCTGCACGTTAGACCAGCAAGTATTACAACCCAGAGGATTGCGATCGGAAAATCCGAGCGGACGGGACAACAGAATTTTGAATTCATCATCGTGTGTTTAAGGCAACGGAATTTTTTTCAGCGTAAAGACAATTGGCGTTTTTACGATCGCGGCAGGAGTTTTGTAGACTAGCGTGCATTTTTTGGGATCGACGTCGAAAAGATATTGAACTCCCAGCTTGGATTCTTCGCTGGTGAAGGATTCATAGCCGATGAAGTCCAGGCGTTCTCCTTTTTCGTCAACGAGGTAAGCTTCATTTTCATAAATCCAACCCTGGTATGATTCCGTGGCTTCGTTTGTTTCGTCGAATCCAATGTTGACCAGCACGCTCCAAATGTCGTCGTTTTTTCGAGTCCCGCCGTAGCTGACGATAACTCCTGCTTTGCTTTGCTCCACGCCTGGGGTGAGTTTGCCAAGATCCTTGAATTTGAACGTTTCTGTCCGTCCTGGTAGAACAGTGTCGATGGTTGCCGTGAGCGACTCGATGACTTCAATCTGTCGATCAATCAGTTTGATCGGAATCGCAAAATCCAGTTCCGGGATTTGGGGCTGGACAATCCCCGAGACGACCGATTGCTCGTTGGATACCGAGATCCGTTGACCGAATTCGTCAATAATTCTGACATGTTTCATCGCCATGACCACCGAGATGGGTTGAATTCGGGGTTCCCACCGGACGAGCAAATTGATGATGGTGTGACTGTTCGCTGGGTTTTGCAGATTCCGCGAGGCATCGATTCTCGTGGTTTGAACTTCAAAAATACCAGCTTGATCTCGAGGGATGTTGACTTTTGCGACTGGGGCGGCGGCGTTTGGATCGGCTGGGTTCAATATGGATTTCGGAACAAGACGCAGCTGACCGCGATCACCACTGTACGGTGCGACGGCCAGATTTGCCTGATCCATGACGCGGTTGAGAGCCTTCCAAAACTCGGCGTCTCTCAGGTTGAGGACCAGTTTTTGGTTGAGGAATTCGGGTGGGGCCTGGTCGATCATCGCGACGTCGTTTTTGGTCTGTGTTTTTATTTCGGCCAAGGCTTCTGCGATCGTCATGGTGCCTTTCAACGTAACTCGGGTGGATTTGGTGGCTCCCGCTACCGCCAGTTTTTCCAGCGCTTGACGAACTCGCAACATTCTTTCCTTGGTGTCACTGGAGACTTCGTCTTGCGGAATTTCCAGAAAATCAAGAATAACCGGACCCAGGCTTTTGAGTTCCGCTTCGGCTGCGTCGCGTTCAGAAATCTGCTGAGCTTGAAGTTGATGTTGGAGCAGTTCAACTCGTTCCATCAACTGCATTTCGCTCATTTCCTGAGCCGGCGGTGAATCGGGTTCCTGCTTCTGCTTGTCCTCATCTGCCGAGTCCGCAGATTCCAAGTCCTGAAACCCTGCCGAGGCCATCGATCGGGATAAATCAAAGACAACCATTCCCAGAAGAAGTGGGATCAACAACCAAATCGTTCGCATGTCGAGTTCCTGATTAAGTCAAACTTCACTGCCAGTTTAACGCGTTTCCCCGAATAGGTGTAAAAATCCGACTGATTTTGTTTTCATGAGCTAGGTTTTTCAAAGTGTGACTTGAGACTCTTTGTGGTGCCGAAACATGAATAACCCGTTATTTGTCTTGCAATTCTGTTTGTTCGTCTTGACCTTCATCGTTGGGACAACGAATGCATCTGCCGTCCACGACAATAATGGCGAGGTCACCGTCGAAATCAAGTACAAGGGCAAAAAGTACATTGGCAAACCGATCGCCTGGGACGGCAAAGACATGGTTTTGTTGAGGCGGGACGGCAGAGTCGCAATTTTGCCGGCCAAAAGCGAAGCGGACATCAAACAGGTCGATGACGAATTCCTGCCGATGTCGAGATCGATGATCCGGAAAAACTTGATCAAAGAGTTCGGCAGTAGATACCAGGTTTCGGTCACGCAGAATTTTATCGTCGTTCATCCCGTCGGCAGTTCTACCAAGTGGGCGCAGCCTTTTGAAACGTTATACCAACGATTTCGACAGTACTTTACGACCCGCAAAATTACAGTCGACAATCCCGAGTTTCCCATGGTCGCGGTCGTGTTGCAAACGCGCGGCGAATTCGATCGGTTTCTGAAGTCGTACCACGACTACCATAAGGACATTCTGGGCTATTACTCACCTCGCAGTAACCGAATCATCACGTTTGATCAGTCAGCGGGGCAATCGAAAGATCAAAGCTGGTTTTTCAATGCGGGCACAATTATTCACGAAGCCACACATCAAACTGCGTTCAATACCGGGATTCATTCACGCTTCGGCCCTGTGCCTCGATGGATTAGTGAGGGTTTAGCAATGATGTTTGAAGCACCGGGCGTCAATAACAGCAATTTTTATTCGCGCCAATCTAAACGAATTAATCGCGACCGACTTATCGCGCTCAAATATTACTACCAAAAAAACAAAGTTGACGGTCGTTGGATGGATATGATTTCCAGTGATCATCTGTTTCGCAAAGACCCTACTTTGGCCTACGCGATGGCTTGGGGGATGACGTTTTACCTGGCCGAAACGCAACCAAGGAACTACATAAGATTTCTCAAGCATGACGCGAAGCGTGCAGATTTTGCAGCTTATGACCGAAGCGACCGCCGCAAAGACTTTGCAAAGTACTTCGGTGCGAATATGACTGATCTCGAAGCGCGCATCAATGATTTTATCACCAACTTGGAGATTCCTGAAACCTAGTGGGTGACTCATTCGCGAAAACACGAGCGGTCCTTCAGTCGGCGAAATTTGTAGGTCGGAACGAGCTCTGCGTAGGTCCGGCAACGCATCGTGAATAACTTGACAGTGCCGGAACAGCGCAGGCTTCGTTCCCTCGTACCAACTAAACGACCCATTACTTCTCGAACCAGCTCTCTCTACCTTAGGTTGGGGCGAACTCGCGCCATTGGTTCGTGGGTCGTCGCAAACTTGATTGTTTGAAATAACAAAGTGTACTCTGGCGGAGGGGACCTAAAGCGAGTGAAGACCCACCAACATCACCGTTTTGCTCGTCGCCACACGACAGCCTGTGAGAAATGCGGGCTAAACCAATCCTTGTTTAACCGCCCAGACGGCTGCCTGGGTCCGATCATTTACGTCCAACTTTCGGAGGATGTTTTGTACATGCTCTTTGACTGTTTCAACGCTGATCCCAAGTGACTTTCCCACTTCGCGATTACTCAATCCCATCGAAACGTGCTGGAGTACTTGCATCTCCCGATTGGTGAGCGGAATATTGGGATCGCGATTTGCGCCGGAGCGCCGCATTTTGCCGCGCGTCGTTACCAATAGACTGGAATCCGGCGGAGGGCTTCCAGCGGCTGCATTTTTGATCGCCGAAAGAAGGTCTTCTGTTCGTGAAGTCTTCAAAATGTAGTCGTGGCAACCCAATGCAGCTGCTCGGGCAATGTGACTTGGATTTTCCAGCGCCGAGTATACAACGACCTTGGAATCCTGATGCCGTTCTTTCAGTTTTTCAAGCTGTTTTAGGGCATCTTTACCATGCAGCCGTACTTCCATGACGACTAAATCGGGCTGGTGATCTTCGAAAGCGGTTTCTATCTCCTCAGCATCGCTCACAGTTTTTACAACTTCAATACCGTGTTTGCCTAACGCGTACTGAAGACCATTCGAAATCGCCGGATGGTCATCGGCCACTAGAATTCTCAATGGCATTTGTGATCCGGTTGTTAAATACGCATCTGCCGTCTCGCAGTGCATAGAGTGGGATATTCGGGTCGTAGTTGATGGGGCAGATATACCTACTCAATAAATTAGCTTCCCCAGTGCAATCAATCCACCCAAACAAGTGGGATCCTTCGGAAAATCATAAAAACACCTGAATTTGACACGCAAACTGAAATGGCGACCTACATAAGAGGATGACTGTTGCATTTTGTCACCGCTCCAAATTCGAATTCTCATGAAAAAGACCCCAACGGCCAAAAAAACATCAATTCTGATCGTCGATGACGACCGTCATTTACTTCAATCGATGGGCGGCTGGATGGCCGAACAAGGATTCGAGGTTGGGTTGGCTCATGACTGCCAGACGGCCGAAGCGCATTTAGCGCAAAATGAATTTGATTTGGCGTTGGTCGATTTACATCTCGGTGCAGACGATGGTTTTAGCGTCTTAGAGCACTGCAGGAAGCATTACCCGCAAACAATTGTCCTGTTAATGACGGGGTACGCGACCGTAGAAACAGGCATCGAAGCCGTACGTGCGGGCGCTTTTGATTTGCTGACGAAGCCACTTATCGATGAAGAGATCCTGATCGCAATCGATCGGGCTTTGTCGCAACAACTGGTAATTGAAGAAAACCAACAACTCAAGGCCCAGTTGGATAGTCGCTTCGGAATGGAGAACATTATCGCCAACGATGCGCGAATGCAAAAGTTATTCGACGTCGTCGACAGTGTCGCAAACACGAAGGCAACCGTGCTCGTTACCGGCGAAAGCGGAACCGGGAAATCACTGCTTGCGCGCGCCATTCATCGACGCAGCGATCGGCGCGATGCTCCGTTTATCGAAGTAGCTTGTGGTGCTCTTCCGGAAAACCTGCTGGAAAGCGAGTTGTTTGGGCACGTTGCCGGTGCGTTCACCGGAGCCACCAGCAATAAGGAAGGAAAATTCAAACAAGCGGACGGCGGTACGATCTTCCTGGATGAGATTGGAACCGCATCACCCGCAATGCAAGTGAAACTGTTACGTGTATTGCAGGAATTGGAGTTTGAACAAGTCGGCGGATCGGAGACATTTCGAGTTAATACTCGCATTATTCTCGCAACCAACGAAGACCTTTCGAAAGCTGTGTCGGAAGGCACATTTCGACAAGATCTCTACTACCGAGTGAATGTCATCAATCTTGAGCTTCCTTCTTTGAAAGAACGAGTTACGGATATCCCGGTTCTGGCGAACTACTTCCTGAACAAAGTTTGCGAAGAGACGGGTCGGCAAATTGGTGGTTTCGAGCCCAACGCCATGTCCGCCCTGCAAAACTACAATTGGCCCGGCAATGTTCGCGAACTACAAAACATCGTCGAACGAGCGGTCCTGCTAGGCAAGTCGGACACGATTCAGCTTGCCGATCTTCCCGCCCATATTTCGAATAATGCGATGCCAACACATTCGTTTGTTAGTACCGCCACCGCCGGTCGTCCTCAAACGCTCAAAGAAGCACTGGAAGGACCCGAACGCCAAATCATTCTGCAAGTGCTCCGCCAAAACAACTGGAATCGAAACGAGACCGCAGATCAACTCGGCGTTAATCGAACCACGCTCTATAAAAAGATGAAAAAGCTGGGTCTGGACGATCCGAACTTGGCTGCCTCGGACCGGTAGCCGGAAGCAATCCTTGCCTGGGCAATGGCCAGCCCGTTAAAGCTCTGTTCCGATCAGGCAATTACTTTCCGCGTTCGCAATAAGAACGTTAACGAGTGAACTTTCTTCAACGTTGGAGCCTGGAAGTCGAATCTGCGCGTAGCGACACGAGGTGCCGGATGCTTCGCCCAATTCGTTTTTCTCAACCATGAGTTGCAATTGCTCGCCCACAAGGCGCTTGAAATAGCGGCCACGCAATTCTGCTTCCAACGTTGCGAGTTCCTTTCCACGAGCTGATTTGACATGTTTTTCAATCTGGTTCTCCATCTTGGCCGCCGGTGTCCCTTGCCGCGGACTGAATGGAAACAGATGGATTTTTGAAAATCCGATTTGCCGGCAGGCATCCAGCGACTGTTCAAAGTCTTCATCCGTTTCACCGGGAAATCCGACAATCACATCGGTCGAAAATGCCGGTTGATCAAGATTCTCGCGAACAAGATGGCAGCGGTCGATGATGTGTTTTCGAGTCCAACGTCGTTTCATGCGTCTCAGGATGCGGTCACTTCCGCTCTGCAAGCAGACGTGTAAGTGAGGGCAAACGCGATTGGCATTGTTTTTCATCACCGAAATCAAATCGCGTGTCACTTCCGTTGCCTCAATGCTGGAAAGACGAATTCGGAAATCTCCCGGAATCGCAATGATCTTCTCGACCAGATGGGAAAGCCTAGTCCATTCCGATTTTGGTTTGCCTTGACAAAAGTCAACTCCGTAGTGGCCGAGGTGAATGCCCGTCAAAATGATTTCTTTGAAACCGTTATCCACGAGGCGTCGAACTTCGTCCAGAATTTCCGTCATCGAGCGACTGTACATTTGCGGGCGGACTTTGGGGATGATGCAATAGCTGCACTTTAACAAACATCCGTCTTGAACTTTGACGTAGGCGCGATGGCGACCGGCCAATCCCGAGATTCCGTTGGGAATATCAACCACTCCAAAGCGTCCGAGAAGATCACCGAGTTCTCGTTTGTCCGTTACGACTTCCTCAACACCCGGCAATTTTGCAACTTCATCTGGCGCCCGAGTCGCATAACAACCCATCACAACGATTCGTGCATCGGGATTATCGCGGTTCATCCGACGGATAATCTGGCGGCTTTTTGCATCCCCCTCTGAGGTCACCGTGCACGTATTCACAATGCACAGGTCTGCTCGCTGTTCCGGCTCAGCTTCTTCGTAACCTGAGCGCAACAGTCCTTCGCGGACAAACTGGGTCTCGTACTGGTTGACCTTGCAACCGAGCGTGTAGGTTTTGAGACGAGCGGTCACTAATTACTCATGAGGAACAGGTTCAATTGAGGCGCTCATTGAACCCTTGCAGCGACCAATTAACATGTCTTTGCCAAACGCGTGAATTTGGTCGCGTTTAAGTTCCGCGTGTTCTCGGGTGGTCGTCAAAACGGCTGCTCGACCTGAGGCGTCGACGGTTTTTGCGATCTCAAATCCTTTGGAATATGAGTGGCAAAAGAGTTGCCTCATCATCAGAACCACATACTCGTACGAATGATCGTCATCGTCCCACAAAATTACGTTGTAGCGCGGCTGACGTTTAGGTCGTTGATCGTCTTGGACGTGTCTCTTTTTGGTGGGTGCTACAACGGTTGCGGATCCATGCTCTGTCATAATCTTATCTCACTACTCTCTTCAATCTGGAACGAGCCACACATCCGGCGACCCGCGCTGTCGGTGCCACACACGCTCAACTCGGTGCGACACGCACTTGCAAGGCGCACCTTGAGTTGCCATCCAGGCAAGACAAAGAACAGACTACCCATGTTCGCGATGCATAGTCGAGTGCCTATTTCAACGTTATATTGTATCCTCAACACAATTTACATATGTTTTTTTTGCCAAAATTCTCAATTCGAGCGACTGATTCGTCTCCGCAATACGGACATTTCGAGGATGAAGTAACGGCGATCGACGCAAATTGGACATCCTGCGTACGGGAATTTGCGGAAACAGGATCAAAGTGCCCTGCGATTTCTGCCGTTTGTTGAGCCTTGCCAGACCGGCTTGGAAGGCCCTTCGGCTCGCTGCACGCTTCACTTAACCTACTGTCACGCTTTCATTTAGGACTCAGAATCATGTCACAGTTTGATACATACCTTGCGGAAAACCACAGTCGTTTTGAGCAGGATCTGTTCGAATGGCTGGGAATGGCGAGTATCGGTACGGATAGTGCCTACGACGAAGAAACAAAGAGAGCCGCAAACTGGTTGGCGGACAAATTTCGTGGTCTCGATCTGGCCACCGAAATAATTGAGACATGTGGGCAGCCGATCGTTTATGCGGAATCACCCAAGGTGGTAGGCGCTCCGACCGTGTTGGTCTACGGACACTACGATGTGCAGCCTCCCGATCCGCTTGAGCTATGGGAAACGCCTCCATTTGAACCGACGGTGCGCGATGGCAAAGTCTATGCGCGGGGGGCTACGGATGATAAAGGCCAGATGATCACGCACCTGTTTGGCGTAGAATCTTGGAAGAACACGATCGGTGATTTGCCAATCCAAGTCAAATTCCTGATCGAAGGTGAGGAAGAGAGTGGCAGTGCGGGAATCGAAGAATTCCTTGAAGGCAAATATGACAAAGAAATCCCGGTCGCCGAAAAAATCGCAGCCGACATCGCCGTAATCAGTGATTGTTCTCAGTATGGGCCCGGACAACCCGCGATCACGTATGGCTTGCGAGGAATTTGCTATTATCAGTTGAACCTTTCTGGACCCAACCGCGACCTACACTCGGGCGGGTTTGGCGGTTCAGTCGCTAACCCGGCCAACGCCCTTGCCAAAATGCTCGGTGCCCTCATCGATGAAAATGGGCGAATCCAGATTCCAGGTTTCTATGACGACATTTTGCCGATGACCGAACGTGAGCGGGAACAATTCGATTCTCTGGATTTCAATAATGATGACTTTGCCAAAGACCTCGGCGTAACGGAACTGACTGGCGAGAAGGGTTTTTCTACTCTCGAACGTCGTTGGTCACGACCCGCTTTCGATATCAACGGGATGTGGAGTGGTTACCAGGGAGAGGGTGCGAAAACCGTCTTGCCCGCAGTCGCCGGCGCCAAATTCAGCTTTCGTATCGTTCCCCATCAGGATCCCCAAAAAATTAAAGCAGTTTTGGAAACCAGACTAAGGGAAGTTTGTCCGCCTGGTATCCAAATGGAACTTGTCAACTTACACGGCGCGCCCGGATTCGTGCTGCCTTTGGATAGTCCGTTCATGGAAGCGGCCTCGCAAGCGATTGCGAAAGGCTTTGATAAGAGACCGGTGTTTATCCGTGCGGGCGGAAGTATCCCGATCGTCAACCATTTTAGTTCCCTGTTGGGGATTGACACGTTGTTGCTGGGATGGGGCTTGGACGATGACGATCCGCATAGTCCAAACGAAAAATTTACACTCGCCGATTTCCATCGAGGCATAAAATCCAGCTGTCATCTTTGGGAAGAGATCGCGAAGATCGAAGTCGGAGGTCGGAAATCGGAGCTTGGAAAAGAGCCTTAATAATGAAGCAAATATTTCCGACCTCCGACTTTCGAATTCGTATTCCGGACTTCGGTTCAATCTTATTAATTCAGCATCTTTAATTGTCTAAATCATCACCATGCTTGATCGAAAATATATTCTTGAGAACATCGACGCTGTTAAACAAAACTGTATTAATCGGAATGTCGAAGCCAACGTTGATCTGCTGGTTGAACTTGAAAACGAGCGTAAACAGAAACTGCAAACCGTTCAGGAACTGAATACTCAGGCCAACGTAGTTTCCAAAACCATTGGTCAGGCCAAAGCCGATGCCGAGCGCGAGTCACGAAAAGAAGCAGGGCGAAAACTTCGCGAACAAAAAGATGCAGCGCAAGCCGAACACGATGAACTTGATGACCGGATTCGCGAAATCCAGATATTGATTCCCAATATGGCTCACCCCGATGCGCCAATCGGTAAAGACGACAAAGCCAACCTGGAAGTTGCCCGAGGTAAACACAACCCGCGCGAGTTTGATTTCAAACCGCTTGACCATCTTGAGCTGGGAGAGAAACAAGGCTGGATCGATTTCGAAGGTGGCGCCCGCACCACGGGCAACGGGTTTTACTTTCTCAAAGGCGACTTGGTTTTACTTGACCTTGCGCTTCAACAATACTCGGTCAACGAACTGATGAAACGTGGATTCACTCCGACGATCACTCCCGACCTTGCCCTGGATTCGGTACTCGAAGGCATCGGATTTATGCCTCGCGGTCCCGAAACACAAATTTACAGCATTGAAAATATGAACCTGTCGCTAATCGGAACGGCCGAGATTACGCTTGGCGGCTTGTACAGTGGGAAAACGCTTTCTGAAGAGGAACTGCCGATCAAGCTTTGTGGCATTAGCCATTGTTACCGAACGGAAGCCGGTGCAGCGGGGCGGGCCTCACGTGGACTTTATCGCGTGCACCAGTTTACAAAGGTCGAAATGTTCGCGTTTACCGTATCCGAACAAAGCGATGCCATGCATGCGGAGCTGAAACAAGTCGAATGTGATCTGTTTGACGCGATCGAGATCCCTTTTCGAGTCGTCGACACCGCGACGGGAGATTTGGGCGGTCCAGCTTACCGAAAATGGGACCTGGAAGCCTGGATGCCGGGCCGGGGCGAAGCGGGCGAGTTTGGCGAGGTTACCAGTACCTCAAACTGCACCGACTATCAGGCTCGTCGACTGAACATCCGTTACAAACAAGCCGGGAAGAAGGGAACCCAATTCGTTCACACGTTGAATGGAACGGCCTTTGCACTCAGCCGTGCGTTGATTTCGATTCTTGAGAACCACCAACAAGCCGATGGCAGCGTCGTGATTCCCGAGGTTTTGCGTCCGATCATCGGCAAAGATGTGATCGGGGCGTGATTCGGCGGCAGGTGCAAAACCGCAGGATGACGGGATTAGAGCAGCCTGCTTTGGACCGGGACTGGTGGACTAACGCACGCTGAATTAGCAATTCACGATTCACAGTTCACCATTAATAATTAATTAGTTTGGCGGGCAGACACAGCCGATGCCAAGATCTCTCTCTTCGCGTGACCAATGCACTCACGCCTATTTTCTTAATTCGTAACGAAACACGTCGTGTTTGTTTCCGTCCAAATCAGTGTGCCCGTCTTCGACTCGTGCAGCTTTCAAGAAACCATTTTTCTCGGCGATGCGAATGCTTCCGATGTTTTCAGGGGCCGTGACGATCGAGATTTTGTTCAAACGAAGCTTGGAAAAACAATGCTCCGTAACTGCTTTTACCGCCAGAGAGATTATTCCCAAGCTTTCATGCCGACGATCAATGAAATACCCGATTTCACAATCGCCCGTATGCCAGTCAATATTTTTGATCACCATGAACCCGACGAAAGCTTGTTTTGGTTGGTCTTCGATAACACAGGTAAAAACCGTTCTTTGTCGGGCCTCGTTTGTTTTTCGATCGATGTACGAGCGAGTCATTTCGACTGACTCGTTTTCGCGCGCGGTGATCGGTAAGTAAGCCGTCAATCGGTCTCGATTTGAATCAATTAGATCGAACAGTCTGCTGACATCTTTCGTTTCCAGTTTTCTAATCGTGTATTCGTCGAATTCAATCATCGCGGTTTTCAAAGAAGCATACTGGATATCGCCTGCGGCTGCGGCCGACGTAAAACTATCGACAGACACAGTTCCGCCAAATTGCCGAAACACGTTGAAGCCCCGAAGCCGATCGGCGTGCTAGAATATAGGATTGCAATAAATTACTGAGAGACAATGATGAGATTCTACGGCCGAAGACAGATTTTTGCGCTATGTTTGATGACATTTTCGGTTTGTGCCGGTGTGCAGGTTCAGGGACAAGACAATCCTGTCAAGAGCGGGGTCAATTATGTCATTGATCTTAAAGATGTTCGCAACCATTACATCACGGTTGAAATAACCGTGCCAGTTACCGGTGATCAGACGCAACTCATGATGGCAGTCTGGACTCCCGGTTCTTATCTTGTTCGAGAATATGCGCGTCATATTGACTCGTTGGAGTTCACGAACTCCGAGGGTCAAAAAATACAGTTTGCGAAGACTCGTAAAAACCGATGGACGGTTGAAACCAAAGGACTCGTTGAATTCAAAGTTCGTTATCGACTGTACTGCAACGAAATGTCGGTAAGGACAAATTGGGTGGGACACGAGTTTGCCATGCTCAACGGTGGCTCAACTTTTATGACTGTGCCGGATCGCCTTGATCAGGCACACGTGGTCGAACTCAACATGCCTCGCCATTGGACCCGTTCAGCAACCAGTCTGAACGCTGCTGGCGAAAAGCCTCACCGGTACGTCGCCAAGAACTTTGACGAGTTGGTCGATAGTCCCATCGTTGCCGGAAATATCAACATTTATCCATTCGCAGCGGGCGGCGTTCAACACCAACTCGTGAACATTGGTGAGTCGGGCTATTGGGACGGGACCAAGGCGGCAACGGATTTGAAGAAATTGGTCGACGCTCATCAACAGATGTGGGGAGTCGTTCCCTATGACCGCTACTTGTTTCTCAACGTGATTTCGGGAACAGGCGGCGGGCTTGAGCATGACAACAGCTGCCTGATGATGACCAGTCTCTGGAGTTTTCGAGACGACGACCGATACAAGAACTGGCTGAGCCTTGCCAGCCATGAGTTTTTTCATACCTGGAACGTTCGGCGGCTGCGCCCAAAAGGCCTTATGAAATACGATTACGAAAATGAGAACTATACTCGTGGTCTCTGGGTGGCTGAGGGGATCACCAGTTATTACGAAGACTTGCTGTTGATTCGTGCCGGGTTGATTTCGAAAGACGAGTACCTGAAAAGGCTCAACAGGGATATCGAAAGCGTCAAGAAAAGGATCGGTCGAAAGCGGCAGAGTTTGACTGAGTCATCCTTCGACACATGGATCAAGTTTTATCGACCCGACGAAAATTCGACCAACACCACGGTCAGCTACTACTCCAAAGGTGCCGTTGTCGGATTTTTGCTCGATGGAAAAATCCGGGAACTCACCGGCGGTCAAAGGAGCCTGGATGATGTGATGCGGCAGATGTACGAAAAATACCTGGATACGGGATATTCGTCGTCCGATTTTCGAGCGGTTGTCAATGACATTGTCGGCAAGGATACAAGTGATTGGTTTGCCAGTGCAGTTGACTCAACAGACGAACTCGATTTTGAGCCGGTCAAAGACTGGTTTGGATTGGAGTTTCCAGACGACGAAAAAAAAACCGCCACCGAAACGGAAGACGAAATTACCGGCGATGAAGTGGTAGACGAAAATGGGAGCGATGATGAAACCGCAGACAAAAAGACAGATGACTCGGCAACAAAAGATACGCCAAAAGAACCGGAACCCGGCACACGATGGCTTGGATTTTCGGGTTCCGATCGCGTTTCGCGAGTGGAAGCCGATTCTCCCGCGACCGAAGCTGGGATCAATACGGGCGACGAAATCCTCGCGGTCAACGGATTCAGGTTAACGCGAGGAATCGAATTACGATTGAAGCAATATGAAATTGGGGACGAATTGGAACTTCTCATCTCTCGTCGTGGCCAGATCATGACGCTCAACATTACGATCGGTTCCAAAGTCTCAAAAAGTTGGCGGCTGAAAATCTCCAAGGACCAGACCGTTGAGCAAAAACAAAACTTGAACGCCTGGCTCGGCCTGAAAAAACCACCTAAGAAAAAGGAAAACCTGGAAGAAGACAAGAATCCAGGCTAGCTTGGCAAATCCGAAGCAAATGGTTCGGTCAGATGCTTGAGCCTTGGACGCACGGTCACTGAGTTCAGATTTTCACCAACCGAAATCCCACCAAGCGAATCCCGATCAATCCGATCATCGAGCCGATCAAGAAGAATAGAGCAATTAAGCCCATCGCCGTTGACTCGTCATTCCAACGAATCGGAATTCGGCCTGCGTTCATTGCGTGGAAAATCGCCGTCGTGGCTACACTGATTGCCAGTGACCAAAACAGAATGACGACTGACCAAATCCTCAACCTCGTTTCTCGGAATAGTCCGGTTACCATCGGCACAATTCCAAGCAGACTGCACCCCGACGAAACTGCAAGACAGATTCCCGAAACGTACCATCGGGATTCGGCTGCACTATCCAACCCAAATCGGGTGAGCTCAACAGAACCTCCGACAAGCGCAACCACGGTTGTCAAAATCATCAAGCTCGCAATTGTAAATCGCGGTCGTGTCGAGTTTTTTTCCGGCTTCAAGGATTCTTGCCGAACCAGCTGTCGGCCCAGGAAAAATCTAATTCCCAGAAAAGGGATCGAGAACCCAAACAAGAACACCGGCAGAATTCCTAATTGAAATAGCACAGGATCGATTTGCTGCCTAAAACTCGAATGAAGATCCAGACTCAAGAGGAAACCTAATAGCCAGCTTGCGAATGCTGCGATCACCCCTGCAACAAAGATCATGCTCCTTCGGCCAAGTTTGTCTGAACTCAACGACAGCCACAACGTCAACAGCGCACCCTGGCTGAAAATGAAGCCAACAATGATCCACATCAGGAAAGCGATCGTGTCGCCTGGAGCAAACCGATCCGTCAAATCGGCCAGGAATCCATTCCCTGTTAGACAAACCAATGTAAACCCAACCAGAATCGCGATACCAATTGCGCGATTTTTCTGATTGGGAAGTTGCTTGTTCACTGCCAATCTATTGTCCATCGTTCAACAGAACGATCGATTTCCACACTTCAGGATCAGTCCCTCGCGAAATGAGTCTAACCGATCCATCGCAAAAGACACAAACAAAACCGGTCGGGCGAAGAGTACCCAACCCTTGCATTGGGTTGTCTGGGTCAAATTCAAGATCTTGTGGCTTGGTCCATTCAACGGCGTGAGATTCGTTGGCCTCAACAAACATCGCGGTATTTGACGATCCGTCTTGAATCTTGGCAAAGGATATTTTCTCATTGCCTGGGAAAACGGTGCCCTCACCAGAGAGGGCCAGATAAACTGTTTCACTATCTGAAGGCGCCAGGTTTGGGTTTTGATAAATAGCTGGCATTTTATCGAGAAGTTTGAGGTTGTTTGGACTGTTCCACGGCTCATCCAGGTTGAATTGCTCGTAAAGAGCCTGTTGTTCGAGGAATGGCAGCAAGTGCACTCGCCAACTAAGTAACGGCCGACCATTTTCGTCATAATTCGCATTCATCGGCAAGTGTCTAAAGGCCGATTCGTAGTTAAGAGAAGCGAGAGCCAACTGGCGCAAATTATTCATCGACGAAGTTCGTCTGGCAGCTTCCCGAACCTGTTGAACTGCCGGCAAGAGCATGCCGATCAATACGCCAATCGTTGCCGTGCTGCTAACGCCATAGCCCTGATTGGTGTCAAAAACCAAATCTCTGCCGTCGATACTCGGCTGGATCACAGACTCGAGATATTTTGACAAACGCTCGGCATAAGCCAACGTTGCTTGCTGATAGGCTTCGGGAACGTCCATTTGTGTCGTAATGGCCGACAACGCAGCATTCTTGCCTAGTTCAAACCCCTGTGCGATCAATTGTTGAATTTCTTCGACCGATTTCTCATCGACCGCTCTGATTATGTATTCGGAAACTGAGTGGGTGGAAACGTCATTGCGAAAGGTTATCGATTCCACCAAATCAGGGATCTTTAGAAAATCTCGGAATGGGGGAGGAACTTGGCTGCGATCTGGCAGGTTTTGTTTGAGTATCGCGCGGATTGGCTTCATGACAACATAGACATTCATATGATCGGACGACTTCGCTTCGCTCATCATCCCAATTAGTGGGCTCGAAGCTCCTTCTGACGAGAGCATTTTTCCAAGAAACTCGTTCGAGCCGAACAAAATTGTCTTCTCATCATAAAGCAAGATCGAGACTTCATCTTTTTCGTAGGCCATTCTTCCATCGATCGTTGTTTTTTCGAAGTCGTCGGTTATTTTCTTTCCAAGCGTTTGTGGTGTTGCGAAGCGAACAATAGCGCCAAACTCCGGTGGCTCGTTCATCTCCTCATCCCTGATTTCGCCAACCAGGAAGGTGGCTCGAGTAATTTCGAGCAGGTCGACTCCCAGTTCCTGTTCTCCAAATACCTTGATCAACTCGCGAGGCATGATCTCCATACTTGGCTGAGAAAATGCCTCTTTGGGTTTGCAGTCAAAAGCCGCGAAAGCGGATGACGGAATGAACTGACTCTGCTGGCCATCAAGCAATTGAGTTTGGCCTGCAAAGATGCTTGATGCAACAAGCAGCATAACGATTGATCGCAATTGAATTCGGTTCATGATTGTAAGTATCCCTATTCCGGTCGAAGAATTTCTCGATGAAGATTGTCGACATGATTGTGTCGTAACGCCGACTGTTTTTCAAGCAACCCACAACTGGGAACGGTCACTCGGTACCATTTCACTTACCTCAAAAATGAAGGCACTCGATCAAGGATGACATGACTGTTCTCTCTTATCTCACTGAGCGGCATTGCGACTAAACGAGTCGCCATTCCGCCTGATAGTTCAATCCCAGAGTGAGGATCTTCTGAAGAAGTTCTTCGTATTGAATGCCAACTTTCTCGGCCGACTCTGCAAAGTCCTCCCCGAACGACAAGTTTGGATTCGGGTTTGCTTCGAGAACGTGAACATCACCTTCGCTGTTGAGACGAAGGTCGAGCCGAGCGTAACCACTGAGACTGAGTGCCCGGTAAACCCGCTTGCAAACCGAGAGAATTTTTTGTTCGACGGCACGGTCCAGGTCTTTGGCTTCCAACGTTTCAATCCCCAGCTTCTTCTGATACTCAACGTCCCATTTCACACGCGCTGTGGCGATCTGATGCATACCAGGCGGCGCGTTTCGGAACGCCATCTCCCAGATCGGAAGGGTCTTGAGTCGGCGATTGCCCATCACGCCAACGTACAGTTCGCGTCCATCAATGTAAGTCTCGATCAACGCGTCGGTTTCCGTTTCAGCGTGAACGAATTGGATCCGGTCAAACAGCGATTGGTCGTCGTAGACGATGGAAGAGTCCGTAATTCCCATTGAAGCGTCCTCGGAAACGGATTTCACCAGCAAGGGGAATTCGAATCCAGCCGCTCGGCGAGGTTTTTTTCCTTTTTTAACGACAAAAAAACCGGGCGTTCGGATTCGGTGGTAAGACAGGATTTTTTTGGCAAGTGGCTTGTCGTGCGACAGTAGCAGTCCGCGCGGGTTGCAACCCGTGTAATGTTGTCGCATTAGTTCCAGATAGCTCACAACGTGATGGTCGTAGACGCCGACGCCGTGAAACTCTTCGAGAAGATTGAATGTGATATGTGGCTTGAAATCCCGGATGGCTCGGCGGATGTCTCCCAAGTCATCACAAACACCCAAGGGCAGAACTTCGTGTCCGATCGCCTTTAAAGTGGTCACCACGTCGAACTCGGTCTTCCATTCCAGTATTTCTTCCTCAGAGTAACCCTCCATGGACTCCGGCGGAACGAGCGACTCGTGCATTAGCACTAGTGCACGCAGTTTTTTCATAGTGCTACCCGGTAGTGACCTCCGTGCAGGTAGTTCATCGTATGGACGGTTAGCATTACAACTGTGCTTTGTTTGGTTTCCGCCTCAGAGCGAGCTACACGCAACTCCAACGCGCGACAACGATCAATCATTTCGCGTAGGACTTGATTGATATTGTATCGATATTCGCCCGTCCATAGAGCCACAGAACGGCTTAATTCCGCGCGATTTTTTTGCAGAAAAGAGGCTGCCGTTTTACTTGAGCGACTCTTGGGGGTTTGGGAAAAGAGTTTCTTGAGATCACGATCAAGTAACGACGGACTTTTGACGCCGTATCGTTCGTGTCTTTCGTCGTAATGTTGCTGCAGAGTTTTTTTGATTCGGTTGGTTGGATCGACTTTGGCACGCGATTTTAGTTTCGCGGGTTGGTTGGAAATCTCTTTCATCAGTTCATCGACGAATTCAATTTTTTTAATCGCTTTCCAACCCTTGTATTCGATTCTCCAACGACTGCGGGGTTTCAACCAGACGGCAAATGTCTCGGCAAAATCTTCCGACGGATGGCTCTGTGCATACCAGGGTTCGAGGTGCAGAACATAATTTCGGCTGTTGGGCTTGGGTCGATAGTATTCGGGATAAGGATTCGAGTAACGGCCAAAAATCTGGCGGTACTTTTTGCGACGATTCAGTCGGTAAGCCGTATCAATTGCGTGACCGGCTTCGTGACGAAGAATCCTCATGCACCAGGAAGCAGTTCCACCTTCAACTTCAAGCATTTCTTTGCGTTCAAGACGCATCAGTCGCGGATGAGCCATATAAAACGGAATCGCAATTCCCGGAATCCCGTCGGGCGAAAACCAGTCATCACTCAACCAGCAGTGAGGCTTGATTCTGATTCCGCGAGCCGACATTTCGTCGTACAAACGGTCAATGTTGGCTTGGAGTGGGCTGTTTTCAATCGAGACATCTAAATCGCAGATTCTAGTTTGCAGAAGCTGCTTATCGGTCCAGCCAGCCCAAGGCAGGGCTTTTTGTTTTCGAGACTTTTTGGCGTTTCGTTTCGGCATCGCTAACAGAATTCGACGAAGTTGCTTGAGGGGAAACGATTGTAGGGAAATTATTGTAATTGCAAAACAGAATTTTCAATAAAACTAATCACAGTTTTTTTTGCGCGCAGCAAGTACGCGCATGAAGCCAACTTGAAAACCAACTCATCGTTTCAAGAGATGGCAAAGAGTGGTTGCAAGGTGATCTTTTTCTTTTAGCGAACAACCAAAGCCGTTTTGCGTGCGAAACTTGCCTCGCTTGCCAGAAACGGAGGTGAAAGACACGAATCATCCGCCACCATGGAAATGAATAGCACAATATCGGCGTACAGTCGCAGATTTTCGGGCGTTTTATAGCGATTTGACGTTGCAACTTTTTTGACGTTGCTGAATGCCAGTGTCGTGGCGAAAAATCTGCAGCTAACAACCTCGACTTGGTGGGATGCCGCAACTTCTTACAGGGCATATCAGCTATCTGCACGCCGCGAGTCATGCGGACACGGCATGCTTATAAGATTGAGAAGTTAATGCCGCTTAACTCTGGTTTTGCACTGTTTTTCGACCCAGCATTGCCCGCATCAGTTCTCGGCGAGTCACGATTCCGAGCAGACGACCGTTTTCCAGCACAGGAAAGTGCCGAACACGATGCAAGAGAAACTTCTCCAGGACCTGAAAGATGGGTTCGTCCGGATGGATGCTCACGAATCGTCGTTCCATATGCAGACTAATCGGATCTGAGCTGAGTTGGGGGTCGAATGCGGCCACAAGCAATGCTGATTCAGTCACCAAACCGACCAATCGTTCGTTTTGATCGACGATCAACAGACTGCTTATGTCTTCTTCCAGCATCAATTCAATGACGCGACGTACCGACCAATCGGGTTCGGCGGTAATAATGTTGGTGATCAATACATCCTTGACTGTCAGCACGGGTTTCCTCGAAGAAAAGTTAAATCGGACGGGAATTGTTATCTCAAGGTAGCTAATTACGTTGAATTGGGCCACGACCAATCGGAAAAATTCGACATTTATACGACGATTACAGCCAATTCGGACCTTGCCGGATGTTGCATGATTTTCCTAATACGAAGTGAGGCCGAAAATAGTTTGCCATGGTACATCGCGTCTTCCGTTACGCTGCCCATTCGTCCCCTGGCTACCCCCGTCTTTGATCCGCCCGATTTGTAGTTTTTTCGTGCCGACCGGGACAGATCCTCTTCCGAAGCTGAATTTGATTCAATCTTTGCCGGCAAATCTTCCATTAGAAAGTCCGGAATACGCCGCCGATCTCACAACCTCAAGAAAATCGAGTTTTGTTCGAGATTTTGGTAAAGATCGGTGTCAAATCAGGGCCTCAGCTTTCTAAACGCATCGAAATCTTGTGTTGACTGAAAACGGCATGTTAATTTTCGACCGTCGGACCTTCGACAGCAGGTTCGACGCCATCAAGAAAGCTGGCAAGCGAACGGCTGCGAAATGGTTGTTGTAGCTTGCGAACGGCTTTGGATTCGATCTGTCGAACGCGTTCGCGGGTGACCGAAAAGATCTTGCCGACTTCTTCGAGTGTGTAAGAGTAACCGTCCGCCAAACCGTAACGCAGCTTCAAAATCTCTCGTTCGCGATAATTCAAGTGCTCCATCGCTTCGTCGATTCTTGACTTCAAGGCGGCTTGATGAGTTTCGTAAAGCGGGTCATCGTCCCGGTGATCTTCAAGAAACTCGCCAAAGTAACTGTCATCGTGATCACCGACAGGTTGGTCCAGCGAAAGTGGCTGTCGAGCCATTTTCATGATGATACGGGTGTCGTCGAGCGATAGTTGAGCACGTTCGGCGGTTTCTTCGGCCGAAGGTTCGCGACCCAGTTCTTGAACCAGCTCACGCATCACGTTGCGAACTTTGCTCATGGTGTCGATCATATGAACCGGAACTCGAATCGTACGACTTTGATCCGCGATGGCTCGGGTAATTGCCTGGCGAATCCACCACGTTGCATAGGTCGAGAACTTGTAACCTCGTTCGTGTTCGAATTTGTCGACGGCCCGCATCAGGCCCGTATTTCCTTCCTGGATCAGGTCCAGGAAACTCAAGCCACGGTTGCGATACTTTTTCGCGATCGACACGACCAGTCGCAGGTTTCCTGCTGAGAGAACTCGCTTGTTCGCGTCTTGAATTTGTTGTAATCGGTTGGTCTTAGCGATGCGACGACGAAGGGTCGCAGGACTTTCGTAGGTTTGCATCATCAGGTAATGAAGTTCAGCACGGATTTCTTCAATTGATCTTACTCCATCGTAGTCACCGTTACGGACTTCATCTAAAAGCTGAACCAGTGATTGCATTCGGTCGTTAATTTCTTCCAGTTGTCGGTACAACGGCTGCAAGCGACTGAAACGCAAGTTCAGTTCTTCGACCAACATCACACATTTGTTGCGACGCCGCACAATCTGTCGCCAGACGCCACGACGTTGTTTGACTGGGTTGTTGACGTTGATCGCGAACAGGAAATCAGATCGGTTGAGGTTCAATAAATGGTCGAGTGTTTTCAGGTTGGGCACCAACCGCAACATGATCCGTTTTTTCTCGGCTTTGTTTGTAACGGAAACTTCGATTGTGCGATCGAGTCGCAGTTGCCCCTCAAGAACTTTGCGGAGCGCATCGACGGCGCCGCGAAGCATGAAGTCGGTTGCCAGCATGTGGTTGCGGAAGGCAAAGCGCGAAGATTCGATTTCGATGGCTGCGTCGACTTCTTCTTGACGATTTAACAATGGAATCCGCCCCATCTGCATCAAATACATTCGTACAGGATCGTCGATGGCGTCAACAGCGTCTTTTTTCTCGGCCCTTTCCGCTTCTTTGAGCTCTTTCGTGATGATGTCCTGTTCTTCGGTATCAACATTTGTGTCGTCAAATTTTGGATCGAGAGTTCCGTTCTTTTTGCGCCGTGCCTTTGACATGTCGTCCTCAAGTAAGATTGTGTTTCGAAGGTGTTCGCCGATGGCTTGATGGACGGAACTTACGCACCCTTGGTGCCAAACACGGTCGACATTTCCTGAAAGCCGCTGGGGTTGAGAAAAAGCAGGCTTTTTGGGAAGTTTTGGGGACATGATCATTGGGTGGGGTTGTCGATGCGTTACAAAATGCAACATCGATGGTGCAAATACGGTTCACGTTTAATAATCGCAACGTGGACAGGTGAGGAGTCGCGAACGCGGTTGCGGGCAATTTTGGGTGTAAGATGAATCGAGAGATCATTTTACATAGAGTCGGTTTCAAATTTCCCTTGGGACTGTGGTCAGTGGAGGTTGAACTTTCGGCCTAACCGGCAATAGAATTGCGACACAGAGACAGGCTTGCGGCCGGTTCAAATCCCATTTGGCCCGTCGGGATCCTCTCAAACCATCAAATTACGGGCGTTACGGATAAGAATGGCTGACGACTACTATCAGACTCTGAACGTATCCAAAAATGCGAGTCAGGAAGAAATCCAAAAGTCGTATCGACGACTCGCTCGTAAGTATCACCCTGATCTTCACGCAGACAAGGAAGAAAAAGAGCGAGAGGCCGCCAAGCAGCGGTTTCAAAAGATCCAACAGGCTTACGATGTATTGAGTGATACAGAAAAACGACGAAGGTACGATCAGCTCGGACCCAACTTTGAACAAATGCATGGCGGTAGTCCGTTTGGTGGGGCGGGCGGAGCCGAATTTGACTTTAGCCAGATGTTTGGCGGCGCCGCTGGTCCGGGCGGTGCATCCGCCGGCGGATTCGAAGAAATCCTAAGACAATTTGGAATGGGAGGTGGTGGCGCAAGTGGTCCTGCCCCTGGTCCGACCAAGGGTCCTGATGTTGAACAGAGAATTACCGTGCCATTCGCAATTGCGATTCTGGGCGGCGAACATCAGGTCAGTTTTCAACGTCGAACCGGCAAAGTCCAAACCATTCGGGTTAAGATTCCCGCTGGAATTTCTGACGGAAAAAAAATTAGACTGCGGGGACAAGGACACTCAGGATTCGATGGCGGTCCACGCGGCGATGTAATCATTCAGGTCAAGGTCGCCGCACACCCTAGCTACTCAAGATCGGGGCTAAACCTGAACGTTACGGTTCCCATTACCATTGGTGAAGCAGCAAATGGTGCGAAAATAGATTTACCAACCCCTCACGGGACGATAACCGTCACGGTGCCACCGGGCACGTCCAGTGGTAAGTCTCTGCGACTGAAAGGGATGGGCATCAAAACAAATGAACAAAAAGGGGACCTCATCGCGCAATTGCAAATTGTTTTGCCAGACAAACTTTCCGAACAAGATTTGGAATTGATTAGAAAACTTGACGCGTCCTGGAACGGTTCAAGTCCTCGCAACGAATTGACATGGTAGATTCCGAAAGCCATTGCGAATGGTCAAAAATGAATCATTCCCCAAATCCGTTCGAGTTCGAACTCAACGGGAATTCGATAAAGTTTATGCCGCGGATTATTTTGCGGCTGACGATACGCTTGTAATTCGAGCGCGGCGCAATGACTTGGCACACTGTCGACTGGGACTTTCAGTTGGTAAACGAGTTGGCAATGCGGTCGTTCGCAACGCCTGGAAGCGAAAAATCAGAGAGGCGTTTCGAAAGCAACTGGGAGAGTTACCCGCCGGTTTGGATCTAGTTGCACGACCTCGAAAAGGCGCGAGATGTGACTACGCCGACATTGCCCGTTCTATTCGTCGACTGGCTGAGCGATTGGACCGCAAGATTCCGAAGTAAAGTTCTTGCTGTACGGGGCGTGACCCGAGTTCAACTTGCAGAATCAGGTATTGTGTGGGCGTGACGTTGTATGTCCGAAAGCAAACCAAAATTGATCAAACGACTCATTCAAATACCCAGCCTGGTGTTGATATTTGGCATCCGCTGTTATCAAGTCGGCATTTCCCCACTGATCGGCCGACACTGCCGGTTTACTCCGACTTGCAGCAGTTATTTTATCCTCAGCGTGCGCAAGTACGGAGCGTTCAGAGGTTCGTTAAAAGGAATCTGGCGAATCATGCGCTGTCACCCGTTCAATCCAGGCGGCGACGATCCGCCTTAGAAATTGGCGCGGTGTTTCTTAATCGCTCTGAACTGGCGTCAGTTTTAGGGCGTGATCGACCAGAAGATATGATCCGCTCGGACTCGGTACGGTAAATACAGGTTCTCCGTACTAAAGACCCAAAATGGCAATGAACTTTGGTAGCTCATACGAGCCTGCATGGCGTTGGTACCTGATTGCACAAAACGCGCTGGATCACCGTTCGGCGTGACACTTACCACAGAATCGGTAGCCGAGGCCGGGCGGCTATCAATAGTCTCAAATTGCTCCGTAACGAAGTTATATAACTCGATCTCTTGATCGACGGTTCCGACGAAATTGAATGCCCTGGATTCATAATTGAATTCAAGAGCGGCAGGTGCGGACGATGGTGAAGTCGCGTCAACCGTAAAAACCAATTGATATCGAAACGAAAGAAATACCGGGTCAAGGACGACATACTGGTCATCGCTTTCAGAGAGTTCTGGCAGCCCGCCTGAGTTTACGCTTCCGATACTGACCGCAAAATTGTCGACAGCGACCTGTATTTCACTCGTTGGGATCTCGTATTTTCCAATCCAGGTATTCCAACTATTCGAACCGGGTGAATACTCGTGGATTCCCCAAAACGTCCGCGGCTCTGCCGGATCATTCGCTGTTCCGGAATAATCTCCCCATCGTCCGATTGAGTAGGAACCCAAACTTTCACGGACGACCTGCAATGGACGAAATTCACCCAGTGGATCATTTGCAGCGCGCAAGGAACGGCACATGGAAATGAATTCGGTGCTGGAAGATTTCGCAAACGTGATCGCGGCATTACCTTCGTCGTCGACCCAAATGCTGGGGAAAAACGTTGAAGTGTTGGCGTCCGGCTGAATATCGCCCGATTGGACGAGTTCTGGAACATCGCCGCTTGTCGGCCAGCCTTTCATGTCAAACTGGTACCAGCGAGCGCGGGCGGCTGCGGTGCCGTTCGGGCTTTGATGATGAACCGCCCACAAAGATCCGTTTCGGTAGACACAGCTCCAGAACCGCGATTCAAATAGTTCTGGCCGAGAACTGGTTCCCAACTGTGGCGGATCGACCGGGTGGCCGTAGGCAGGGACCGTGACATTGGTCACGACTCGATTGGGTGTTCCAAGTGGATCCGTGAGAGCGTGCAGTTTGAGATTTGTCGACGTGGCGAACTCGTCGCCTTGAATCATATAGGTTGCAGGAGCATTTGCGTCGTAGTTGACAGCAATTCCATATGACTGGCTGCCGGTGATTAACAGGTTCGTTGTGTCCGGAGTTGCACCTATCAAAAGATCCGCTTTGTCGAGCATGTAAATCAAATACCGATCAGGTCCAAAGAAATCCGCCGTCAAATAAACCGCGTCGGCGTCGATTGCCATGTTGGGCGAATCGATGTTGTTGTCTGCCAGATCAGTCACGTCCAACCGGTACTTAAACCAGTCGCCATTCGGATTGTCGTCGTCCGAAACCGCCAATAAAAAATTGCTGCGTCCGTTGTCACTTCGCTCACAAGCCATCGCAAAAAAGCGGTTGGAATGAGGATCGAATACGACTTCGGGATCGAACACGAAGTTATCAGTTCCCAGCGAACCCCAAAACCCAAACGAGTTTTCGATTTCGTCTTCAAACGTCTTGGTTCCGTCTTTGTCGAAAAACGCTATGGCTCC
Source organism: Planctomycetaceae bacterium (assembly GCA_024638965.1). Lineage (GTDB taxonomy): Bacteria > Planctomycetota > Planctomycetia > Pirellulales > Pirellulaceae > Mariniblastus. The sequence goes on from JAHEJI010000022.1 coordinate 25,948, forward strand.
GTTCGTTGTTGCAACAAGATTTCCGGGACCAACCGCGATCGTTGGATCGGGCGGAGTCCAGCCCGATGCAGTGATTCCAATGAAACCGAATTCGTTACCCTGTGGTAGCGGGCTCGGGTCACCGCCAAACCTATCGATCGCAATATCAAGAGGATCAAAAGTTGGTGGCTCATGCGGACGAGCGACGACCTCTTCCACAGATGCCGAGATACCATCGAACTGTTCCGGTGCTTGAATAGCAAAACCGCGCGCTCGTGGTGTTTTCACCGTCAATCCGACTGCCGCTTCGTCATCGGCACAGTTTCCGTTCCAGGCAATCGCAAGGTGACCATGCCGGTCGAACGCCATTCTCTGCGTACCGGAAACCGAAGTCATACGGCGAATTGAGCCGCTGTCTTGGTTGATTTGAAAGTAGTCGCCAACGGCTTTGCCGTCGCGTGAAAAACGCCGCGCTTCTACCAGGGATTCGTTTTTGATTCCTCCGTCGATGCCGCGGTTCCAAGCTAATACCAACTCGCCCGAATCAGCCTGCGCAATGGTGGCTCCACTGATCCGACTGCCATTTTTGGGACTGACGCAAGTGACGGGAAGAATCCGCTCACCTGCGAAATTAAATCGGTTAAAAACGACTTCATAATCTTGTTTGTTGGAACGAAGCCAGCAGACCGCAAATGATCTGTCCGAGCCTGCGCTGATGGCCGGTTCGATATGGGACTGTCCGTCACGCGGACTAATCTGAATGGTCTTGCTGATCGCGATCCCGTCCGATTCAAAGACTCGCGCCCGGATTCCACGAGGCCGATTTGACATATCGGTTTCGGCCCACGCGATCGTTAATCGGTCTTGATCGTCAATTGATACGGTTGGCAGATGTTGATGGAATTCTGCAGCGTCAACAAAAGTCTCCGCGCCGATCGATTGGCCGCTGGGGTCGAATCGCCGAAACACAATGCGTTGCGGGTGTTTTTCGGTCGCTGGCGTCGTCCAGACGAAAGTCGCCTGACCTTTCGAATCTCCAGCAACGACGACTTGTGATTGTTGGCCTTTCGTAGTTTCATTAACAAGGATTTCATCACTGCCGGTAAATGCCTCACCTTCGAATCGTCGGGCGATGATCGCATTCATCGAACCGTCCTGCCCAAACGATTCCCAGGCAACCCAGGTTGCGTCTAAGCCGTCCGTTGCCACGGCAGGTTTCGTTTGCATATTTTGGGTGTAAAGATTTACCTGCGTTTCGCTGCCAAGTCGGTTGCCTGTCGCGGAAAAACGTTGCAGGTAAATTCCGTAAGTTCCGTTTTGTTGGCGCCGGCTGTCCCAAGTGACGATCGTATTGCCATTACGCTGGATGGCAAGGCACGAATTTGATTGAGAACTTGCCGTGAATGTGTTGACGCGGGTTTCGGCATAATCAGATTTGGAATCAACTGCATGATCTGACACAACAGCGTTGATAGAACAGGCTGTGCCGAATACCACACAACCAAACAAGCACATCAAAACCGGAAACTTGATTCTGAACATTTCTCCATTCCTTTGTTCGTTGCCAATAACACGACGAGATTCAACAGTCTAACCACAACCACATCGAATCGCAAAAGCTGGATGGGAATTGGAACGCTATTTTTTACCACCGAAATGAACGTGACAAGTGTCACCCTCGCAGACTTCAGCAGTCTTGCCTGCGATTCGGTATCGTTGTTTGGCGACTTGCATGTAAAGAAACTGCCAAAGCGGGAGCGAGAATGGAATGTGCAAAAGAGGAGCCAGAATCCACAACCGAGGAAGTCGAGTTGTGATATACCGAAAAGCATTGGCTCCGGCCAATCGCCGATTGTCGTTGGTAATCAAGTACATTTGTTCCATCATTTTGTCGTGCGAGAGGTCGCGATAATTTTGCTCGACAAAAGCATCATGGAGGGAAACAAACGCCAAACGCCCCCGACCATCCCAACGATATAGATTGGCGACTTGTTTTTTGCAGAAACTGCAATGACCGTCGTAGATGACGACTTCCGCGTCTGGTAGATCCTGTGGGGAAGGAAGTTGAACGGACATCGCCGAAACGGGAGATTCCGGATTTGCTTCCGCCGTGTTGTTTTTGAATCGTGTCGTCACTGATTATGGCTGCCAGAATTGCAATGAATTTAACAACTGTCCATGATTGACCGGAAGTCAGGCGATCGAACAACGATCAAATCACGGGGTTGTCGACTTTTTATGTTAGAATCAGAATTGCGATAGCATTCTACAAAATCTGGCCCATATAATGGCCATTAATGTCGAAATACATAATGACGGCAAGTCGATAGAGCTTTGGAGCTGCGTTAATGAATGAGATCTCAAGACAAGTCTCGCGTGCCCATCAACGCCTGTTGATCGGACAGTTTTTCCGAATTCTGTGTTGGTCGGTTTTTGCCGGATTAATGATTGCCGCAATTGGCTTGGCGGTGCCCAAAATTTGGCATCTTGGATTTCTTGAGACGGCGTCAAATCAGGCAACCTGGAATTGGAGCTGGATCGGGGGCGGACTTTTGTTGGGATTGATCGTTGCTTCGACGATGGCATGGTTTGGGCGAGAATCCCGCTTGACGGCCGCAGTCGAAATCGATCAAAGATTTGGTTTGAAAGAACGTATCTCGAGTGCCCTCGCGATTGATGAGAACATAGCCCAATCCGAAGTCGGACAAGCGTTGATAAAGGACGCATCAGAAAAGGCTCAAACGATCGACGTTCGAGACAAGTTCGGATTCCACCCCAATTGGAAAGCGGCTCTACCGATTCTATCTGCCCTGGTTCTGGTGGCTTTGATGTTTGTGCCGAATGCTGTACTCGATAAAAAAGCGGACGCAAAAGAACCGACCAAGCTCAATACCGAACAAGTCAAGGTCGCAGTAGAGCAGGCAAAGAAAAAGCTCATCGAGCGAGCCAAGGATGTTCCCACCAAAGGTCTCAAGGACGCGCTCGAAAAACTCGATTCGCTCGACAAGAAACTGGATAACATGTCCAAAGGCGACACCGAAGACAAAAAAGAATCTTTGGTCAAGCTGAATGACATCAAAAAGCAACTCGAAGATCGTCAAAAACAACTTGGTGGAACCAACGAATTGAAAAAGAACTTCAAAAAGCTCTCGGACGTGGGCAAGAGCCCGGCAAAACAACTGGCCGAAGCGATGAAGTCAGGCGATCTGGAAGAAGCTCAGAAAGCCATCAAGAATCTCGCCGACAAGCTGCAGCAAGGCCAATTGTCAGAGACCGAAAAGAAAAAGCTGGCGAAGGATCTGAAAAACATCGCCGATCAACTCAACAAAATGGCCGATCAACATGAAAAGGCCAAACAGGAATTGAAAGAAAAAATCAAACAGGCCCAACAACAGGGAGATCTTAATAAAGCTGCTGAACTGCAACAGCAACTCGAAAAGAAACAGCAGCAGGATCAGCAACAGCAGAAAATGAAAAAGATGGCAGAGAACCTTCAGAAGTGTGCTGACTGCATGAATCAAGGTCAACAAAACGAAGGCGGAAATCCCAGGAATCAGGCGGGCCAACCAGGAAACCAGCAAGGTCAAGCGGAACTAAAAAAAGCAGGCCAGGCTCTTCAGGACCTGGCTGAGCAAATGGAAGAAATGCAACAGGAACTTGAAGAGCTGGAAGGACTGGAAGATCTTGCAAAAGACCTGGAAGACATCAAAAACGCCATGAATGACTGCCAATGCGAAGGTGACGGAGGGGGTGACGAACCCAAATTCCAGGACTGGGCCAAGGGCAGCGGCCGGGGGATGGGAAAAAGAGAAAAAGGTGAGGGTGATACCGGAGGTTATAAATCGTCGGTCAAAGCCAAACTTCAAAAAGGTGAGACTGTCGTGACCGGTAGCGCCGATGGCAATAACATTTCCGGACGGTCGGTCAGCGAAGCTAAAGAAATAGTCGCTTCCTCGATGAACAAAGATTCCGATCCGCTTGAGAACCAAAAACTTCCCAAATCGTTACGGGAACACGCTCGAGAATATTTTCAGCAAATGCGTGGAAATTAATGTTGGCTGGATTCGGTTCGGGTTGGACCAAATTCGCCGACCTAAAAATGGCTCTCTTGTTCAGGGGCCAACCAAAATCAAGAAAGACTCAATGAAACTTAATCACGTTCTCCGTGACATCATTATCTTGATCTTGTTTTGTGGAGGATTCTACCTGCTCACACAGACCGTCAATATGCTCGGAAGTAACACTTCGATCATGGCGGCGACGAGCGAATTTTCAAAGGCTCGGCGCGACGCTGACTACTACCTGGAACGCAAAGAAAACGAGTCGGCGATTCCGCACCTTGTTAAATTGACGGAACAGGATCCCAACAACAGTCACGCCTGGTTTCACCTCGCGCGATGTAACTTCAATCTGTTTAAGCAGCGTAGAAAGTTAACGATCAATAATACGTTTGAGCCAGAATCCAATGAAGAAAAGGGAAAAGCGTACGCGAATCAGGCGATCAAGGCATACAAAAAGGTTCTTGATTATCCGCGTTATCGGAAATTTGCCAAAAAAGATTTGTCGATCATTTACGCACAACTGGATGAACGAGAACTGGCGCTCAAATACCTTCGCGAAGCTGTGGAAGAACGCGCGTTCTCGTATCGGAGTCGTCCCAGAGAAATTGAGTATTTAAGACCTTTGTTTGACGATCCAGAATACCTGGCCATTGAAGAACGGTATTTTCGTAGAGACTATTATCGTTATAAATCGAAAAGGCCCAGCGTCGACGATTCCACACCGACCAAGAAGAAACCTGCTGAGCCGTTTGGTTCATGGCGTTGGTAAGGTCCCTGCCTGGGACCGATGATATCAAAGAACCTAGAGAATACCGGCAGCCACCGTCGAGTCGTGTTTGTCATGCAACTTCGACATTCTAATTCCTTGTGTAGCTTCAGGCTTAACGTTCTTGTTCGTCGGATTGTAAATACCTCTGAAACCAGACAGCGATCACGTCTGCGACAAATTTGACGTCTCCAGGTTGGTTGACTAATAGGTGGTCTGCACCATTCAGGGAGACCATCGCTTTTGCACCACCCGTCATCTCAAAAAGCTTCTCGGCGTGCCAGTACGGCAACGTTTCATCCTCCGTGGGGTGGAAGATCAGGTGCGGAAGGCGAATGTTCCTAACCATCGACGGCAGGTCAAGTCGTTGCAGATTTTCAATCAGCTGTCGGCGTAGAACCCAGCGTTGACCGCCAATTGCAACTTCTGCTTCACCGTCCGCTTCAATTTGGGGGTTGCCGGTTGATAAAAAGTTGGCCAGGTGTTGGGTCGTCGAAGGCGTTGCAATTGTGACAATCGCCCTGGTTGATTCGATTTCGCTTGACCTGACCATCATCGCAGCACCTCCAAGCGAGTGTCCAATCAAGAGTTGGGGAGCTTCGTGTTCGGCGGACAGGAAAGTGGCCGCCGCATCTACATCTTCGAGGTTCGTGTTAAAATTCGATTCCGAAAAATTACCCTTGCTGTCGCCAAGTCCAGTAAAGTCAAACCGCAAGATGGCAATGCCGTGCTTGGCGAGACCGCGGCTGATTCGAACAATTGCTTTCAGATCCTTGGTGCAGGTGAAGCAATGTGAAAACATGCCGAACGCTTTCGGCGGTGTTACCTGATCGGGCCAATCGATGATTCCGCCCAGGCGGATGCCTCTGACATTGTTAAAAAAGACGCGCTGACTGCTCATGGATCTCAATCGTAGCTGGACTGGCGAGTATTCAGAGGCTGCATCGAGGTCAATCGTGCCGGATCTCTGGAATCGGAACTTCGTTGCCTAACGTACCATCTGAAGCTTCAAAGCTACGCCCAGGTTTATCCCCCTCGAGCATTCTTAAAGTTGTTTTGCACTTGTGTCATCCTGAACCGAGGCACGAGGTGAAGGATCTACGCGGGGCAACGAGAGATTCTTCAGTCGCAAGCTCCTTCAGAATGACAGAGACTGAATACTGATTTTGAATTTGCTCAAGCTGTTTTTTCCTTAACGGCCGAAGGAGCTATATTCATTGGCCGATTTTGAATTCCGAGGTGAAACCGGTGGGCCTCCGAACGAATTGGTATCTCGGAAAGCACTGCGGTCACCCGCTGGCGGTTGAGTGGACGGCGGGTTGGCCGGAGATGGTTCAAACGAAGACTTGGGCGGCGCAGTGCGATTGTTTGTCGGCTGAGAGTTGATCGGAAACTGTCCTGACGGACTGGATTGCGGTTGACTTCGATTGTATGTAGCTGGGCGGCTTGGGGATTGTTTCAGTGAATATCCGTTTGGACTCAAATCGGCTCGCTCCCCTATTGCACGGTTGTTTGGATCTCTTCCAGACTGATTGCGGTTGTTCTGCACGCGTCTGGCACCCAAATCCGAGGTTTGATTCGTGTTTTGAAGTGATCGATCAAGCAGGTCATTTGTGCCTGCTGTTTGTTTCTGGGGCATTCGTGGGGCGACAGGACGAGGTTTGGTGATCAGCATCGACACGATTTGTTGTGGTGATTTGTTGCCTTGAGCGACCGTTAGCGAGTAATCCGCGACCGCCTGGTTGTAGCTGACGATGGAGGAGACCAGGGATTGTTCTGCTTGCTTCCATAGACGTACTGCTTCCAATACCGACCCCACAGCGCGAGGATTGGCGACGTAAGCGGCCCGAACCTGGTTGAGCGCGATACGCGAAGTTGCGACCGTGTCCGCTCGATCGGAGATCAACTGAATGGTCTTGGGGAGCATCGTGTCGATCCCGCGCAAATTCACTGGAATTCGTCCTCTCGATTCAAACCATTGATAATGCGTATCGTACGTCTGGAGCAATGGAACATCGGACGGCAAGGGCAACAGGTCTTCGTTGCTGCGAACCATGAATTGTTGTAGTTTTGATTGAGATTTTCCCAGCTGAATTTCGTCTGCCAAAACCTGGTCTTTCGCCGAAGCTTTGGCCGTTTTCAAGAGCATTTGTTCGTTCGAATCAAGTGGATTGGGAAGCTGTTGCATCCAGCGGAGAAACTGCTTTGAATTCAGAAGGCTGGCCCAATCGAAATGAGTTTCCCAGTACTGGCTGATCATTTGCTTTCGATGTTGTATCGGGGTCGTTTCGAGCATTTCCAATAACTTGACCGGCCGACCGGGTAGCGGATCAGGTACGTTTTCGACCTGGTAGCGTTGCATGATCTGTCTTGCCTGTTTCAGATTGGCGAGTGAATTACGTTTCGCCAGATTTGGAGATTGGTTTTCTTGAAGCGATTGTTGAAACTGGGTTGGTTGAATGGTGCGCTGCTCTTTTTGCGTTTGTTCGAACGAAGACTGAATTGGCGAGGCAAAGGAACGCGAGTTTTCTTGGATGCCCTGGCGGCTGGAAATCTGATTCGACTGTCCGATTTGATTCGCCTGTGGATTTAGAGCATGAGCAGAAGGTGGACGAGTGAAAGACTGGGCATTACGACTGCCGAAGGGGGGAGCTTTCATTGACGGCATCGGGGAAGGCGAGCTATTTAGTCGTTGCGAAGGCAAGGGAGGAGTTGGTTGCTCGTCCCAGCCAGGTTGATCGGTTAACCGTGATTCATTACTGGCGGTTGGGTTCAACGCGGGCGGACGATCGGAAGCTCCGCGTAGTCGGTTGTCTGTAATGGGTGGCATGACTGGCGGTTGCGACGCAGCCTGTTGTGGTTCGGCTGAGTTGTTTTCGGATTTTGCAAATGTACCAATCGCATTACTGCCATCACCCTCTACGCGGTTGAACGTGGAATTCAATCGCCCACGTTCAGAGCTTTGAACTTGCTGAGTCGGCGACGCGCGCCTGGACGTATCAGTCGACTTTGTTTCGGCGGCAATGGACTCGTTCTGGCCCGCATCCAGAATGCTGTGCTGCCCATCGTCTTCGGCTGGCTGATTTGGGGGTGCAGTGACAATGACCGGTTCAGGTTCGTTTGGGGAAGAGTTCGCCGCCGGCAAGCGAAACTCCTGAGTCATGATTGCAGCGGAAGGGTTGGCAAGATTCGCGGTCGCTACAAATCCAACTACCAGCGTAAAACACGTGAAAAATCGTGTTATTGAATGCATCCTTGCACCTCGAGAATTTTGGGTCGACTATTTCAGTCAGTTGCACGTCCTTGTGGCACAACAATGTCCCGCCTTCGCAGATCTTAGTCAATGCTGATCGAACCCCGATGCTATCGTTTGCAGAACGTTGCTTAGCGGATTGTGCGTTGTCGTCGATTTTGTGAAAGACGCCTATTTAACCAGAGTGGGCAATCTGTCCTTTTTTGCTTGCTCAATTCAGTACAAAATGAGTCGTTCATGATCAGACTATTTGACGAAGCGTTCGCATGCTGTCATAAAACTGCGATCGAAACTCAGTCCGGCTCAATCAGGATAAAAAATGACCGAATTGTTCGCATTTGGCGACATTGCCGTTAGGCAAGGCAATCTTTTACTCGCATTTGCCAGCGACGGCTCGCAGGATGCTGGGACCGGATCAATTACCCTGCAATTTGATCCCTGGTTGATGTTGGTGATCGCCATTTTGCTCGTTTTGCTAAACGGGTTTTTCGTGGCGGCTGAGTTTGCGATGGTGAAAGTTCGCATCAGCCAGATCGACAAAATGGTGATTGAAAAAAAGATGTTTGCCGAGACGGCCAAATGGCTGGCGGAACGGTTGGATCATACCCTCTCGGCCTGTCAGCTTGGAATCACCATGGCTTCATTAGCCTTGGGATACGTTGGTGAACCGGCTTTTGCGTTCTTGATTACACCGTTGTTCGAAGCGGCCGGGGTTGAGTCAGAGAATTTGCTTCACGTGATTGCTTTTATCTTCTCGTTTTCGGTGATTACATCGTTGCATCTGGTAATTGGTGAACAGGCACCCAAAATCTTTGCGATTCGACAACCCGAAAAGCTCGTCCTGTGGTGCGCAGCACCGATGAAGGTTTTCTATTATTTGTTGTATCCATTCATGTACATCTTGAACGGTGCGACCGAACTGCTTTTGAGTTGGATGGGACTGCGTGGTGGAAGCGGCCATGATGCACCACACACCGAAGAGGAGATTCGCGCCCTGTTGCGCGAGGCCCACGTCCACGGACATTTATCCGTATCCGAACATAGAATGCTAAACAAAGTTTTTGAGTTTGATGATCTCATTTGTCGATTGGTGATGGTACCTCGAGGGGAAGTTGAGATTCTCGATGTTAATCAGCCCTTTCCGGAACTGCTTAAGTTTGCAAAGGCGACACAGCATACGAGATATCCACTCTGCGATTCCTCTCTCGACTCACTGCTGGGCGTCGTTCACATGAAAGACTTGTTGGGGGTCGATGAAAACAACACTGAGTTCGATTTGCGGACGGTGATGAGGACACCTGTAAAAGTCCCAGAGAACATGCCAATCAGCAAAGTCCTGAAACAGATTCAGACAACACACCAGCTGTTAACGTTTGTGATTGACGAATATGGGACGATCATTGGCATCGTAACCTTGGAGAATGTACTTGAAAAAATCATTGGTCCCGTCGACGACGAATTTGACCTTGTTGAAGAGCCTGGTGTGAAATCGCTGGGTATGGGAAAATTCATGATTCTGGGTAGTACGCCTATTTCAGAAGTCGAGAAGGCACTTCGTATGAACCTTGACGAACTGGATGTTGATACAGTTGCGGGCGTTCTGATGACGCGGTCGGGTAAAGTTCCAGAAGTCGGTGATCGAGTCGTGTTTGACGGTGCCGTTGCTGAAATCGTTGAGGTGAAGAACGACCATGCAGACCGCATCCTGTTTACGCTATCTGCTGATCAGGCAAAGGGCTCCGACGAAGGCAATCCCAGTGAACGTTAAAACGCGATCCATGTTGATTGGTTAACAGGTTGTATGCCGGAATCGAAATGTTTTTAGTCCCGCCTTCAGGCGGAATTTTCCGGCTAAAGCCGGTACTACCTATTACTCAATACAGGTTTCAAGCCCCACAAGTGGCCTCCTGATTTTGGTAAGTGCAACACGCTCTAAGATCGGTTAAATGCGGTGTCTGCGCGGCCTGGATTTAGCCCATTAGCAATGAACTTGATTTCGCGTTCGAATCGCGAATAATAGTGACGACTACTTTGGGCAGAAGTAGCCAAAAAAAGGTACAGGTCATGCGATTTATTTATCGATCAAGTTCTGTGCCGACATTGTCATGTGTCGCGCTGATCTTGGCATTTAGCGTTGGTGAATTGTGCGCACAGAATCAAAAAGTCTCGGTTCCTGTTCCGCCTGGCGAGAACGCGAAGCAGTCCGCACTTAATCTTCTTGGCGTTCGATGGGAGAAGAATTCGAGCAACCGCGAAAGTTCTGCGAAGGAACTAGAGAGCTTTCCCAATGACCCAGATGTTCTGCTGGCCTACACGATTAATCGAATGCAGCATCGACGTTACAAAGACGCGCTGGAGTCGGCGCGAGAACTTAGCAAAGTTGCACCTGCTGAGCTGAACGGGGCAGTTCTCCACATCTGGTTGGAGACGTTGAGCGATAATTTCGAAGAAGCGCTGATCGTCATGCTGTCGCTTGGCCGGCAAATGAATGCCAACCAGGATCTGGACAATGCTTCCAAAGAGTGGATGCTGAGACGAATTGGTCGAGTGGTCGGTTACATGCAAGGCCCGGCAAAATTCGATACGGACCCTGATCTGTTAACCGCGGCGATGACATCGGTGACTCAAGGGATGACGCCCAATCAGTTGGAAGTCTTCAACAATAATCGTGAAAAAGTTCTTAAAAAGTACGAACAGCTAACGGATTCGAACGTTCAAATCGTCGCTGCGGCGCGTCAAAGGGCAGCGGCTGACAACGCAAATCAGACGCGAACACTGGCGGCTCAGAATCAGGAGTTCGACGAACTGGCAAGCCAGCTGGCACCAAAGATCGAAGTTCTCCGAAATGAGGGATTTCAAAAGCTGGATCAGATTCGAGCCGAGGCCACACCGCTTCAACAGGATTTGTCTTCGCTAAATAATCAGATTAGCTATGTCAATTATGATCTCAATAGCCTCTATCTCCGTCTCGCTTACTGCAGACACAACCGTCGATATGCAAGGGGTCGCCGCGGAGGCGTGTATGTTGATCCCACTTATTCGAATTCGGTTCTGATTTCGTATGCGATTCGAGATCAACTTTACGAACTCGGCCGACTTCGTAATCTTTATGATTCCGTTGCAAATCAATTGGCAGTTTTGGAGGAGAGAGGCTATCAGATTCAAAACGAATATGATTTGGCAATTGGTAATATGAACAGCGACCTTGAATCGCTGGAGGATGAAAAGCAAAGAAACATCCGGCAACTTGACAAACTCGCCAAAAGGCCCCAAAAAGTTGCTCGAGGAAAAATCGGCTCATTGCGAAATCGGGCAGAAGCACTGAAAACGTACGATCCAATCTCGTTAGAGGTTTACCGACAGATTCTCATTCAAAAGCTGAAATGAGCGTATCATTCTTTCAATAATTGGCTGGCCATTTCGGCGGCGGCTTTTCCCATGATCTGATAACCCTGGTCATTGCAGTGACCATCGGGCATGAACAACTCATCTCGTTTTTGCCGTCGTAATGCAACATCGAATCGTTCGCGAATTCCGATGACTCGTACCGAGGTCTGGCTGGCGAGCCTGTTGCATATTGCCTCCACCTCCGGAATTGGAAATGGATAGGTTAGCAGAACGGGTTGCGCACCATGAGCCACACACCGGTCGATCATCTGGCGAACATGCGATTCAAGAGCCCGACAATGATCCTCGTCCAGCCCGGATTTTGAGGAGAGGGGATCGAGAGAAACCAGCAATGCCTGGGCGATTCTCTGCTCGTCCGGTTTGAGCGATAATTCTTCGAGCCATCGTTTTGCCGCGTCAGATGAAATGTACTTGCGGCACGTGTCGAGCGCGACCATCGACTTTGGAAAATCTTGATCGATTAACAATGCGGCCACGATTTGTTTGAACGCCTTCTCGGGATCTCGCTCGGCACAGGTACGTGCACAGCAGCGCAAGAGGATGGCATTCCAATCAGGGTCGTCTTTATCGGCCGATTCGATGGCGCGGTCATAAGCTGCTTCGGCGTCCGTTAGTTGTGCACGACGGTAATACTCTTCCCCCAGAAACCACCACATCGTTGAGCTCTCCGGAAATTGAGCCACACCCTTTCTAGCGATCTCAACCGCGCGATCCATTTCTCGAACCACCGCCAACGAGATCACGAGGGCCTCGGTGGTCTCACGGCCAGGTTCCCGCGCATATTCATCCTCCAGCCAGTTTAGTGATTTCAGAGCCAATTCGCGGGATCCCGACATGGAATAAGCCTGAACCAATCCTTGATGGATTTTGGCGGACTTTCCAGGCTGAGTTTGCAACGCCAGTTGGAATTCTCGAATGGCGCCCTGTAAGTCACCTTTCGCGAGCAGTGACGTTCCGCGATCCATTGGTGTTTTCGGCGTGGCGATTTCAGCTTGCGGAGACTGGCGATTGGCGGTTGCATCCGCCATTCCGGATTCGCTCCCCGCATTGTTTTCGACATTGTCTTCACAGTCGTTTTTTGCCGGTCGGATATTTCCGTAAAACCAAAGCAATAAACGGCCTGTTCGCCAACGGAGCTTCCACTGCGATGCGGGCTCGGCCGTATCCGGCGCGACCGAAGTTGGCTCTAACAGCAGCTCGTTCGGCATGCTCCATTTGTCGTTGATCCCGATCAAAATAAAAACGAGATCCGGTTCGTGCTGTTCGAGTTGGTTTTCCAGCTTGGCAAGCAAATCCCGTGAATTCTGACCGGGCCATCCGGCATTGATAAGGTTCGGGCGGAGCGGCAGACGATCTGTCAGCTCTTTGTTCATCACGGAGGGATAGCTATTATCGGGCGAACTGGCCCCAACACCGTAGGTAAACGAATCCCCAATGCACAAGATGGATTTTCCGCCCTCGTCACCGGGAGTTAATTCGTTCCTGTCATACGCATACGCAACGAAAAGCGATGCAATTTGAAGGCAGACTTCCAACAGCACAACGCTTACAAACACGCAAACTAGAATTCGATAAAAACGCTTCTTCATGGGCACTGATGCAAAAAATCAAATCAATAAGGATAGAATAACACAAAATAGATAACAAAAACATTTAACATCCAAAGACATCATGCGCAAGTCCGGCGAGACGGTGTCCTATCGGCTTGGTAACGATCGTCAATCATAGGTCGGTAGCAAACTTCCCGATCCATTCCGCCAGTCGTTCCATCGGCAAGCCGACGACGTTGGACTCGCTGCCCTGGACAATGTGAATCCAACCGAGTTCGTCCTGGTATCCGAAGCCGCCTGCTTTGCCTGCCCAGCCGTCCGAGTCGAGATACTTGTCGAGTAATTCGTCCGGCAATTCGTCCATTATGAGGATGGTCTGTTCAACAAACGTCTCGTGCTCGTCGGTTGGTCGATGCCACAACGTAACTCCAGTCAGCACGCGGTGTTCGCGACCGCACATCAGACGGAGCATTTCTTTCGCGTGAACTCGATCGCGAGGTTTGCCAAGAATCTGCCCGCCGCACTCGGCCACCGTATCGGCTGCGAGAACCAATCCGGAATCAAGTTGCTGGGCAACATGTTTTGCTTTTAGAAAAGAGGAACGGGCGACGAGTTCGTCCGGAGCATACTGATCCGAGATCTCAGGCTCGACTGATTCATCCGGCGGCCGAACCACAAAATCGTACCCCGCCGCTTCGAGCAATTGGCGGCGACGAGGTGAATTGCTGGCCAGGACAAGTTGAATTGAATGTTTTGACAATTGCAAACTCTCTGATCTGAATTTAGGTGGTTGAAACGGCTTGGTTGGTATACAAATTCGGGTCTAGTGGTTTGTCAGTATTAAGTTGTGGGGTTGGCCGTAGAAGTGAACGAGGCCACGAGTCCTGCCATTAAATCAAATTCAAATGGGACTCGTAACCTCGACCATCTACCCTAAGATTCAACACTGCACGAACATTAGACAGCCCGTGCAAAGTCCTCGTTGACAAGAATATGCTATGTCCCATTCGTTGAAAATCCTGTTTGAGGACAATCACCTGCTAGTCATCGACAAACCAGCATTGATCGCGACGATGGGTGTGGCCAAGGGTGAGCCGAGTTTGTTGAAGGAAGCGAAAGCGTATCTTCGCCGAAAATACAACAAACCGGGCAACGTCTACCTCGGAGTGGTGAGTCGTTTGGATGCGTTTGTGTCGGGAGCCATCATTTTTGCCCGGACGTCTAAATCCGCCAGTCGCCTGTCCGCTCAAATGCGAGCCGGGACGATCAAAAAGAAGTATTGGGCGATTATTCCCGACCGGCTGAGCAAACGGAATGGAACACTGGAACACTATCTTTTTAAAGACGATAGCAAACATCGGATGTTTGCCTCATCCTATCAAAGTCCGGACAGCAAAATGGCTCGTTTGCATTACCGGACGGTAGGGACTTGGAACGACCAATGTCTGCTGGAAATCGATTTGGAAACAGGCCGAAAACACCAGATTCGTGTTCAGTTTAGCCAAGTCAACTGCCCGATTATCGGCGATCGAAAATACGGCAGCATGGATTCCTTTGAAAAAGGCATAGCGCTGCACTGTCGATCGTTACATTTTGAACATCCCACGCAGAAAACGGGGATTACCGTTGAATCTAAACCGCCTGATTGGTGGAATTTGGATCGATTTGGGATATCATTATCGTAGAGCCTCGTCCTACTTTGCCATTTCTGCAACCTAATCCTTCCTTTGTAGCAAGCAGATGACCGCCGAAAGGCCTAGATTTCGAAAGACAGCCATCGCCAGTGGTTTGGTGACGGAAGACCAAATCCGCACCGCGGTTGTAACGCTGTTACAGAACCGGTCAGATCGTCGGACTGCCACCGACGTCAGCGACAAACAGCTCGCCAGCCAACTTGTAAAAATGAAAATTGTGACGGCGTACCAGGCAGATCAATTGATGACTGGTAGGACCAAACTCGATTTGGGCCCCTACATCATCACCGACTGGATTGGGCAAGGCGGGATGGGGCAAGTCTTCAAAGCCGTTCACGCGATGCTGGGGCGCGAGTCGGCGATCAAGGTCTTGCCCATTCATAAATCGACTCCCGATGCGATCGAGAATTTTCGCCGAGAAATTCGGGCTCAAGCCAAGCTCGATCATTCAAATCTGGTGCGGGCCTTCGATGCCGGCAAAGATGGAAACGTGCATTATCTTGTGGTTGAATACGTCGCTGGCACTGACTTAAGGCGTCTCGTGCGAACGAAAGGAAAATTAAGCGTCCAGCAGGGTGCCAATATTATCAAACAAGCTGCCGAAGGTCTCGAGCACGCGCACAAACGTAACTTAATCCACCGTGACATCAAGCCAGGAAATATCCTCGTGACCCCGGATGGAATCGCCAAAGTCTCCGATCTTGGCTTGGCGTTTCACTTGAACGATCCGAATGATCCTCGGCTGGGGAAAATCGTGGGTACCGCCGATTACCTGTCCCCTGAACAGATCAAAGCTCCGTTGGATGTGACTGAAGTCAGCGACATCTATTCGCTTGGCTGTACATTGTATTACGCCATCACCGGAAAGGTTCCGTTTCCCGGCGGCACGCCCAAGAGCAAGGCGCGGCGGCACTTACAGGAGACTCCGTGGCATCCACGCCGATTCAACGAAGAGGTCAGTGATGACTTCGTCGATTTGATTGGCGACATGATGGAGAAGGATCCAAGCGAACGAATTCAATCGGCGCGGGAGGTCGCCGAGCGGTTAGCGCCGTGGGCCAGCGACGATAGTCCTTTAATGAGCGAGGACATTGGGCGGCAACGGTGGCAGCCGGCACCTTTGCAATCGGTCGACAACCAGGACACCGATCCAAATTTTGACGTTGCCGAAATGGCAATGAACGAAATCAGCGACCCTTCCCAAAGCAGTAATCTTCAGGGAACTTTGGGAGTGGGCGATCCGGGTCTGGATACTGGATCGTTTTCTTCATCCGGCATTTCGCCGCCGATACCTAGCGGCAATTCAACGGTTGAGCAATTCAATTTGGCGGGGCGTTTACCCAAGGACCTGCCGCTCTACCGAATTCAAACCGTATTTTTGGTTGGTCTGATCAGTATGCTCGTCGGATTGCTGATCGGCTTCATCGTCGGCTACCTCGCAGCGTAGCCTGCAATTGCGAAGCGGAATTGCAAGTTGGATTCAACGTTTGGTGGTTAGCAACTACCCCAGGAGTGGAAGAATTTCTGTCTGTACGCCGCCGGTGACGTGGATGTTTGTGTTCTCATCGATGTATACGTTGATCTCGCTGCGGATGCCAAACTCGTCAAGATAGATGCCGGGTTCAATGGAAAAGCAAGTCCGTGGCATAACAAGCCGTTCTTCTTTGGTTTCAAGATTGTCCATATGGGCACCGTTGCCATGAGTTTCCTGACCGATGTTATGCCCGGTTCGGTGGATGAAATATTGACCATAGCCGGCCGCTTCGATGACGTCGCGTGTAGCCTGGTCAACTTCCCAACCTTGCAGAGGACGATCTTCGGCAAAAGCTGATTTGACGCATTCGATTCCAGCATCGCGTGCTGCCGCAACGATATTGAAAATCTTTGTGTATTGATCCGGAACCGATTGACCAACAAAGGCCATTTTGGTGAGATCGCTGTACACCCCAGATGGCACGTCCAATTTGGCCCACATGTCCAGCAACACCAAATCTCCTTCTTTGATTTGCTTGTCGGATCCTTTTCTGGTCGCATAATGCGGATCGCCGCTGTTCGGCCCGACGCCAACGATTGGCGGATGGTAAGTCGTCAAATTGTTATCGTGGTAGTAATTGATAACGAGATTTTGAACGTCGGTTTCTCGAATTGGTGTACCTGCGCGGATGTTGTCGGAGATAAATTTCCACGCTAATTCGAATGCAGCACGATTTAAGCGGTCCGCCTCAAGGTGTAATTCCCATTGTTCGGTCGTCCAGCGCGATTCGAAGTACTGAATAAGGTTGCCCGAACTTCCAACTTCCGGGCCGTAGGAGCGAACGAGCTCGATTGTTCCCCCGTCGACCCGGGAGACATAAGGATTCGCATTGTTCGCGGAATACTCCATGGCGATGTTTCGACTGCCGCCCACGATTGTTCCCAGCGCCTGGTGAAGCTCCTGCCATTTCAGATAGACGTGCTTTTCGCCAGGAAGATGATCCAGCGCGCCCGCTTCGATTCGATGAACAAGTTTTTGAGGTTCCCCTTCGGCTGGAACAAAATAATAGAAACGCCTGGAACCAATACTGTCTTCCGGTAAACCAAGAACTCGAAGAGCAAGCACGTTCAACCCGCGGAAGTCATAAAGCAGCCATCCGTCGAAACCAAATTCTTTAATCGCAGCTTGTACTTGTTCCAGATCAAAACCAGGTTCGACACTTGTTTGCGACATCTTGTTTCCAATTGTTAAAGACCGTTTCGGTTGCACTATAATAATGCAACGGACACGGAATCTCAAAGATCGTTGGTCTGCAACCCGATTGGGTACCGGATCCACGGTTTTTTCAACGCCTACCTGATTTTCGGCGGCTCAAGCGGAGGAAGTTCCCCCTTGGCCAAAGGCGGGATGCCAAGCTTCACGGTAACTTTCTTGATTCCTTGTTTTTCGAACGGTACAAAACCGATTTCAACTTCCTGGCCCGCCTCAAACCTGTTCAAGACCTGTTTCATCATCATCACGTCGCCAACTTGCTGCCCGTCGAGCATCACGATTCGGTCGCCGATCTCCAGGCCGGCTTTTTCAGCTGGAGTGTCTTGAACCACTTGTTGGATCAACAGGCCATCCCCCTGTTTGTTGGGTACATAGCGAATTCCGAGGAATCCGGGATGGATCCGTTCGCCCGCTTTCAACCGCTCGATCAGTTTTTCTGCTCCGTGCAGCGGGATCGCGAATCCGATACCTGAGTCATACCATTCGACACCAGCCCCAATTGCATTCGACTGTGGATTGAGCGGAACGCAAATCCCGATCAAACGACCCTCAATATCAACTA